>NZ_BAAAXG010000027.1:80000-443310 GCF_039535475.1 Streptomyces showdoensis | reverse complement strand
GCCCGCCGGCCTCGCCATCATCAGCAACCTCTTCCACGACGCCCGCCAGCGCTCGCAGGCCATCGGCATCTTCGCGGCCACGTTCGCCGCCGGATTCGCGGCCGGACCGGTCATCGGCGGACTGCTGCTGAGCCGCTTCGAGTGGGGCTCGGTCTTCCTCATCAACCTGCCGGTCGTCGTGCTGTTCCTCGCCTTCGCGCCGGTGCTGCTGCGCGAGGTCCGCACCACCAACCCGGGCCGGGTGGACGCCCTCAGCGTCGCCCTGTCCGCCGTCGGCATCCTGCTGGCCGTCTACTCGATCAAGACGGCCGCGGCGGAGGGCTTCTCCCCCGTGCAGGCCGTCACCGGTGTCGTCGGCGTCGCCCTCCTGGTGTGGTTCGTGCGCCGCCAGTTCCACCTGGAGCACCCGCTGCTCGACCTGCGGCTGTTCAAGGACCGGGTGTTCACGGTGGCCATCCTCACCGGTCTGCTGACGCTCGTCGCCTGGGCCGCCGCCGGCTACCTGAGCGGCATCTACCTCCAGTCGGTCCTCGGCTACAGCGTCCTCGCGGCGGCCCTGCTGGCCCTGCCCGGAGCGGCGGTCCTGACCGTCGTGTGCATCAAGACGAGCGTCATCGCCGAGCGGATCGGCACCCGGTCGGCGCTCATCGCCTCCCACTTCTTCATGGGCGTCGGCCTGCTGCTCCTCCTGGCGACCACCACCGAACACGGCGTGGCGGCGTTCATCGCCTCCACGATCGTCGCCGGTGTCGGCTACGGCCTCTCCTTCAGCCTGGTCGCCGACACCGCCGTCGCGGCGGTCCCGCCGGAGCGCGCGGGTTCGGCCGCCTCGCTCGCCGAGACCAGCAACGAGCTGGGCAACGCGCTGGGCATCTCGCTGCTCGGCTCGCTGGCGGCGGTCTGCTTCCGGCTGTTCGGCCCCGACATCGCGGGCACGCTCAACGAGACGCTGGACAAGCCGGGCCTCTCCCCCGCCGTCGTCGCCGAGGCCGAGGACGCCTTCCTCACCGGTCTGCACGTGGCGGTCGGCGTGGCGAGCCTGCTCTGCCTGGCCCTCGGCGTCCTGGCGCTGCGCTGGGTCCCGAAGGAGACGAAGGAGGAGCCGGCGGAGGCCGAGAGCCTGACGGCCGCGCCGTAACGCACGGACACTCCCGGCCCTGCGGACCGGCCCCTTCACCACGGGGGCGGAACGCAGGGCCGAGTCGTGCGTACGGGCCGGGACGCCGCCGCTCGTACGGTCAGCCGCCCCGTACGGAAGTCGACGCGGAAGGCCTCCTCCCCCTCCTGCGTCCCGAGGACCCGCACCGCGCCCGGCTCCGGCAGCGGCGCGGCCGCGATCCAGCAGGGCCGGTCGAACTCGACGTACCTGCGGTAGGAGGCCTCGATCGCGACGGGTTCGAACGGGGCCGGGGCCCGCAGGGCGCGGGCCGCCTGGTCGGCGGCCTCCAGCAGCGCGAGGCCGGGCACGTGGTCGACCGGGTGGTCGAAGAGCAGCCGGTCCCCCGGGTCGTTGCGCAGCAGCCAGCGGTCCGGCCGGTCCCCGGCGGCCAGCATCACCTCCCCCGGCGACGCCCGGCCGACCAGCCGGGCGTCCACGGGCGGCGGGAGCTCCCAGCCGCCCCACGCCACGTCCCGGCGGGGACCGCGGACCCGCGCGTACACCCGTTCCGAGATCCAGGTGAACTCGCTCTCGGCGCGGGCCACGATGGTTCCGCCCGCAAGGATCCGAAAGGTCATGTGGAGAGATCCGGCCGTCCGCCGGCCGGCCCCGGCGTCCCGGACGGCGACGTGGACGTCCAGGGCGGTGGCCTGGCCGCGGGGGACGCACAGGCCGGCGGCTATGGCGAGGTCGAGGGTGCTGAGCATGGTCTGGTGGGTCAGCGGGACCTCGTGCACGGCGTGCGCGACGACCAGTCCGCACTGCCGGACGGTCTGGGCCAGGACGCGCGGGTCGTACGGTAACTCCCCCTGCACCGCGGGCCATCTGACGCCCAGGACGACCTCGCCGGGGGACCGTCTCTCCCAGCCGGTCACGAGGAGGTGCTCCTCCCGACGCAGGTGCGCGTAGGCGGCGAGCGGCGCCGTCGGGGGTGCGGGCGGGAGGGAGGTCAGAGGGGTGGAAGGGACGAGAGAGGCGGTCGGGGCGAGCGCGGCGTCGGACAAGGTTCCCCCTGGTTCGGTTCGGTCCAGACATACCCGGTGCACCGTTGAACTACGGGATGTACGTTCGATTTTGGTCATAGGTAAATGTAAGCCCAAGCAACAGTAAAGCGGGGCCTGTTGTCACCTGCGACCCTCCCGGACCCCCTCCGGCCGGGCCTTGCCACCCTCGAACGCCATGTCAGGTTTGGCGCGAATGTGCGGTCCCCCCGCGAGCGCGTCGTATAAAGAAACCGGACGGAAGTCCTCTTTCTCTGGGCAGGGGGTCACGGCGCGCGATGGGGAACCCGAGGGAAGACGGGAGCGCGGCGACCGGACGGCCGCCGGCGGGGCTCGACGAGGAGTCCTGCCGCCGGCTGTTCGGCTCGCTGCACCGCAACGGGCAGCGGGTGAAGGCCGAACAGTACGTCCGCGGACTGCTGTCGGTGGCGGGGCGCAAGACGCTGCGGAGCCTCGCGGCACAGTTCGAGGGGGCGTCGGCACAGCAGAGCGTCCACCACTTCATCACCACCTCCCCCTGGGAGTGGGACGCCGATCCGGCACGCGCTGGCCCGGCAGGCGCAGCGGACCCTGGGCCCCGAGGCCTGGGTGATCCGCTCCACGCTGATCCCCAAGGCCGGACCGCACTCGGTGGGCGCCGATCCGCAGCGCACCCCGCTCGGCACGGTCAACGGCCAGCGCGCGGTGGGGACCTGGCTGGCCTCGGAGCGCTCCGCGGTGCCGGTCGACTGGCAGCTGTGCCTGTCCCACCGCTGGACGGCCGAACCCCTGCGCGAACGGGCCAGCGTCCCGGCGGACGCCGTCGCCTGCGGCGTCGAGGAGTGCGTGCGCCAGGCCGTCGCCGCCCTCTCGGAGATCCGGTGCACGGCGCGGCTCCCCGTGGTGGTGGACGTCGCGGAGGCGGACGGCATCGCGGTCGCCCGGTCCCTGGGGGCCGTGGGGCTGCCGTTCCTGGTGCGGGTCGATCCGGCGGCGCCCGTACGACTGGACCGCTCGTCCCTTCCCCGGTACGGGGATCTGCACTGCACGGCGGGCGAGTTGGCCGAGTCCCTGCCCCAGTTGCGGCAGCGGGTGGATCCCGGCGACGGGCGCACGACGGCTGCCGCGGTCCCGGTGGTGGTGTCACGGTCGGGCCGGGCGCGCATGACCCTCCTCGGCGAGTGGCACCCGGACGGGCCCGGTGGGCGCCGGCTCTGGCTCACCAACCTCTCCTCCTCCCTGCTCGCCCCCGCCCTGCGGCTCACCCGCATGCCCGGCGTCGTGGAGCGGGATTCCGCCGAGATAGCGGACGACGTGGGGTTACGGGACTTCGCCGGGCGCTCGTTCCCGGGATGGCACCGGCACATCACGCTCGCCTCGGTGGCCCATCTGGCCGTCGCGACGGCGCGGGACCGGGCCCGGCGCGGGACCGCGGCGGTGATGTCACCCACATCAACGGGACTACCGTTCGGTAACCTGACACTCTCCTCCTGCTCGTGATGGATCACCCGGCCCACCGCCCCTTACTGTCGAGCCGGGCTCACCCCGTGCTCCTGTTCGATCAGAGTCGATGTTCGCGAGCACGGGCTGGATCAGTAGTGAGGAGATTCATGCTCAGCGTCGACCCGCGTCCCGCCGCCCCGGCACGAGGGACCCACCCCGCCCCCGCCCCCACACCCAGCCCCAGCGCCTTCCCGGCCGGCACTCATGACGCCGTCCTCTCCGAGTTCTCCTCGACGCTCTTCACCTCGCTGTCCCGGAACGACCAGTGCAGGAAGGCCGTCCAGTACCTGCGCGGCCTGCTGGAGACACCGGGCCGCAAGTCCGTGCGCAACATCGCCGCGCTGCTCGGCGAGCAGGCCTCCGAGCAGAACCTCCACCACTTCATCTCGGCGTCCACCTGGGACTGGATCCCCATCCGCCGGGCCCTCGCCGACCACTGGGTCGACGCCCGCCCGCCGCAGGCCTGGGTGGTGCAGCCGGTCATCATCCCGAAGACCGGCCGCCACTCGGTCGGCGTGGACAAGCACTTCTTCCCGACCCTGGGCCAGATGCTCAACGCCCAGCGCGCGGTGGGCGTGTGGGCCGCCTCGGACACCTCCAGCACCCCGGTGAACTGGCGCCTGCACCTCCCCCAGGCCTGGCTCAAGGACGACCTGCGCCGCAGCCAGGTGGCCATCCCCGACGACGTGCCGGTGGAGACCCTGAGCGAGTCCGTGGTCGAGGCGTGCCTGGAGGCCGTGACCCGCTGGCAGTTACCGGTGCGCCCGTTCGTCCTCGACTCCTGCGAGGTCCACGCCGTACCCATCTTCGAGAAGCTGCACGCCACCGGCATGCCCCTGCTGGTGAGCGTCTGCGAGGACCAGCCGCTGACGGTCGCGGACCCCGCCCTGCCCGCCGCCGGGCGGGCGCCGCTGACCGCCGAACAGATCATGATCATGGCCAAGGACCTCCGGCGCCCGGTCACGATCACCTCCTCCGAGCCGGGCGGCCGGCCCCGCACCCACTGGGCCGCGACCGTACGGGTCACCGGACCGGCGCTGCCCGGCGCCCCGTCCGGGCAGGGCGAGGTGCTCCTCCTCGGCGTGGGCGACGAGAGCGGCCGCTGGCCCGCCAAGCTCTGGCTGACCAACCTCACCACGACCTCGCCGGCCTCCCTGGTGCGGCTGACCCGCCTCGCCGACCGCGTCGACCGGGACTTCACCGAGATCGCCGACCGGGTCGGCATCCGGGACTTCTCCGGACGGTCCTTCGGCGGCTGGCACCGGCACATCACCCTCGCCTCGGCCGCGCACGCGATCGTCGCCCTGGCCAGGAGCGACGCACGCGCCCATCAGGTCGCCTGACCCGCGCCTCCCCGTTCGCCCGTTCCCCTTCCCCACTTCTCGACTTCTCCCCTTCTCGACTTCTCCCCTTCTCCCCTCCCGCGACCGGCGGGCCGACGGACTCCCCACCGTCGGCCCGCCGGTCATTTCGCGTTCACGCCGCCTTATCAATGTCGGTGCGCACAAACGTACTTGACGGATCGTCGGCCACTTGACGGATAGCGCGTCACCTGACGGATACCGATCCCGTTTCCGCCCGCGCCCCGGAATCCGTCGGACGATCTAGTGCGAGCAGGAATACCCGCCCTGCCTATTCACGCCCCCGGCGCGCTTCTTCCCCGCTTCGCCTTTCCCTCTTCCCATTCCCTTCTTCGCGTCCCGCACCGCCGTGTGCCGCCTCGCGATTGGAGAATCCGATGGACGACGCCCTGCTCGACATTCGCTATGACAACGCCTTGCAGCAGCCCCCGTGGGAGGACGAGACGCACGTGCTGCGGGTCCGCAAGGAACTCGCCGCGCTGCCCGCCCTCGTCGACGCCGAGGACGTACGCACCCTGCGGTCCATGCTGGCGCGGGTCGCGGTCGGCGAGGCCCACGTGGTGCAGGCGGGTGACTGCGCCGAGGACACGGCCGAGTCCACCCCCGGCCACGTCGCCCGCAAGGCCGGCCTGCTGAACGTCCTCGCCGGACAGCTGGAGATGGCCACGACCAGACCGGTCGTCCGCATCGGCCGGATGGCCGGCCAGTACGGCAAGCCCCGCTCCCGGCCCACCGAGCGGGTCGGCGAGCTCGAACTCCCGGTGTTCCGAGGCCACATGGTCAACAGCCCCGAGCCCGACCCCGAGTCCCGGCGGCCCGATCCCGAGCGGCTGCTCACCGGCTACCAGGCCGCCCGCGCCGTCATGGCCGGCCTCGGCTGGCTCGACTCCCACGCCGGCCCCCGCATCGGCGCGCCGGTGTGGACCAGTCACGAGGCGCTGCTGCTGGACTACGAGGTCCCGATGCTGCGCCGGCAGCCCGACGGCCGCCTCCTCCTCACCTCCACCCACCTGCCGTGGATCGGCGACCGCACCCGGCAGCTCGACGGCGCCCACGTCGCCCTGCTCGCGGAGGTCGTCAACCCGGTGGCCTGCAAGGTCGGACCCGACATGACGGCCGAGGAGCTGCTGGCCCTGTGCGAGCGGCTCGACCCCGGGCGCGAGGAGGGCCGGCTCACCCTCATCGCCCGCATGGGCGCGGGGACCGTAGCCGAGCGGCTGCCCTCCCTGGTCGCGGCCGTGCGCGCCGCCGGGCACCCGGTGATCTGGCTGACCGACCCCATGCACGGGAACACGGTCAGCACCCCCACGGGCCTCAAGTCCCGCTATCTGGAGACGGTCTCGCGGGAGGCCGACGAGTTCCGGGACGCGGTGGCCGCCGGCGGCGGCGTGGCGGGCGGACTCCACCTGGAGACCACCCCCGACGACGTCACCGAGTGCGTCCTGGACGCCTCCGAGGTCGACCTCGTCCCCACCCGGTACACCAGCTGCTGCGACCCGCGGCTCAACCCCGGCCAGGCCCTGTCCGTGGTCTCGTCCTGGTGGAAGGCCGCCAGGACGGCCCAGCCCGCGGCCGCCTAGCCACGACGGCCCGCCGCGCGCGGCGCCCCCCGACCCCCGGCGGTCCCACGGGGGCGCCCCCGGCACCCACCCCTCACGCACCCCACCCCACCTCCCCCCAAGGAGAGATCAGTCATGGCGGGCATACCCCCCATCGAGCCGTACGCGCTGCCGTCCGCGGACGAACTGCCCGGCAACACCGCCCGGTGGTCCGCCGATCCGGACCGCGCGGTGCTGCTCGTCCACGACATGCAGCGCTACTTCCTGCGCCCGTTCCCCGCTCCCCTGCGCGAGCCGCTGGTGCGCAACGCCGCCCTGCTGCGCGAGCGGGCCGTGGCGACGGGGATGCCGGTGGCGTACACGGCGCAGCCCGGTGGGATGGACGACGAACAGCGCGGGCTGCTCAAGGACTTCTGGGGTCCGGGCATGCGCGTCGACCCCGCCGACCGCGAGGTCGTCGAGCCGCTGGCGCCGGGGCCGGACGACCAGGTGTTCACCAAGTGGCGCTACAGCGCGTTCTTCCGCTCCGGGCTCCTGGAGTGGATGCGCGAGCGGGGCCGCGACCAGCTGGTGGTGTGCGGGGTGTACGCGCACGTCGGTGTGCTGATGACGGCGGTCGAGGCGTTCACCAACGACATCCAGCCCTTCTTCGTCGCCGACGCGGTCGCCGACTTCTCCGCCGCGTACCACCGGCAGGCGGTCACGTACGCGGCCGAGCGCTGCGCCGTCGTCACGACCACCGACACCGTGCTCGCCCAGCTGGGGGCGGCCCGTACCGCGGGAGCCACCGCATGACCGACGCGCCCGCCGACCTGCTGGCCGCGGTGCTCGCCGCCGACCCGCCCCCCTACGCGCTGCTGCACCGCCCGGAGAGCGCCGGAGCGGGCACCGTGGACGTCCTGCTCGGCCGGATCTCGACCCCGGCGACGCTGGCGGACCTCCCGCTGCCCGACCGGGCGCCGGCCCCGGGCGGGGGTCCGCGGCACGAGCTGCTGACCCTGGTCCCGTACCGGCAGATCGCCGAGCGCGGCTTCGCCGCGCCGGACGACGGCGAGCCGCTGATCGCGATGAGCGTCGCCGAGCAGGCCGTCGTCCCCCTCGACGAGGTCCTGCGCAGGCTCCCCGACCTGCCCATCGACCTCGCCGGAGGCGACTTCGACGTCGAGGACGAGACCTACGCGGAGACGGTCCGGCGGGTCATCGCCGACGAGATCGGCACGGGCGAGGGCGCCAACTTCGTCATCAAGCGCTCCTTCGTCACCGACATCACCGGCTACACCCCGCACACCGCGCTGTCGTTCTTCCGGCGCCTGCTGCGGGGCGAGTCGGGCGCCTACTGGACCTTCGTCGTCCACACCGGCGAGCGGACCTTCGTGGGCGCGACGCCCGAGCGGCACATCAGCGTGCGGGGCGGCAACGCGGTGATGAACCCGATCAGCGGCACCTACCGGTATCCGCCCTCCGGCCCCACCCTGCCGGGGGTGATGGACTTCCTCTCGGACCGGAAGGAAGCCGACGAGCTCTTCATGGTCGTCGACGAAGAGCTCAAGATGATGGCGCGGATCTGCGAGGGCGGCGGCCGGGTGGTGGGCCCCTATCTCAAGGAGATGGCCCGGCTCGCGCACACCGAGTACTTCATCGAGGGACACACGACCCGGGACCCGCGCGAGATCCTGCGGGAGTCGATGTTCGCCCCGACGGTCACCGGCAGCCCCCTGGAGAGCGCCTGCCGGGTCATCGAGCGGTACGAGCCCGAGGGCCGCGGCTACTACAGCGGCGTGGTGGCCCTGATCGGCCGCGACGCCCGCGGCGAGCGGGCGCTGGACTCGTCGATCCTCATCCGCACCGCCGACATCGACCGGTCCGGCCGGGTGCGGATCGGCGTGGGCGCCACGCTCGTGCGCCACTCCGACCCGGTGTCGGAGGTGGCCGAGACCCGGGCCAAGGCGGCCGGGCTGCTGGCCGCGCTCCAGGAGCCGGGCCCGGCGGGCGGGCGCGGGCCCGGCGCGGGTGCCGCCGGGTTCGACCACCACCCCGAGGTCCGGGCCACGCTGGAGCGGCGCAACTCCCCCCTCGCCGGCTTCTGGTTCACCGGCCACGCGGAGCGGGACCGGTCCGTGCCGGACCTCGCGGGCAAGCGGGTCCTGGTGGTGGACGCCGAGGACACCTTCACCTCGATGATCGACCACCAGCTCCGCTCCCTCGGCCTGGAGGTGACGGTCCGTCGCTTCGACGAGCCGTACGCCTTCGACGGCCACGACCTCGTCGTGATGGGCCCGGGTCCGGGCGACCCGCGGGAGACGGCCCACCCGAAGATCGCCCATCTGCGCGGGGCGATCGACACGCTGCTGGCCGAGCGGCGTCCCTTCCTCGCGGTCTGCCTCAGCCACCAGGCGCTCAGCCTGCGCCTCGGCCTCCCCCTGGTGCGCAGGGACGTGCCCAACCAGGGCGTCCAGCAGGAGATCGACTTCTTCGGCGCCCGCGAACGCGTCGGCTTCTACAACACCTTCGCCGCGCGCAGCCCCGAGGACAGGCTGGACTGCGAGGGCGTGGGCCCGGTGGAGGTGAGCCGGGACCCGGTCACCTCCGAGGTGCACGCGCTGCGCGGCCCGCACTTCGCCTCGATGCAGTTCCACGCCGAGTCGCTGCTCACCGAGGACGGGGTGCGGCTGTCCGGCGGGCTGCTGCGGGAGGTGCTCGGCGCCCGGCGGTGACGCCGGCGGGACGCGCGAGGCCCCGGGGTCCGGCCGGACCCCGGGGCCTCGGGTGCTCACGTGCCGCGGAGTCAGCCCGCGGTGCGGGCCATCCAGGCCTCGACCTCGTCGGCGGTGCGCGGCAGGCCCGCGGACAGGTTCTCGTGTCCGTCGGCCGTCACCACCAGGTCGTCCTCGATGCGGACGCCGATGCCGCGCCACTCCTCCGGCACGGTCAGGTCGTCGGGCTGGAAGTAGAGGCCCGGCTCGACGGTGAGGACCATGCCGGGCTCCAGGACGCCGTCCACGTACTCCTCGTTGCGCGCGTGGGCGCAGTCGTGCACGTCCAGGCCGAGCATGTGGCCGGTGCCGGCCATGGTGAAGCGGCGCTGCAGACCGAGCTCGTACGCGCGCTCGGCCGGGCCCTCGATGAAGCCCCACTCGACCAGCTTCTCCGCGAGGTGGCGCTGCGAGGCGACGTGGAAGTCGCGGTAGGCGGCGCCCGGCTTCACGGCGTCGAAGCCCGCCTGCTGGGCCTCGTACACCGCGTCGTACACCTTCCGCTGCACCTCGGTGAAGGTGCCGCTGATGGGCAGGGTGCGGGTGACGTCGGCGGTGTAGAGGCTGTGGGTCTCCACGCCGGCGTCGAGGAGCAGCAGCTCGCCGGGGCGCACCGGGCCGTCGTTGGAGGTCCAGTGCATGATCGTGGCGTGCTCGCCGGCGGCGGCGATCGTGCCGTAGCCGACGTGGTTGCCCTCCAGGCGCGCCCGGCGGTAGAAGGTGCCCTCGATCCAGCGCTCGGAGGTGGCGATCGCCTTGGAGAGCTCGCGGATCGCGTCGTCGAAGCCGCGGACCGTGGAGTCCACGGCCTTGCGCATCTCGGCGAGCTCCCACGCGTCCTTGACCAGCCGCAGGTCGCTGAGGACCTCTTCGAGCTCGTCGTCGCGGTCCTCGTCGGTGGTGACGGCGGACTCCAGGGCCGGGTCGAGACCGCGGACGACGCGGGTGGGGACCTCGGTGTCGGCGGCCAGGTCGGCGGCGAGCGTGCGCACGTCGCGGCAGGGCAGGCCCAGGACGCGCTCGGACTCGGCGAGCGAGCGGCGGCGGCCCATCCACAGTTCGGCGGTGTAGCCGATCCAGAACTCGTCGGTGTCCCGGCCGTCGCGCGGCAGCGTGTACAGGACGGCGTCGTGGCCGCCCTCGGCGCGGGGCTCCAGCACCAGGGCGCACTCGCGGGCCTGGTCGCCGGTCATGTGGACGTAGCCGGTGTACGGCCGGAAGGGGTAGGTGTCGTCGTTGGAGCGGACCTTGAGCCTGCCCGACGGGACGACCAGGCGCTCGCCCGGGAAGCGCGCGGACAGCGCCTCGCGGCGGCGGGCCGCGTAGGGCGCCTGCGCGTCCGGTTCGAGGTCGTGCCGCTCGGTGTCGGCCCAGCCCGTGCGCATCAGCGCGGACAGTTCCTCGGAGATCCCGTCGTACAGACCGTTCTTCCGGCCCTTGGCCACGATGTGTCCCTTCTTCGCGGTGGGTGCTGGTCGCGCCGGGCGGCGCGGGGCAGGGCGCGCCCCGCCCCCGTGCTCCGGGGCGCGCCCGCGCCGCCGTGCTCGGCGTCGTCCTGGACGGTAGTCCTCGGCGACGGCCGTGGGGGCCGGAGAGTGCCAGTGGCACTGATCGGCCACCGGAGGGCGTGGAGGGTCGATAATGCGAGGCATGACGAACGCGAGACTCGGCGAGGCGCTCCGGCTGCTGGGCATCGACGAGACGGCGGTCCGGGTCTATCTGGCCCTGCTGGACCGGGCGCCCGCGCCGCTGGGCGAGATCGGGAGCGCGGCCGGGCTCGGCGGCGCGGCGCTGGCCGCCGCCTACGACGAGCTGGTGGACGCCGGTCTGGCGAGTGCCGCCGAGGGGGCCGGGGACGTGGTGGCCCCGGTGCCCCCGGCGGCGGGGCTGGAGATCCTGGCCCGGCACCGGGCGGCGGAGCTGGAGGAGTCGCGGATCGCCGTGGGCGGCGCGTTCGACTCGTTCCGGCGGCACCGGCTCGCCGCGTACAACGACGATCTGGTGGAGGTCGTCACCGGCGACGCGATCGGCCGCCGGATGCGGCACGCCTGGGCGAGCGCCCGGGAGCAGATCCGGCAGTTCGAGTCCCCGCCGTACGTGCCGCTGGTCGGGGCGACGGAGGACTCGCTGGCCACGCTGGCGCGGGGGGTGCGGCAGCGGGTCGTGTACTCGCGGGAGTCGCTGGAGCACCCGGGCCATCTGAAGGACGTGATCGAGCCGTGCATCGAGGCCGGGGAGCAGGCCAGGGTGCTGCCGTCGGTGCCGGTCAAGCTGCTGATCATCGACGAGGCGTACGCGCTGGTGTCGCTGTCCATCAAGGAGGCGGACGTCGTCAACACGATGCTGGTGGTGCAGCCGTGCGGGCTGCTGTCCGCGCTGGTGGCGCTGTTCGAGCAGTGCTGGCGGAACGCGCTGCCGTTCCACGGGCACGACGCCCGCCCGGGCGGACTCGCGCCGGCGGACCGGCGGCTGCTGCGGCTCCTGGCGGGCGGCGCGGGCGACGAGGTGATCGCCCGGGAGCTGGGGATCAGCCGCCGGACCCTTTTCCGGCGCCTGCAGATCCTGATGGCCCGGCTGGGGGCGGCGAACCGCTTCCAGATGGCGTTGCAGGCGCAGCGGTCCGGCTGGCTGTGAGCCGCGGCCCGGACGGCCGCGGCGGCTCCCCCGCCCGCCCGGTCAGGCCTCCGCTTCCGCGGCGGCGTCCTGCTTGAGGACCCAGCGGGTCAGGGCGACACGGCTGGACAGGCCCAGCTTGGAGAAGATGTGGCGCAGGTGGCTGTCCACCGTGTGCGGGGAGAGGAACAGCCGGGCCGCCACCTCGCGGTTGGTGAGGCCCTCGGCGACCAGCCGGGCGACCTTGATCTCGGAGCGGGTCAGCTGGCTCCAGGCCAGGGAGGCGAGCTGCGGCGGGCCCGCCGCCGTCCGGACGCCCGGGGGCCGGCCGAGGCGTTCGGAGACCCGGTCGGCGTCCATGCGCAGGCCCGCCGTCGTGAACAGGTCGAAGGCCTCGCGGATCAGGTCCGTGGCCTCGTGCCGGTGGCCGGTGGTCTGCATCGCCGCGCCGAGGTCCTCCAGGGCCTCGGCGCGCAGCGGGGTGCGCGGGCTGTCCTGGTACGCCTCGACGGCGGCCCGCAGCATCGCCGGGTCCCCTTCGAGCAGTCCGCGGGTGTGGGTGTCGGCCGCGGACAGGGAGACGAAGCCCGGGTTGCGGCGGGCCAGCCCGCTGATGGCGTCCGCGACGACGCCGGCGAGGTCACGGGCCCCGGCGCGCAGGGCCAGCCGGACCACGCGCGGGGCGGCGCCGGGCTCCTGGGTGAACAGCAGCAGCCGGCCCGGCAGGCTGTCGAGCAGCGGTTTCAGCGCCTCCAGGGCCTGTTCGGGGCGGCCCTCGGCCTCCAGGAGCAGGGCCGTGCACCACGCCAGGTCCTCGATCCGGGAGCCGATGCCGTCCGCGTCGAGCCGGCGGGCGTGGTCGAGGCGGCTGCGGGCCGTCTCCAGGTCGCCGGAGCAGAGCGCCAGACGGGCGAGGGTGGCGAGCAGGGGGACGCCCATGGCCATGGTGGTGAGCTGTTCGGCCATCCGCAGTCCGGCCTCGGCCTCCGCGAAGGCGTCGTCGATCAGGCCGCGGGCCAGCCACAGTTCGGCCCGGTGGTAGTGCCACAGCGGCTGCGACCAGGCGGTGCCGAAGCGGTGGGCCTCGCGCTGGCCGTACTCGTAGACGGCGGCGGCCTCGGTGAAGCGGTCGGCCGCCGCCATGGCGGAGCCGAGCCAGAGCCGCGGGTGGAGCTGGGCGGCCTCGCCGCCGTACTCGTCGGCGATCTGGACCGCCTCGCCGGCCAGGGTGATGGCGCCGGAGATGTCGCCGGAGGACTGGGCGGCGATGCTCTGGGCGGCGATGCCGAGGGCCATCGACGGGTACTCCGCCGCGCTGCGGGCGAGCAGCACCGCCTGGTCCGCGGCGACGGTCGCCTCGCGCAGCCCGCCCGCGTTGAGCAGGGCGTGGGCCTGGATGGCCAGCACCCGGGCACGGACCGCGTCGGCCACGCTCGGCAGCGCGAGCGCCCGCTCGGTGTAGCGGACGGCCGCCACGTCCTGACCCGCGTGCTTGAGCGCGGAGGCGAGTCCGTACAGCAGCATGGCCTCGGTCTCGGGGTGCATGCCGGTCTTGAGCGCGGATTCGCCGAGCTCCTGCGCCTCGGCGAGCCGTCCGACGGTGGAGAGCAGGCCGACCGCCTCCGCCGCCAGCCGCGGGCGTACGGGGTGGTCCTCGCCGATCGCCTTGAGGGTGCGCAGGGCCAGGTCGGCGGCCGTGCTCGGGGAGGTCCGGGCGAGCTGGGTGATGGTGGTGCGCAGCGCGTCGACGGTCTGGCTGTTCCAGTGCGAGCTGCCGCGGATGAGGTGTTCGGCGATCTCGCTGGCCGGGCGGTTCTCCGCCCGCAGGACGGTGACCGCCTCGCGGTGCAGCACCTTGCGCACCGGGCCGGGGAGGGCGCTCAGCACGGACTCGCGGATCAGGTCGTGCCGGAAGGCGAGTTCGGTGCCGGTCTCCATGAGGGCGTCCTGCTGCATGGCCTCCTCGGCGGCGGCCACCAGCTCCACGGCCCGGCGGCCCCACAGGCCGGCGGCCTCGTGCACGGTGAAGGGGCGGCCGAGGACCGCGCCCGCCTCCAGTAATCGGTGGGCGTCCGGCGAGAGGCTCTGCAGGTGCCGCTGGACCGCGTCGACGAAGCCGGCGGAGAGGTCGACGCCGGCCGGACGGTCGCCGAAGCCGCCGCCGGGCAGGCCGCCGACGGCCGGCAGCGGGGCGCCGCCGGCGCGCTGTCCGCTCAGCAGCTCCTCCAGGAGGAAGGGGTTGCCGGCGCTGCGGCGGGCCAGGGCGAGGAGCTCGCGGTCGGGTTCCGCGCCGAGGATCTCCCGGCACAGGGCGTGCACCGCGTCGTCGTCGAGGGACCGCAGCTCCATGCGCTCGACGCCCTCCTGGAGCAGCAGCTCCACGGCGCTGCGCCCGGGCGAGCGGGAGGGTGCGGTGCGGCAGGCGAGCAGCCACAGGACGGGCGAGGAGGTGAGCGAGGGGACGAGCAGGCGGAGCGCCAGCGCGGTCAGTTCGTCGGCCCACTGGACGTTGTCGAGGGTGATGAGGAGCGGCCGTTCGGCGACGTAGCGCTCCAGCCGGTCGCCGAGCTGGTCGATCAGCCAGAAGCGGTTGGAGGCGGGGTCGCCGAGCTGGTCGAAGTTGTCGACGACCAGCGGGCAGCTGTTCCTGAGGGCGCCGAGCAGGGTGCTCAGGGGGGCGACGTGGTCCAGTTTGGTGGCGCGTCCGGCGGCCGTGGCCATGCCGAGTTCGGTGGCGTAGTCGCTGGCGGCCGTGAGGAGCCGGCTCTTCCCAATTCCGGGTGAACCTTCAATAATCAAACATTCACCGACGCCGGCCATCGTATTGTCGAGCGCTGTGCGGATGCGGGCCAGTTCGGCGTCTCTGCCGACCATGCGTCCCACGGGCATATGCGTGTCCTCCCCCAACTCACGCACCACTTCTCATGGATGCACCCAGCACGCCTCGTGAGCTGCGTCACTCACGTCGCGCCGTCATCGTCGCACACGGCGCCAGGCTACTGTTCGAACCTCTGAACTGCGACCGGGCGAGTCTCCCTCGATCGAGCCGATACCACGCGACGCCCGGCCATGACCGATCCTCGCACCTGTGGCGTGATCGGATCGCGGACATTTCACGCCGATCCGATGGTGTCGCCGCGCGCCGGCGCACCCGCGTCCCACCGTCGCCGAACTCGCGCCGCACGCCGGAGGCCTGACGGGGCGTCGGGAGCGGTCCGGGACGCGTCGGCGTGGCGGGAAAGAATCGCGCCGCCGGGGAGAGGAATCCATCAGGTCCCCGCCGGACGAAAGCGGCCAAGGAAGCTATTCGGACACTCTCCGAAGCTGCTTAGTACACGTCTCGAACACACCCCGGACACACTTCGGACACCCCAAGGGCACGCCCTGGGCATGCCCGAGGCGCATCCGGGACGCATCCGGGACGGAGGCGCCCCGGACACCGGACGGATGCGGGACGGATGCCGGACGGATGCGGGACGGGTGCCGGACGGATGCGGGACGGGTGCGGGGCGCCTCAGAAGCAGCTGTCGATCAGGCGCAGCCCCTGCTCGGGGCTCAGCCGCGGGTCGCACAGCGTGGTGTAGCGCCGCGTCAGCTCCCGCTCGCTCGTGACGGCGCCCCCGACGCACTCGGTGACCGGCTCCCCCGCGGCCTCCAGGTGGACGCCGCCCGCGGGCACGCCCTGCTCGGCCAGGGTCCGCAGGAAGATCCGCACCTCCTCGACGAGCGTGTCGAGATGACGGGTCTTCAGGCCGTTGGCCGCGGTGACCGTGTTGCCGTGCATCGGGTCGCAGAGCCAGACCACCGGGTGCCCGGCGTCCCGCACCGCGGCGACCAGACCGGGCAGGGCCTCCGCCGCCCGGTCCCGGCCCATCCGCGCGATCAGGACCAGCCGGCCGGGCGTGCGCTCCGGGTCCAGGATCGCGCACAGCCGCCGCAGCGCGGCCGGGTCCGCCGTCGGCCCGACCTTGCACCCGACCGGGTTGGCGAGGGAGGCGAGCATCCGCACGTGGACGGAGTCGGGATCACGGGTGCGCTCGCCGATCCACGGCAGATGGGTGGAGGCGAGGTACGTCCCGAGGCGCGGGTCCTCCCGCAGCAGGCCCGCCTCGTAGTCGACCACCAGGGCCTCGTGGCTGGACCACGGCCCGAGCGAAGGGCCCCGGTGGCCCGCGGCCCCGTCGGCGGCCGCCCGCGCGGACCGGTGCCCGTCCACCTGGGCGAGCACCCGGGAAGCGGCCCGGTAGGCCCAGAGCATGCGACGCGGATCGGGCTGCCGGGCGGCCCGGCTGGGCACCTCGGAGTTGACCAGGTGCCCCCGGAACGAGGGCAGCGTCCGGTCCTCGTACCGCTCCACCGGCTTGGACCGGGGCTTGGCGTACTGGCCCCCGATGCGCCCGATGCGCAGCACCGGGCGCCCGGTGCGGGCGCCGAGCGCCCCGGCGAACCGGTCCAGCATCTCCAGCCGGGCGCCGATCGCCTCGGGGCCGCACTCGTAGAAGCTCTCGGCGCAGTCGCCCGCCTGCACGACCAGCCACTCGCCGAGCGCCACCTTCGCGAGGGCGTCCCGCAGGACCACCAGCTCGTCGGGCCGGACGAGGGCGGGTGCCGCCGTGAGGGCGTCCATGGCGGCCTCGTAGGCCGGGTGGTCCCGCCACTGCGGGTTCTGGGCGGCCGGCTGCCCGGTCCAGCGGTGGGGACCGGCGTGCGCCCGGACGGAAGGGGCGGTGGAGGGGACGGCGGACGGGGCGGTGGCCATCACTGACTCATTCATCGGCGTCACGGGCGTCCCCGACGGGCCGGCCCTGGTGGGAGGGGTAGAGGGCGGACGCGGCGCACAGGGCGCCGGCCAGCACGGACTGGACCTGCGCGTACTTGACCGCCGACGCGTCCCCGGCCTGCCCCGGAACGGTGTGGAAGCCACCGTGCCGGCGGTCGGCCAGCCGGTCGATCGCGGCCCGGGAGACGGCCGTGGCCCCGCAGTCGTCGTGGCCGCGCGAGCGGAGCACCGCCCCGGCCAGCAGAAGATGTCCGGCGTCACCCCCGCTGATCCCCACCCCGGCCTCCCTGGAGGTGAAATGACGGACCGTCAGGGCCATCGTGCGGTGAGCGGTGTCGGCGTGTTCCGCCGAGTCGAGCAGCCGGGCGGCATGGGCCAGGGCGAGCGCGATCCGCGGTTCGCCGCCGGGGGTGGGGAGTTCGTGGGCGACCCGCCCCAGGGCGTTCGCCATGTGCGGGAGTTGCTCGGTGTCCACGTCGGACTCGCCGAGCGCGTCCGCGATGGCCAGCGCGCGCAGGGCGGCGGCCGCGGTGAGCGGCGAGGGGGTGTCGTCGTGGGTCCGCTTCCAGTCCTCGCTGAGGGCGCCGGGGAAGGCGCCGTCCCGGCAGGTGCTCAGGCAGCGGTTGAGCAGGTCGACCGCCCTGACCCGGGCGATCGGGTCGGCGGTGTGCCGGCTGCCGACGAGCAGTGCGGTGGCCGCGTGGAACTGGTGGCGCAGGGTGCGGGCCCGGCCCTCGGGCCGGACCTGCCAGGAGCGGTCCGCCACCTCGGCGAAGCCGGGCCGGCCGTCCCGGTCGAGCAGGGCCTCCAGGCCCTGGAGCGCGATGGGCAGTTCGTCCGGCGCGTTGTCGGCCAGGGCGAGTACGGCCGCGGACTGGTCGGCCAGGTGCTTGTCCCCGGTGAGGGGGCTGCCGCCGGCCGCCGGGGCGGCCCTGTGCACGCCGCCCTCCCGCCGGTCCAGGAGGTGGCGGGCCAGCCACCGCACGGCGGAGTGGCGGAGGAGTTCCGGCTGGGTGGGCCGGCGGCCGGGCGGCCGGTCGGCGCGGTCGGATGGGCTCTGTGGCATGGGGGTTCCTCGTCGTCCTCGTCCGTGGGCAAGGGGTTCCGGGGCGGTGCCGCGGGCGTCGGCTCAGACGGCCACGGGGGCCACCGGGGCCAGGACTCCGCACAGCAGCTCGCTGAGGATCCCGGGGCCGTGCTCGGTGAGCACGGACTCGGGGTGGAACTGCACGGTCGCGAAGCCGGGGCCGCGCATCGCGTGGACCTGGCCGGTGCGGGGGTCCCGGCTCACCTCCACCGGGCGGGACAGGCCCGGGAGCGTGAAGGCGTCCGCCGGGGCGACCGCGGCGAAGGTGTTGTAGAAACCGACCCGTTCCTCGCCCCACGGCAGCCGCACCGGCAGCTGGACGCCCTGGTTGGGCCGGTCCCTGCGCACCAGTTCCAGGCCGAGCACGCCCGACACCACCTGGTGTCCGAGGCAGACCCCGAGGAAGGGGACGTCCTTGGCGAGCAGGCCGCGGACCGCGCGGCGCAGGGCGGCGATCTTCGGGTCGGCCAGGTCCCGGGGATCGCCGGGACCGGGGCCGACCACGGCGAAGTCGTACTCCGTGGGGTCGGGGTGCTCCCGCCAGGAGCGCACCTCGACGCGGCAGCCGAGGGCCTCCAGCTGGCGGGCCAGCATGGCGGTGAACATGTCCTCGGCCTCGATCACCAGTCCGCGCCGCTCGGCGAGCTCCGGCGGCCGGTGCGCCGCCCCGCGCCCTGGCTCCAGCCAGAAGCGGGCGAGCGAGCGGTTCCGTTCGCCGAGCAGCGCGCGGACCTCGGGGTGCTCACCGAGGCGTACGGGGGCGGTGCGGGGGCCCGGGACGGCCCGCCCGTCCGGCTCCGGCCCGGCCGCCGGACCGGCACCCGCCGGGTCCGCCTCCGCGGCCTCCGAGGTCTCCGCCGCGTGCTGCGCGTCCGCCTCCTCCTCCACCCCGAACGCCGCCAGCAGCCCCGCCGCCTTGGCGCGGGTCTCGGCGGCCTCGGCGGCCGGGTCGGAGAGGCGGACCAGGGTGGCGCCGACGCCCAGGCGCAGCCGGCGTTCGGCGTCGACCTCGGCGGTGCGGATGACGATCGCGGAGTCCAGCGCGACCTCGCCGGAGGCGTCCCGTCCGATCAGCGCGGCCACGCCGCTGTAGTAGCCGCGGCCGGCCCGCTCGTGCCGGGCGATGACCCGGCAGGCGTTCTCCAGCGGGCTGCCGGTGACGGTCGGGGCGAACATGCTGCCCCGCAGGATCGTGTCGACCCCGGCCCGGGTGCGGCCCTCGATCAGGTACTCGGTGTGCGCGAGCCGGGCCATCTCCTTGAGGTACGGGCCCCGGGCGAGGCCGCCGTCCGGGCAGAAGCCGCCCATCATCTTCAGCTCCTCGTCCACCACCATGAGGAGCTCGTCGGCCTCCTTCCGGTCGCGGAGGAACGCGGCGAGGTCGGCGAGTCCGGGGCCCGCGGGCGGGTAGCGGTAGGTGCCGCTGATCGGGTTCATCACCGCGGTGCCGGCGTCCAGACTGATGTGCCGCTCCGGGGTCGCGCCGAGCATCATGTGGCCTCCGGTGCACACCAGGAAGACCCAGTAGGCGCCCTGGCTCTGGGCGAGCAGCCGGCGGTAGACGGAGAGGGCCTGCGCGGGCCCGAAGCCGGGGAGCTCGGCCGTGAAGGTGCGGTGGATGACGAAGTTGGCGCCCTCGCCGGTGCCGATCTCCTGCTTGATCACGTCGCGGACGATCGCCTCGTACTCCTGGTCGTCCAGGTCGAACCCGGCCTCGCGCAGCTCGACGGGGCCGCGCGGCAGCCGTCGCAGCACCTCCTCGACCGCGACGGTCCCCTGCCGGCGGACCGTCAGGGTGCGGATCGGCACGTGGTCGTCCCGGCAGACGAAGCCGCGTTCGGTGATCTGTCGGTACGGGATCAGGGCGAGCAGTTCGTGGCGGGGCTCGCCGGGTCCGGCCGGTCCCGGCTCCCCCAGCGGGAGTTCGGAGAGCAGGTCCGCGGTTCCGGGGTCGCCCAGCAGGATCTCCACCCGGTCGCCGGTCCGCTCCGGGCGGTACAGGAGGGCGAACGCCTCCGGTGCGGGCGGGCCGTCCGGGTCCGCCGGGCGGCCGTTCGCGACGGCCCGGTCGAGCAGCAGGTCGAGGAGCTCGCTCATGCCCCGACCGCCTTCGCGCGGCCCAGCACGAGGTCGAGCAGCGCCGGGGCGTCCTCGGGGAGGCGGTCGCCGCGCCAGGCGGCGTGCTGGTCGGGGCGTACGAGGACCAGGCCGGCGCCCCACACCGCGCGGACCGCCGCACCCTCGGCGCCTTCGAGGGCCAGGTGTTCCAGCGGCACGCCCTGTTCGGCGGCGAGCTTGGCGAGCGGGGCGCCCGCGCCCGTGCCGGAGAGGTCGACCAGGGTCAGGCCGGGGCCCAGGCGGTCGAAGAGCGGGGTCCCGTCGGCGAGTCGCACCGCGGGCACCCGGCCGCCTGGCCACACCCGCGGGGTGATGCCGGTCCAGTCCCAGCGCGGTGCGGGTCCCGGTTCGGCCGCGACGACCCGGGAGCGGTGGTAGCGGTGGCCGAAGTGGATGCCGGAGTTGTCGACCTGGTACGCCTCGCGCTCCAGGAAGCCGGCCAGGTGTTCGCGGGAGGCGCCGTCGCGGGCGAGCTGCCCGAAGCGCCGCCAGACCTCCAGCAGGTTCGCGGACATCTCCTTGTTGAACAGGGCGACGGGTCGCCGCTCCTCCTCGTAGCTGGCGAGGAGGTCCTCGCCGCCCCAGCCGCCGAGGCGGGCGGCGAGCTTCCAGCCGAGGTCCACGGCGTCGGCGATGCCGGTGTTCGCCCCGTGGCCGCCGAAGGGGTAGAACTGGTGGGCGGCGTCGCCGGCCAGGAAGACCCGGCCCTCCCGGTAGCGTTCGGTGACGGCGAGGGTGCCGGTCCAGTGGCTGACCGTCAGCACCTCGTCGACGGTGAAGGCCTCGCCGAGCTTCTCGCCCATCGCGGCGACCGGATCGCCGTCGAAGCGGGTGCCGTCGGGTATCTGGAACGAGGCCGTCCACAGCTCGCCCTCGTCCCGGGAGACCAGGGTGATGCCCCGGGCGCTGGTGGTGATGAACGCCCGCCCGTGGCGCCGCAGCAGCGGGTCGGAGCTGCGGAAGTAGACCGAACAGCGGCTGCTGGACGGGCCGCTGACGGGCTGGTCCACTCCGAGCGCCCGGCGCACCGCGCTGTTCCCGCCGTCGCAGCCGACCAGGTACTCCACCCGGAGCTCACGGCCCCGGCCGGCCGGGGCGGCGGCGCGGTCGGCGAGGGCGACGGTGACCCCGTCCGGGTCCTGCTCCAGGTCGGTCAGCTCGACGCTCTCCTCGAAGTCCACCAGCGGGTGCTCGCGCAGCGCCTGGCGGAGCACGTCCTCCAGGAGCGAGCCGGTGATCCGCAGGTACGGCTCGACCGCCCCCGTACCGTCGTCGGCGGCGGCGGCGTACCGCTCGGCCTGGGCGCGCGGGGAGGGCTGGCGCCAGACGGCGACCGGTGGCTCGTCCACGCCGGTCAGGAACACGAAGTCCGCGTCGAATCCGGCGGGCACCGCGCCCGCCCGGATCCGGTCCGCGAGGCCGAGCCTGCGCAGCAGCTCCATGCTGCGGGCGTTGATGTAGTCCATCTTGGGGAACAGCGGCGGAGCGGCGGCCCGGTCGACCACCCTGCTCCGTATCCCGTGCCGGGCCAGTTCCAGCGAGAGGATCGCGCCCGCCGGTCCTGCGCCGGCCACCAGCACGCGCGCCTCGTCCCGCGTGCGGCTCCGCAGCTCTTGCACACCCACGTCGGACGGCTCCTTCGGCTCCTGCACGGCCCCCTTGGACACGCGACGTTGCCACCATCCTCACGGGGCGTACGGGGCCCGGGGATCACGACTTCGCGTGATCCCGGTGATCTCGCGCCGTCACGCCGTCGCCCGGATATCCCGTGAAACGGCGATGACCGAAACCGTGTGCTGGACCAGGCTGGCCCTGCCGTTCGAACAGATGGGTGAGACCGCCTTCAGGTCATCGCGACCCGGAGGCATCTGACAGCCGACAGACACAGCCGACGGGGGCTCCTGACATGGGCGTGCTGGTTCAGAAATACGGTGGCAGCTCCTTGGCCAGCACGGAGCGCCTCGACGCGGTGGCCGCGAGAATCGCCGAGACGCACCGCGGCGGAGCGTCGACCGTCGTCGTCGTGTCCGCTCGGGGCGGCGCCACCGACGAGCTCCTCGCGCAGGCCGCCGCGGCCGGCGGCTCCGGCCTCGGTACGGAGCACCTGCGCGAGACCGATCAGCTCCTCGCCACCGGGGAGTGCGCCTCGGCCGCGCTGCTGGCCCTGACCCTGCTGCGGCTGGGGGTGCCGGCGGTCTCGCTGACCGGGGCCCAGGCGGGCATCGCGGTGGTCGGCAAGCCGGGCTCGGGGATCGTCGACCGGATCGACACCACCCGGATCAACGGGCACCTGGAGCAGGGCAGCGTCACCGTGGTCACCGGGTTCCAGGGCCGCAACGACCGCGGGGACACCGTCACGCTGGGCCGGGGCGGCTCGGACACCAGCGCGGTCGCCGTGGCGGCCGCCCTGAAGGCGCGGCGCTGCGAGATCTACACCGACGTCGACGGGGTCTACAGCGCGGACCCCACCCATGTCCCCGACGCCCGCAAACTGCCGTTCGTCCACGCCTCGATGATGGCGGAGATGGCGTTCGCGGGGGCGAAGGTGCTGCACCCGCGTGCGGTGGAACTCGCCGCGCTGCACGGGGTCGAGCTGCACGTCCGTACCTCGCTCGGAACTCAGGAGGGAACCGTTGTCGGACAAGGAGAGGAAGAGGGGGGCGAGATGACCTCGCTGGAAACGGGGGGCGCGGTCGTCGCCGTCACGTCGGACCCCGATGTGGCCAGGGTCCTGGTGCACGCCCGGGGGCGCAGCGATCTGGCGGCCGAGGTGCTGTCGATCCTCGCCCGGCACGCCGTGCCGATGGACCTGGTGGCCCGGTCCGGGCCCCACGAGGAGGAGTTCCGGATGGGGTTCACCATTCGCAGGAGCCACGTGTCCGAGGTCGGGCCCGCGCTGGACAAGGCGGTGGCCGTGCACGGCGGCGAGGTCCGGGTGGACTCGGACGTGGCCAAGGTCTCGCTGATCGGCATGGGGCTGCTCAACCGGCCCGAGTACGTGGCCCGGATGACCGCGGCGCTCGCCGCCGCCGGCATCGCGACCAGCTGGGTCTCCTCCTCCCAGTTACGGGCCTCGGTCACCGTGCCCGCGGACCGTCGCGTGCAGGCGCTGTGCCTGCTGCACAAGGAGTTCGACCTGTCCGGAGCCGGTACCGAGCAGACCGTGGCGCTCTGAGCCACCAGTTGGGGAGGTCAGTCGTGTCAGTCAACTATTCCGCGCGCAGTCTGCGCCTGCGGCGCCTGTTCCGTCACCGGGACCAGAGACTCATGGTCGTGCCGCTGGACCACTCGATCGCGGACGGCCCGCTCACCGCCCGGGGCGGCCTGGACGCCCTGGTCGGGCAGCTGGTCGGCAACGGGGTGGACGCGGTGGTGCTGCACAAGGGGAGCCTGCGCCATGTGCGGACCGACCGGTTCACCGGGATGTCGCTGATCATGCATCTGAGCGCCAGCACGGCCCACGCGCCGGACCCGGACGCCAAGTACCTGGTCACCGGGGTCGAGGAGGCCCTGCGGCAGGGCGCCGACGCGGTCAGCGTGCACGTCAACCTCGGCTCCCGGGACGAGCGGCAGCAGATCGCCGACCTCGGCGCGGTGGCGGACGTGTGCGACCGCTGGAACGTGCCGCTGCTCGCGATGATGTACCCGCGCGGCCCCAAGATCAGCAACCCGCGCGATCCCGAGCTGGTCGTGCACACCGCGACGCTCGCCGCCGATCTGGGCGCGGACATCGTCAAGACCCTCTACACCGGCTCCTCCGACGAGATGGCCGACATCGTCGAGGCCTGCCCCATCCCCGTGATCGTGGCCGGCGGCGTCCGGGTGGACGCCGAGGACCAGGTGCTGGACTTCGTGGGCGACGCGATCCGCGGCGGTGCCGCCGGGGTCGCCATGGGCCGCAACGTCTTCCAGGCGCCCGACCCCGGGGCGATGGCCCGCAAGATCTCGCAGATCGTGCACAGCACCAGCGAGGGCCCGGGCACGCACTCCGCCCGCCGGGAGGCCTTCGTCTCCGGCGCGCTCTAGCCCTCCGGCCCGCCGCCGCTCAACCGGAACCCTTTTACGTGCCACAGAGAAGGAGCCTTACCCGTGAAGCTCACCTGGATCGACGTCCGTTCCCTGAAGAGCGCCAAGAAGGCCGTCATCGAAGAGGCCGTGCACCAGCGGATCGACGGTGTCGTCAGCTCCAGCCTTTCGGACCTCAAGGGCCTGCCGCCGACCGTGAAGAAGGTCTTCCTTCCGCAGGGGAAAGAACTCCCGGCCGAGTTCGGTCCGGCCGACGTGGTGATCCTCTCCGACCGTCAGGGTGACGCGGGCGAGCTCGCCAAGGCCCACCCGACGGTCGAGTTCGGGCGCTTCGTGGAGATCGTCGACGCCGACACGCTGGAGGACGCCTGCGTGGCCTCCCGCGAGGAGAAGTGGGCGCTGCTGCTCTTCCGCGACCCCACCAAGATCCCGCTGGAGATCGTGCTCGCCGCCGCGGCCAAGGCCGACGGCAGCATCATCACCGTGGCCGCGGACGTGGAGGAGGCCACCATCATCTTCGGCGTCCTGGAGCACGGCTCCGACGGCGTGATGATGGCCCCGAAGACGGTCGGCGACGCCACCGCGCTGAAGGCCGCCGCCGAGGCGCAGCCGGCCGAACTGCAGCTCACCGAGCTGGAGGTGGTGCGCACCGAGCACATCGGCATGGGCGAGCGGGCCTGTGTCGACACCTGCTCGCACTTCCGCGAGGACGAGGGCATCCTGGTCGGTTCGCACTCCAAGGGCATGATCCTGTGCGTCAGCGAGACGCACCCGCTGCCCTACATGCCGACCCGTCCGTTCCGCGTCAACGCGGGCGCGATCATGTCGTACACGATCTCCGGCGAGAACGACCGCACCAACTACCTGAGCGAGCTGCAGGCCGGCAGCAAGGTCCTGGCGGTCGACGTCAAGGGCCAGACCCGGGTGGTCACGGTCGGCCGGGTGAAGATCGAGTCCCGCCCGCTGATCTCCATCGACGCGGTCGCGCCCGACGGGCGGAGCGCCAACCTGATCCTCCAGGACGACTGGCACGTCCGGGTCCTCGGCCCCGGCGGCACGGTGCTCAACAGCACCGAGCTGAAGCCGGGCGACAAGGTGCTCGGCTACCTGCCGACCGCCGACCGGCACGTCGGCTACGCGATCGACGAGTTCTGCATCGAGAAGTAGGGACGCGTCCTGATGGAGCGGCAGCCCGTATTCGACTTCCACGCCAGGCTGCCCGCCGGCCCCGGCGCCCTCGGCCGCCTGCTGTCCGTGATGGAAGGCAGCGGCATCGGGCGCGCCGGGGTCGCGGCGGGCGGAGTGGTCGATCTGGACGTCCTGGCCCGCCAGTTGATCGAGGGCGGGCACGTGACCTCGGACCCGGACAACGCCGGTGTACGGGACGCCGCGCTGGCCTCGGGCGGCCGGCTGACGCCGTTCTGGTTCGGCAACCCGCACCGCGGGACCGCCGGGTACCGGGCGGACGGCGGGCGGTTCGCCGCGCTGGAGCTCTCCCCGGCGGTGCACGGCGTCCCCCTGGACGATCCGCGCACCGCCGCGTTCCTCGACCTCGCGGCGGGGTTCGGGCACCCCGTCTACGTCGTGTGCCTCGACCGGGAGGGCTGCCGGGTGTCGGATCTCGCCGCGCTGGCGGCGAAGCGCGCGGAGACCGTGTTCGTCCTCGGCCACCTCGGCATCGGGCTGATCGACACCTACGGGATCGGCCTGGTGGAGCCCGTCCCGAACGTCGTCGTGGAGACGTCCGGGGCGTTCGGCTTCACCGTCCGGGTCGCGATCGAGCGGCTCGGGGCCGAGCGGGTGCTCTTCTCCGCCGAGCACCCGCTCCAGCCTCCCTCGGTGGAGCTGGCCAAGTACCAGGCCCTCGGGCTTCCGCAACCGCTGCTGCAGCAGGTGCTGTGGCGGAACGCCCACCGGATTCTCGGACTGGAGTCACCATGAGCCGTCGGTTCTCGGAGCACCTCCCCCAGCTGGGCGACTGGCGCGACCAGGAGCAGCTCCGCAAGATGCAGGACGAGCAGCTGCGCGAGACGCTCGCCTGGGCCCGGAACTCGCCCTTCTACCAGCGGCGTTTCGGCGGCGGGCCCGCGCCCGCCTCGCGCGCCGACTTCGAGGGGCTGGCCCTGACGGGCAAGCAGGACCTGCGCGACGCCTATCCCTTCGGGATGCTGGCCGTGCCCAAGGCCGAACTGGCCACCTACCACGAGTCCAGCGGCACGGCGGGCAGCCCGACCCCCTCGTACTACACGGAGCGGGACTGGACCGACCTGGCCGAGCGCTACGCCCGCAAGTGGGTCGGCATCGGCCCGGAGGACACCTTCCTGGTCCGCACCCCGTACGCGCTGATGATCACCGGTCATCTCGCCCAGGCGGCGGCGCGGCTCAAGGGCGCCACCGTGGTCCCGGGCGACAACCGCTCGCTGGCGATGCCGTACTCGCGCGTGCTGCGGGTGCTGCACGACCTGGAGGTCAGCCTGACCTGGTCGATGCCCACGGAGATCCTGCTGTGGGCGGCGGCCGCCCGGGCCGCGGGTCTGGTGCCGGACCGGGACTTCCCGGCACTGCGCGCGGTGTTCGTGGGCGGCGAGCCGCTCAGCCCGGCGCGGCGGGCCCGGATCAGCGAGATCTGGGGCGTCCCGGTGGTCGAGGAGTACGGCTCCACGGAGACCGGCAGCCTGGCCGGCGAGTGCCCGGAGGGGCATCTGCACCTGTGGGCGGACCGGGCGGTCTTCGAGGTGTACGACCCGGAGACCGGCACGCTGTCCGCCTCCGGAGCCGGGCAGTTGGTCGTCACCCCGCTCTACCGCCAGGCGATGCCGCTGCTGCGGTACAACCTGGAGGACAACGTCGAGGTCTCGGACGAGCCCTGCCCGTGCGGCTGGCAGCTGCCGACCGTGCGGGTGCTCGGGCGTTCCTCGTTCGGCCACCGGGTCGGCTCCGCGACCGTCACCCAGGCACGCCTGGAGGAGCTGGTCTTCGGGCTGCCGGTCGAGCACGGCGTCATGTTCTGGCGGGCCCGTGCCCGCGCCGACCTGCTGGAGCTGGAGATCGAGGTGGCCCCCGAGCACCGGGAGGCCGCCCGCGCCGCGCTGGCGGCGGCGATCGAGGCCGAGTACGGGCCCGTTCCGGCGCGGATCGACGGGGTGCCGCCCGGCTCGCTGGTGCCGCTGGAGGCCCTCACGGGCGTCCACGACGTCGTGAAGCCGCGCAGCCTGTTCGGTCCGGACGAGGACTGGAGCAAGGCGCTCCTCTACTACTGAACCACTTCCGCAGTCCGTCAGACATCGGGTCCCGGCTGTCACGGGCGGCACGGGAGGCATGAAAGGAGAGCAGCGCATGGCGGAGGTACCCCCAAGGATCGCCATTGTCGGCGCTGGTATCGCCGGGGTCGCGCTCGCCGTGGCCCTGTCCAAGCGCGGCCTCACCTGCGACGTGTTCGAACGCACCCGGCACCTGCGCGAGATCGGTGCCGGGATCCAGATCTCGCCCAACGGTTCGCGGCTGCTGCTGGCGCTCGGCATCGGCCGCAGCCTGGACCGTACCGGCGTCCGGCCGGAGTCGATCGACGTGCGCAACTGGGCCGACGGCGGCACGCTGGCGCGGACCGTCCTCGGCGAGGCGTGTGCGGAGCTGTACGGGGCGCCCTACCTGGCCTTGCACCGGGCCGGTCTGCACAGCGCGCTGGTGGAGCAACTGCCGGAGTCCGCCCTGCACCTGGGCATGGAGTGCGTGGAGATCCAGGAGCGCGACGAGCGGGACGAGCTCGACGACGAGGTGGTGCTGCGGTTCGCGGACGGCTTCGAGTTCCGGGCGGACGTCGTCATCGGGGCCGACGGCATCCGCTCGACCGTGCGCGGGCGGACCGTCGGCGACGAGCCGCGGTTCTCCGGGCAGTCCATCTACCGGGCGGTCGTCCCGGCGTCGGCCTGGCCGGAGGCGCAGGAACGGCCGCACGTGTCCATCTGGATGGGGCCGGGCCAGCACTGCGTCGCCTACCCGATCTCGGGCGGGCGCTCGGTCAGCATCGCCGCGACCGCCCCGGCCGGCGACTGGCGGCGGGAGTCCTGGTCGGCGGAGGGCTCGCCGCAGGAGCTGCTCGACGCCTACGCGGGCTGGGCACCGGAGCTGCGGTCGCTGCTGTCGGCGGCGACGAGCGTGACGCGGTGGGCGCTGTACGACCGCGACCCGGTGGAGAAGTGGACCACCGACCGGGTGACCCTGATCGGCGACGCCGCGCACCCGATGCTCCCGTTCGGCGCCCAGGGGGCCGCGCTGGGGCTGGAGGACGCGCTGACGCTGGCGGTCTGCCTCAAGGACGCCACCGCCAAGACGGTGCCGGACGCGCTGCGGCGCTACGAGGCGCTGCGCCGGCCGCGCGCCGAGCAGGTCCACCGCTTCATCAGGGAGAACGAGCGCGGGCACCACGTCGAGGACGGCGACCGGCAGCGCGAGCGGGACGCCGCCCTGGACACGGAGTTCGGACTGCGGCAGCGGGCCTGGCTCTTCGGGTACGACGCCGTGGCCGAGACGGCCGGCACCACCGTCCAGGAATGAGCGATCCACCACCAACGAGGCAAGGCAACGGCAGGGGGAGCCAATGAGCACGGTGTCGTCCACCGGTACGGAGGGGATCAGCGGCCGCGTCGCCGTGGTCACGGGAGCGGGCCAGGGCATCGGCGCGGCCGTCGCCCGGCTGCTGGGCGTGCACGGCGCCCAGGTGGCGCTGTGGGACGCGGCGCCGGAGCCGGTCACCGGCGTGGCCGCCGAACTCGACGCCGCCGGCGTCAAGAACACGGCCATGTGCGTGGACGTCCGCGACAGCGCGGCGGTCGAGGAGGCGGCGGAGCGGGTCGAGCGGGAGCTCGGCCCGGTGGAGCTCCTGGTGAACGTGGCCGGGGTGCTCCGTACCGGCGCCGTCCTCGATCTCGCCGACGAGGCGTGGGACGAGGTCTTCGGCGTCAACGTGCGCGGGGTGTTCGCGGTCTCCCGCTCCGTCGCGGGCCGGATGGCGGGCCGCGGCAGGGGCGCGGTCGTGACCGTCGCGTCCAACGCGGGCGGGGTGCCGCGGGTCGGCATGGGCGCGTACGCCGCGTCCAAGGCGGCGTCCTCGATGCTCACCAAGTGCCTCGGGCTCGAACTGGCCGGCCGGGGCGTGCGCTGCAACGTGGTCTCGCCCGGGTCCACCGACACCCCGATGCTGCGGGACATGTGGGACGCGGCCGGGGACGGGGCGACGGACGCCACGGTGAACGGCTCGCTGGAGGCGTTCCGGGTCGGGATCCCGCTCGGCCGGGTCGGCACCGCCGAGCAGGTCGCGCAGGCCGTCCTGTTCCTGCTCTCCGACCAGGCCTCCCACATCACCCTGCAGGACCTGTACGTCGACGGCGGCGCGGCGCTCGGCTGACCGCCGAGGCCCGCACCCGCCGCCGTCCCCCACGAAGGAGTTCCGAGATGGCGATCCCGCCGATTCCGCCCTATCCGCTCCCCACCGAGGGCGAGCTGCCGCGGAACCGCGTGTCCTGGCTGCCGTCGGCCGACCGGGCGGTGCTGCTCGTCCACGACATGCAGCGGTACTTCCTGGCCCCGTTCGACCGCGCGGCCGAGCCCGCGGGCCCGCTGCTGGCGCACGTGCGGCTGCTCCTGGACACGGCCCGCGCGCGGGGCGTCCCGGTCGCCTACACCGCGCAGCCCGGGGACATGGACCCGCGCCAGCGCGGCCTGCTGGCCGACTTCTGGGGGCCGGGCATGAGCAGCGCCCCGGAGGACCGGGAGCTGCTGCCGGAGATCGCGCCGGCCGACGGCGACACCGTGCTGACGAAGTGGCGCTACAGCGCCTTCCACCGCACCCCGCTGACCGAGCTGATGCGGGACCGGGGGCGGGACCAGCTGATCGTGGTCGGGGTCTACGCCCACATCGGCTGCCTGGCCACCGCCTACGACGCCTTCGCCCACGACATCCAGCCCTTCCTGGTCGCGGACGCCCTGGCGGACTTCGGCCCGGCCGAGCACCGGCAGGCGCTCGGCCAGGCCGCGGACCGCTGTGCCGCGGTGCTCAGCACGTCCCGGGTGGTCGAGGCGATCGGGATCCCAGGAACACGTGATGCGGCCTGACGCGCGGCCCCGGGAAGCTGAAGGGGACGTTTCGGTCACGAGCGGCCGCGCCCGGAACGATACGAGAGGAACGCAGTCATGACCTTCATCTCCGACGTCACCGACGGATTCACGCTGGGGCCCGGTGAGGGCCGGCCGATCGGCCACCAGGTGAACCTGAAGGTGGGACAGGAGCACACCCCGAACCTGCTGGCCGTCGAGTGCGAGTTCGCGCCGGGCTTCGACGTCGGCGCGCACAGCCACTCCACCCACGAGGAGATCTTCTACGTCCTCGAGGGCGAGGTGGAGTTCTTCGCCTTCCAACCCAAGGTGATCACCTCCGAGCCGGGCTCGTGGACCCAGTGGGAGTCCAAGACCGGCCAGAAGGTGACCCGGGCGACCCCCGGCACCGTGCTGTACGTGCCCAAGGGCACCCCGCACGGCTTCCGCAACCCCGGCGACGTGAAGATGCGCTTCCTGCTGGTCGGCACCCCGGCCGGGCACGAGAACTACCAGCAGGAGATCGCCGACCTGCTCGCCTCGCCCCCGAAGGACGAGGAGGACCTGCGCCGGGCGGTGGAGGAGATCCGTCGCCGGAACCACACCGAGCAGCTGACTCCGGCGGTCCGGGCCCCCTCGGACATGTGACCCGGCCGCCGGGCCGCGGGCCGTGGCGGTTCCGGCCGCGGAGCGCTGAGGGCCGGTCCCCGACGGGGGCCGGCCCGCGGTGCTGCCCGGGCCCGGGCGTCCCCCGCGTCCCACGGGATGCCGTGTTCACGCCATACCCGCGCGCCCGCCCGGCCCCGCCCGCCCCGTCGCACCCGCGAGCCCCCACCCGTATCCGGTACCCGTCCGGATGCCCGTCCCGTACCCGCATCCGTCCCGACACCCGCACCGCACCCACCCCCGTACCCGTCCCGTACCGACGCAGGAGGCCTGATCCGTGCCCGACCGACCCGTCACCCTGACCCTCTGGTCGGACCTGAGCTGTCCCTGGGCGACCCTCGCGCTGCACACCCTGCACGCCGAGGCGGAGCGCCTGGACGTGGAGCTGCTGGTCGACCACCGGGCGTTCCCGCTCGAACTCTTCAACCGGATGGCCACGCCGAAGCACATCATCGACAGCGAGATCGTCGCCATCGGCGGCCGGCTGCCGGAGCTGGGCTGGCGGCTGTGGCACGCGCCCGACGCCACCTACCCGGTCACGATGCTCCCGGCCATGGAGGCGGTGCAGGCCGCCAAGGACCCGGCGGTGGGCGGCCTGGCCGGCAGCGACCAGCTCGACACCGCGCTGCGCCGCGCCTTCCTGGTGGAGAGCCGCTGCGTGAGCATCCCCGCGGTGGTCCTGGAGGCCGCCGACACCTGCCCGCTCGTGGACACCGACGCGCTGGCCCGGGCCATCGCCGAGGGCCGCGGCCGGGCCGAGGTCTACCGGGACTGGGAGGAGGCCAGGCGCACCTCCGTCCAGGGCAGCCCCACCCTGTTCGGCGCCGACGCGACCCCCCTGCACAACCCCGGCGCCCGCTACCACTGGTCCAAGGACGTCCCTCCCCCGGAGGGCGGCTTCCCGGTGCTGGAGGAGTACAGCCGGGACTGGGCCGCGGCCCTGCTCGGCGTCCAGGGCTGACCGGGCCCGGCGGGGCCCGCCGGGCCTGCCGGGCCTGCCGGACCCCCGGCGCGGCCGACCGGTTGACGTGATTCCGCATGGCCGACCGGCCGGTTCCCGTCGTCGATCAAGATCCCTCGAACACGTGATGTGCACGCGGCGCCCCACCGGGGATGCTGCACACGTCACCTCGGGCAGCGGAGGTTAGGAGCTATGGACAACGTCCCCGTAGTCGTGGTCGGTGCCGGACCGGTCGGGATGATGGCGGCACTGGAGCTCGCCCACCACGGTGTGGCCTGTGTGCTCGCCGAGCAGAACGCCGGCCCCACCGTGCATCCCAAGATGGAGTTCACCAACCCCAGGACCATGGAGCACCACGCCAGGCTCGGGGTGGCCGACGACATCCGCAAGGCGGGCGTGCCCGCCGAGTACCCCTTCGACGTGCTCTGGTCGACCGGTCTCGACGCCGAGCGGCTCGCCGTCTGGCGCCAGCCCTCCGTCGCCGAGAAGTGGCGGCTGATCCGGGAGAGCGAGGACGGCGGGCAGCCCAGCCAGCCGTACCAGCGCGTCTCCCAGGCCGATCTGGAGCCGGTGCTCCTGGACCACTGCCGGCGGCACCCCCTGATCGACGTGCGCAACCTCTGGCGTTTCGAGTCGCTGGAGCAGGACGCCGACGGCGTCACCAGCACCTTCCGGGACCTGGCGGGCGACACCACCCGCACCGTGCGGTCCGCCTACGTCGCGGCCTGTGACGGCGCCGGCAGCTCCATCCGGCGGGCCGTCGGGATCGCGCTCACCAACGGCGGCATCGCGGACGGCGAGGGCGGCGAGGTGCACGACCTGCCGGCCGCGTACTCCGTGACCTTCCGCAGCTCCGACAGCGAGAGCCTGTTCCGGCACGGTTACTTCTGGCACTACTTCACCAACCGTTACGTGCTGATCTCGCTCGACGAGGCCGGCACCTGGGCCTTCCACTCGCTGCGCCAGGAGGACTTCGACCCGCCGCCCGCCGATCCGGCGGCGTGGATCCGGTCGCAGCTCGACGTCGACCTGGACATCGACGAGGTGCACGTCACCTCGCGCTGGACGCCGAAGTACCTGATCGCCGACGGCTACCGGTCCGGCCGGGTGTTCCTCGCCGGCGACGCCGCGCACCAGATGTTCCCCTCCGGGAGCCACGGCATGAACACCGGCGCGGGCGACGCGGTCGACCTGGGCTGGAAGCTGGCCGCGGTGCTCAACGGGTGGGGCGGGTCCCGGCTGCTCGACAGCTACGAGGCCGAGCGGCGCCCGGTCGGGCTGCGCAACATGGCCATGTCGCGCCGCCACCTCGACGTGCACTTCCAGTTCATGCGGCTCGGCGCGGAGGGTGCGACGCCGGCGGAGCAGGGCCGGTTCCTCGCCGCCCAGCCGGGCGAGAACACGTACGAGGGCATCTACCTGGACTACCGCTACGCCGGATCGCCGGTCGTCTGGCCCGACGGCACGGACGAGCCGCCCGCCGACCCGCTGCGGTACGTCCCGAGCACCTGGCCGGGCGCCCGCCCGCCGAGCCTCGTCCTGGACGACGGCGAGCAGCTCTTCGACCGGTTCGGCCGCGAGTTCACGCTGGTCGACACGGTGGGCGGCGGCGCGGCCGACGCGCTGCTGGCCGCCGCGGCGGAGGCCGGCCTGCCGGTCACCCACCTCGTGGCCGAGGACGGCCGGGTGCGGGAGCTCTGGGACTGCGGCCTGGCGCTGGTGCGCCCGGACCAGCACATCGCCTGGCGCGGGGACCGCTCCCCCGCCGACCCGGCCGCCGTCATCGACCGGGTGAGGGGCGCGGCGGGTGAGGACCCGCCGCCGAAAGCGGCGGCGAACTCGTGACGGGCTTGGCAGATTCGTTTGATGGAGGCCTCAGTGGCGACCGAACAGTTTGAGAAGAGCAAGGACACCCGCGGCGACGCGGGAACGGCGAACGGAAAGGCCTGGCTGATCCTGGCGCTGGTGTGCGCCTGTCAGTTCATGGTGATCCTGGATTCGTCCATCGTGAACGTCGCCCTGCCCTCGGTCCGTGAGGACCTCGGCTTCACCGACACCGGTCTCGCCTGGGTGGTGAACGGCTATCTGCTGACCTTCGCCGGCATCATGCTGCTCGGCGGGCGCGCGGCCGACCTGTTCGGCGCGCGCCGGGTGCTCACCGCCGGTCTGGTGGTGTTCTCCGTGTCGAGCCTCGTCGGGGGACTCGCGTCCACGTCCGAGATCCTGGTCACGGCGCGCGTGGTGCAGGGCGTCGGCGCCGCGATGATGGCCCCGTCGACCCTGGCGGTCATCAACACGGTCTTCACCGAGCCGGGCGAGCGGGCCAAGGCGTTCGGCGCCTGGGCCTCCTCGGGCGGCGTCGGCGGTCTGGCCGGCGCGATCGTCGGCGGCGCCTTCACCACCGGCCTCTCGTGGCGGTGGGTCTTCCTGATCAACGTCCCGATCGGCGCGCTGCTGATCACCGTGGCGCTCACCCAGCTGTCCGCCGCGCGCACCACCCGCCGGGAGTCGCTCGACCTGCTGGGCGCCCTCACCGGCACCCTGGGCCTGGCCGCGGTGGTCTTCGGCGTCATGCACATCGCGGACCACGGCTGGGGCGACAGCCTCGTCGTCGGCCCGATCCTGGTCGGCCTGGTCCTGCTCGTCGCCTTCCTGGTGGTGGAGAGCAAGGTCGCCAACCCGATGGTGCCCCTGAAGCTGTTCGGGAACCGGGGCATCGCCACCGGCAACGCGATGCTGCTGCTCTTCGGCGGGATCGCCATCGCGATGTGGTACTTCACCGCGCTCTTCCTGCAGAACGTCCTCGGCTTCACGGCGCTCCAGGCCGGTCTCGGCCAGACGCCCGCCGCCGTCGGCTTCATGGTGGTCGCCCGCTACGCCTCGGCCTGGCTGCCGAAGGTGGGTGTGCGCCCGCTGATCCTGGCCGGCAGCGCCTGCTTCGTGGCGGGCTTCCTGTGGCTCTCCGCGGCCGGCCCCGGCAGCGGCTACGCGGCGAGCGTGCTCGGCCCGACGCTGCTCATCTCGGTCGGCATCGGTCTGACCTTCCCGACCCTCATGGCCGCGTCGACCGCGGGAGCCCCCGAGGAGTACGCGGGCATCGTCGGCGGTCTCGCCAACACCGCGAGCCAGGTCGGCGGTTCGATCGGTCTGGCGGTGCTCGCGACGGCCGCCGGCGCCAAGGCCGCCGACGCGGCCGAGGGGACGTCCAAGGCGGAGGCCGTCGCCTCCGGATACGACCTGGTGTTCCTCGCAGCGGCCGGGATCGCCGTGGGCATCGCGCTGGTCAGCCTGCTGGTGCCGAAGCAGGAGGCAGCGGCCGACGCCTGACCCGCACCCCCGCGTCCCGAGCGCGCCCCCTGCCGACGGCGTCCCGCCGTCGGCAGGGGGCGCGCTCGCGCGTTTCCGGGCAGCTGGACGACGGCGGAACGACGGCTCCCGCCCTACCACACCGAGCGAATCCGCGGGATACCCCGGTACGCGTGCTACCGAAATTCACCCGTCCCCGGGATCACGAATGTGCATTAGCCCGCGCTTTCGTAGATCGCATGAATACGTGATGCTCCGGGTCTCCCCGTACGACAGCCTGTATTCACGCCTCCGCTGAGCGGCCGGCCGGAAAAGACATCGCCCGACCGGGTATTCACCACGCACTGAATCTGGGAGCGAAATACAATGTCGGACACTTCGATCGACCCCTCGACGAGTTCCATCGAGCCGCTGCGTGAGCTCTTCTACGGGCACTACAGGTTCCAGTACCTGAGCGCCGCCTGCCAGTTCGGCCTCTTCGAGCTGCTGGGGCGCGAGCCGGGTCTGACCCGGAAGGACGTCGCGGAGCGCCTGGGCATCGAGGAGCAGCCGGCCCGCATCCTGCTGCTCGGCTGCACCAGCGCCGGCCTGCTCCGCAAGGAGGACGACGGCTACTTCAACACGGCGGTCTCCGCTCCGCTCGCCGGAAAGCTGGACGACATCCCGGCCGCGTTCGTGCCGTGGGAGCAGCAGATCAACTACCGGCCGATGTTCTGGTTCTACGAGTCGCTCAAGGAGTACAGCAACGTCGGCCTCCAGAAGGAGGTTCCCGGCGACTCCCCGACGCTGTACGGCCGGCTCGCGCTGGACCCGGCGAAGGAGACCGTGTTCCACAACATGATGGGCTCGGTGAGCCGCGTCATGGCCGAGGAGCTCGTGCAGGAGCTGGACCTCTCGGGCTACACCCACCTGCTGGACATCGGCGGCGGCACGGCGGTCAACGCCACGCACCTGGCGCGCCGCTGGCCGCACCTGCAGATCACCATCGCCGACCTGCCCACCGTGGCGGAGCGGGCCAACCAGAAGATCGCCTCGCTCGGCCTGGGCGACCGGGTCCGCGCGATCGGCCTCGACGTCTTCAAGGACGAGTTCCCCAAGGGCTGCGACGCCGTCCTCTTCGGCCACTTCCTGGAGATCTGGTCCGCGGAGCGCAACAAGGAGCTCATCGCGAAGGCGGCCCGTGCCGTCGAGCCCGGCGCCGGCCTCTTCGTGGCCACCCCGCTGGCCCACGACGACGAGACCGGCCCGGACGTGGCCGCCGCGCTGTCCGCGTACTTCCTGACGATCGCGTCGGGCGAGGGCATGGTCTACACGCCCAAGGAGTACGAGGAGTGGGCCGCCGAGTTCGGCTTCGAGGCCAGCGGCCGGCTGCACGTCGGCATCGGCGACATCGTGATCAAGGGCACCAAGCGCTGACCGGCGCCACCCCGTCCGGTCCAGGACGCCCGCCTCCCGAGCTCTCCCGGGGAGGCGGGCGTCCCGCGTTCCCGGGGCTGTCTAGGGTGGGCACCAGCACGGCGTACGGCCCCCGCCCCCGACCTCCCGAAGGAGCCGCGATGCGTGTCGCCCTGTTCCTGACCTGTGTGAACGACACGCTCTATCCGGACACCGGCCGGGCGGTGGTGCGGCTGCTGACGCGGCTGGGCGTCGACGTCGACTTCCCGGTGGGGCAGACCTGTTGCGGGCAGGCGCACTACAACACGGGCTACCGGCACGAGGCCGAACCGCTGGCGCGGCGCTTCGCGGAGGTCTTCGGCGGTTACGAGGCGGTCGTGACGCCCTCCGGGTCCTGCGGGGCGATGGTGCGGGAGCTGTATCCGCGCATGGGCGAGCGGGCCCGCGCGGAGGGCCGCGGCGGCGCGCTGGCGGCGGCCCTGGCGCCCGTGGTGCCGAGGACGTACGAACTGACCGAGTTCCTGGTGGACGTGCTGGGGGTGACGGACGTCGGCGCCTCCTACCCGCACACGGTCACCTACCACCCGACCTGTCACGGGCTGCGCGGCCTGGGGCTCGGCGACCGGCCGCTGCGGCTGCTGAGGGCGGTGAAGGGACTCGACCTGCGGGAACTGCCGGGCGCCGAGGAGTGCTGCGGCTTCGGCGGCACCTTCGCCCTGAAGAACCCGGACGTCTCGGCGGCCATGGGCGCGGACAAGGTGCGCAGCGCCGAGTCCACCGGCGCGGAGGTGCTGTGCGCGGCCGACAACTCGTGTCTGATGCACCTCGGGGGGACGATGGCGCGGCTGCGGACGGGCATGCGGCCCGTCCACATCGCGGAGATCCTCGCGAGCACGGAGGAGGACCCCCTGTCATGAGCGGCGTGAGCGGTGGGAGTGGTGGGAGTGGCGTGAGTGGTGGGAGTGGCGTGAACGGCACCTTCCTCGGCATGCCGGCGTTCCCCGAGGCGGCGCGCGAGGCCGTGCGCGACGAGCGGCTGCGCGGCAACCTGCGGCACGCCACCCACACGATCCGCGCCAAGCGGGCCGCCGCCGTGGCGGAGGTCTCGGACTGGGCGGAGCTGCGCGAGGCCGGCCGGCGCATCAAGGACCACACCCTGCGCCATCTCGACCGCCATCTGCTGCGGTTGGAGGAGTCCGTGACGGCCGCCGGCGGCACGGTCCACTGGGCGGCGGACGCGGCGGAGGCCAACCGGATCGTCACCGCCCTGGTGCGGGCGACGGGCGAGTCGGAGGTCGTCAAGGTCAAGTCGATGGCCACCCAGGAGATCGGTCTCAACGAGGCCCTGGAGGCGGCGGGGATCCGTGCCTACGAGACCGATCTCGCCGAACTGATCGTGCAGTTGGGCGACGACCGGCCCTCGCACATCCTGGTCCCCGCCATCCACCGCAACCGCGCCGAGATCCGGGACGTCTTCCGCTCCGAGATGGCCGCCTGGGGCCGCCCGGCGCCGGAGGACCTCACCGACTCCCCCGCCGCGCTGGCCGAGGCCGCCCGGCTCCATCTGCGGGAGAAGTTCCTGCGCGCCAAGGTGGGCATCTCCGGCGCCAACTTCATGGTCGCGGAGACCGGGACGCTGGTCGTCGTGGAGTCCGAGGGCAACGGCCGGATGTGCCTGACCCTGCCCGAGACGCTGATCTCGGTCGTCGGCATCGAGAAGACGGTGCCGACCTGGCGGGACCTGGAGGTCTTCCTCCAGACCCTGCCGCGCTCCTCGACCGCCGAGCGGATGAACCCGTACACCTCGCTGTGGACCGGCACGGCCGACGGCGACGGGCCGCGCGCCTTCCACCTGGTCCTGCTCGACAACGGGCGCACCGACACCCTCGCGGACGAGGTCGGGCGGCAGGCGCTGCGTTGCATCCGCTGTTCGGCCTGCCTCAACGTGTGCCCGGTGTACGAGCGGGCCGGCGGCCACGCGTACGGCTCGGTCTACCCGGGCCCCATCGGCGCCATCCTCAGCCCCCAGCTGCGCGGGACGGCGAGCGGGATCGACGCCTCCCTCCCCTTCGCCTCCTCGCTGTGCGGGGCCTGCTACGAGGTCTGCCCGGTCGCCATCGACATCCCGGAGGTCCTCGTCCACCTGCGCGAGCGCGTGGTCCAGGGCGGACCGGCGACCCGCGAGGGCACCAAGGTGGTGCTGCGGCCGGCGAAGGGTCACGCCGCCGAGCGGGCGGCGATGCGCGCGGCCCGCTGGGCGTTCGGCCGGCCCGGCGTGCTGCGCACCGGCCAGCGGCTCGCCGCCCGCACCCGGCGGCTCCACCCGCGGACGCTGCCCGGCCCCGGCCGGGCCTGGACCGCGACCCGGGAGCTGCCGCCGGTCCCGGCGGAGCCCTTCCGCGACTGGTGGGAACGCACCGACGGCGGCCGGAACGAAGGCGACGCCCCGCAGGACCCGGAGGAGACGAAGTGAGCAGCAGGGAACGGGTCCTCGGGCGGGTGCGGCGCGCCCTCGCCGGACTCCCGGCCGACCCCGTGCCGTACGAGGAGGCCGTCGCGCGCGCCTATCTGCGGCAGCACGGGGAGCGGAGCCCCGAGCGGACCGTGGAACTGCTCGCGGAGAACCTGGCGGACTACCGCGCGCTCGTGCACCGCTGCACCGCCGGGGAACTCCCTGCGGTCCTGGCGGGGCTGCTGGCCGCGCGGGGCGCACGGACGGTGCTCGTCCCGCCGGGCCTCGACCCCGGCTGGCTCGCGGCGAGCGACGCCGAGCGGGTCGCGGACCGCGCGGAGAGCACGCCCGCGGAGCTCGACCGGGTCGACAGCGTGGTCACCGGCTGCGCGCTGGCCGTCGCCGAGACCGGCACCCTCGTCCTCGACGGCTCCGCCGACCAGGGCCGCCGCCGCATCACCCTGGTCCCGGACCACCACGTCTGCGTGGTGCGCGTCCCTGACCAGGTGGTCGCCTCGGTGCCGCTGGCCCTGGAGCGCCTGGACCCGACCCGCCCGCTGACCTGGATCTCGGGTCCGTCCGCGACCAGCGACATCGAACTGGACCGGGTGGAGGGGGTGCACGGCCCGCGGACGCTGGAGGTCGTGCTGGTCGGCGAGTCCCGCTGACCGTCCCCGGGAGCCCGGGGGGGCGGGGCTCCGTGTTCCCCTTCGGGCGGCACCTCACGCACCCTCCGGAGGGGTCCACTCCTTCGAGTGTGCAGGGACGTTTCTGCAACCGGTGCGCCCCGGCGGCGACCTGAGAATGGATCAGCCGCCGGGGTGCGCCCGGCGCACTCCCCCTCCCGGAAACCAGAGGCGTATCAGCATGACCACCCCCCATGCCCTCGACCGCGTGCGACTCGTCTTCGAGCTCTTCGACGCCGACGGGAACGGCCACATCGAGCCCGCCGACTTCGTGCTGATGGGCAACCGCGCCGTCGCGGCGGTGCCGGGCGCGCAGGACTCCGCGACCGCGCGGCTGCTCGACGCGTTCCAGCAGTACTGGAAGACGCTGGAGAGCGAGCTGGACGCCGACCTCGACGGGCGGATCAGCTTCGAGGAGTTCCAGGCCGTCGTGCTCTCCCCGGAGCGCTTCGACGCCACCGTCGACGAGTTCGCCGAGGCCCTGGCGGGCCTGGGCGACCCGGACGGCGACGGCTTCGTCGACCGGCCCGAGTTCCTCGCCCTGATGACCGCGATCGGCTTCGAGCACGCCAACATCGAGGCCCTGTTCGACGCCTTCGAGCCCGTCGAGGGCGACCGCATCCCGGTCGCCACCTGGGCGGACGGCATCCGGGACTACTACCGGCCCGAGAAGGCCGGGATCCCCGGCGACCACCTGACCGGCGCCGCGGCCGAGTGATGCCCCTCGCACAGCGGTCCCCCGAGGGCACCCCGGCCGCCGCGCAGCCCGTGATCGGGCTCGCGGTGGGCCGGGGCACCGGCGCCGAACTGGCCGGGGTCTTCGAGCGGGTGCTCGGCGCCCTCACCGCGCCGCTCCCGGCCGGCGTCCGGATCGAGCGCTCCCCGCGCCTCTACCACTCGTACGTCTCGCTCCGCCGGGAACACGAGGACGTCGCCAGGATCCAGGAGCTGACGGCCGAGGACGCCGACCACTACGAGCGCTTCTGCCGTGCCCTGTCCGCGGCCGGCACCCGGGCCGTCTTCCGGACCGCGATCAACGCCCAGTCGCTCTACCTGGTCCGCCGCCGGCTGCGTGCCGTGAAGGTGGACCTGCTGACCGCCGGGCCGACGTCCCTGCTGCTCGTCCGCGACCAGGCCCAGGGCTTCTACACCGGCGAGAACCGGCACGCGCCGGGCGAGGTCGTCCGCACCCTGACCTTCAGCCGGGAGGTCACCGAGGCGGTCGTCCGCCACGCCCTGGAGCGGGCGCGCCGGGAGTGGCCGGACGGGGACGTCGGCCGGATCGTGATGGCGTACAAGTTCCATCTGCTGGACGGCGCGTTCGACGCCTGGGTGGACGGGCTCGCGGACCGGCTCGGGGTACGGATCGAGGTGTTCCAGCCGGACACGGTCAACCGCAACCTGCTGGCCCACGGCCTGCCGGACCGCACCCTGCTCATCGCCGGGAACGAGTGGGCCGACATCATGCACGTCATGCTGCTCGACCGGTTCGGTTCCGACCGGCAGGAGAACCGGTGCACCGAGAACGTCTGCCTCGATCCCGGGATGGGCGGCCTGGTCGAGTACCAGACCGTGCACGGCTCGGCCGACGACCTGGCCGGCCGGGACCTGGTCAATCCGGTGGCGACCGTCCGCGCGGCGGCCCTCGTCGCGGAACGCCACTGCGGCCGCACCGGTGCCGTACGGGCCACCGAGACGGCCCTGGCGGCCCTGACCGAGCAGGGCGTGGGCACCCCGGACCTCGGCGGGCGGCACTCCACCACCGCCGTGGTCGACGCCCTGCTGGACGCGCTCGACGTGACCGCCGTCGGTACGGCTCCGCAGTCGGCGGCCCTGGTCGGCGGCTCATGACCGAGCCGTCGGGAACCGCCCTGGTCGTCGTGGACCTGCAGAACGACTTCTGCGCCACCCCGGTGGCCCGGGCCCGCTTCCGGGGCTCCCCCGCCGCCCTGGACGCCGCCGTCGCCGGCAGCGTCCGGGCGGTGGCGGAGGCCCGGCGGCGGGGCGTCGAGGTGGTCTTCGTGCGCTTCCTCGGCGACCCGGCCTTCCAGGGGGCGAGCTGGCGGTGGCGCGACGAGCGGCTGGGCAAGCGGCCGAAGTGCCTGGAGGGCTCGTTCGGGGCCGAGTTCACCGGGGCTCTCCCGGTGGCCGGGGAACGCGTCTTCACCAAGCGGGCCTGCTTCGACGCCTTCCTCGCCGAGGGCTTCGGGGAACACCTCACCGGCCGGGGCGTCGGGCACCTCGTCTTCGCGGGGCTCTTCGCGGACGTGTGCGTGGACTCCACCGCCCGCACGGCCTTCCAGAAGGGCTTCCACGTCACCGTCCTGACGGAGTGCACCACCTCCCTCCACCTGCCGTACGACTCCGTGCTGCGGTTCATGCGGGCCGTCTACGGCGCGCGGACCACCACCGCGGACGACGCCGGGGCCTGGACCTCGCCCGCACGCGTACCGGTGCCGGTGCCGGTGCCGGTGCCGGCAGCGAAGGAGGGGCCGTGACCGTCGCCCCGGGGCCGAGCGCCGGTGTGGCCGCGGGCGTGGGCCGTACCGCGCTGCTCGTGGCGGCGGCCCGCGCCATCGAGACGTACCGCGCGGACAGCCTGGCCCGCGACCCGCTCGCGGAGCACTTCGTCCGCGCGACACCGGTGTCGGCGGACTGGCCGGTCCACCCGGACCAGGTGCCCGGAGGGACGGCCGATCCGCTCTGGGGGCGGCTCGGCCGCTACTTCGGGCTGCGGACCCGGGTCCTCGACGACCATCTGCTCGGCTCCGTGCGGACGGGGGTGCGCCAGGTGGTGCTGCTGGGCGCGGGACTGGACTCCCGGGCGTTCCGGCTCGACTGGCCGCCCGGGTGCACGGTCCACGAGCTCGACACCGCGGAGGTCCTGGCCTTCAAGCAGGAGGTGCTCAACCGGTCCGGTGCCGTGCCGGTGGCCGAGCGCAGGCCGCTCGCCGTGGACCTCCGGGACGACTGGGAGCGGGCCCTGCTCGACGCGGGGTTCTCCCCCGGCCTGCCGACCGCCTGGCTCGCCGAGGGCCTGCTGCTCTACCTCCCGGCCGGGGCCGAGCGACGGCTGGTCGCCACCGTGGACCGGCTCAGCGCGGCCGGCAGCACCCTCGCGTACGAGGTCAAGGAGGTCGCGGAGGCGCCGCGGGTGCGCCGGAACCCGGTGTACGTCGCGGCGCGGGAGCGGCTCGGCATCGACCTGGTGGCGCTCTTCGACACCCGGCCCCGGCCCGACTCGGCCGGCGAACTCGCCCGGCGGGGCTGGGCCGTGGACGTGCGCGGCCCGTACGACTTCACCGCCCTGCACGGCCGCGGGCCGCTTCCGGAGCCGGACGACGCCCTCGCGGTCAACCGCTGGGTCTTCGCGACGGCCACGGGCGCGCGCCCGACACGCCCGGCCGGCTGACCGCGGCCTCCCCGGGCGAGCGGCGTCACCCGGACGACCCGGTCGGGGGAATGTCGGGCCCGGGCCGTGGCGCGGGACGGCCACGGTGGTACGTCGTCGGTCATGCAGCCAGCCGCTCCGCCCACGGTCGCCCCGTTCCTCCGCACGGCCGCCGCCTACGCGTGGCGGCTGCTGGTCGTCGGCGTCCTCGTCTACGCGCTGTTCGCCGTGCTGGGGCGCTTCCACGAGGTCGGGGTGGCGGTCTTCCTCGGCCTGGTGGTCACCGCGCTGCTGCGTCCGGTCGCCGACCTGGTCGCGCGCCGGCTCCCCCGCCCGCTGGCCGTGACGCTCACGCTGCTCGGCGGCATCGCCCTCGTCCTCGGCGTGCTCGCCCTGGTCGGGGAGGCGGTCGCGGGCGAGCGGACGACGCTGGTCCGGGAGTTCAGGGACGGCATCGGGCGGATCGAGCACTGGCTGCAGCGGCCGCCGTTCCGGCTGGACCCGCAGGCGCTCACGGACCTCCAGTCGAAGATCGGGGACTTCCTGTCGAGCCACCGGTCGACGCTCGTGAGCCAGGCGCTGAGCGGGGCGCACCAGGTCGTGGCGGTGCTGACCACCCTGGCCCTGGCGCTGTTCTGCTCGGTGTTCTTCATCCACTCGGGGGACCGGCATTGGGACTGGTTCCAGGAGCAGCTGCCGCGGTCGGTGCGGGACCGGGTGGGGGTCGGCGGGCGGGCGGCCTGGCGGACGTTCACCGGCTACACCCACGGGATCGTGCTGGTGGCCGCGACGAACGCGGTCCTCGTGGGCCTCGCGCTGTGGCTGCTCGGCGTGCCGCTCGCGGTGCCGCTGGCGCTGCTGGAGTTCCTGGCCGCGTTCATCCCGCTGATCGGCTCGCCGATCGCCCTCGCGGTCGCGGCCGTCGTGGCGCTCGCGTCCAAGGGGCCTTGGGTGGCGGCGATCGTGATCGCCCTGATCGTGGTCATCGGCCAGATCGAGGGCCATCTGCTGCATCCGCTCGTGATGAGCTGGGCCGTGCGCCTGCACCCGCTGGTCGTGGCCATCTCGGTGGTCGCGGGGTCGATCGCGGCCGGCATCCTCGGGGCGGTGGTGGCGGTGCCGCTGGTGTCGGTGGTGTGGTCGGTGCACATCGCCCTGCGCGACGCGCGCCGGGCGGAGGCGGGCGACGGCGAGGGACCGGCCGGCGTCGGACGTGCCCGCGTCGGACCGGCCGGCGGAGGCGGAGGGCCGGACGGCGGACCGGACGGTGGAGGACCGGACGGTGGAGGACCGGACGGTCGTGGCCCGGCCCCGGAGGGCCCGAGGCCGGACGGACCGGCCCCGGACGGACCGGCCCCGGACGCCACCGGGCCGGACGCCCCGGGTCCGGGCTCAGGTGGCGGGTCCGCGGCCTGAGGTGGCGATGCTGAGCACGTTCGCGCCCACCACGGCCCCGATCGCGGCCCCCTCGGTCCACCCCAGGCCCTGGCCGAGCCCGATCCACCCGACCAGGGCCGCGAGCACCGGGTTGACGCTCATGAAGAGCCCGAAGGCGGCGGGCGGCACGTGCCGCAGGGTGAACAGGTCCACCAGGTACGGCACGGCCGAGGCGAGGACGCCGGCAGCGACGGCGTACCCGACGGCGGCGGCGGTCGGCGGGTGGTGTAGGACGACGTAGGCGCCGACCGGAAGGAACATCACGGCGGACAGCAGCGCCGCCGCCGCGCTCCCCTGGGCGCCGGGGACCCGGCGTCCGACCGTCCGGTTGAGCAGGATGTACGCGGCCCAGCAGACCGCCCCGAGCAGTCCGGCCGCCATCCCGACGTAGTCGGTGGTGGGCTGCGGGCGCATGAGGGTGACGACACCGGCGGCCGCCACGACCGCGCAGAACGCGTCGATCCGGCGTCGGGTGGCGGCCAGCGCGATGGCGAGCGGGCCCAGGAACTCCAGGGTCACGCCGAGGCCGAGGCCCACCCGGTCGATGGCGGTGTAGAGGGACAGGTTCATCGTGCCGAAGACGACCGCGAGCAGGGCGACCGGCCGCCACTGGTGCCGGGTGAAGCCGCGCAGCGCGGGCCGCCCGACGGCCAGCAGGACGGCGGCGGCCACGTACTGGCGGACCGCGACGACCCCGACGGGGCCGAGGACGGGGAAGGCGAGGGAGCCGGTCGCGGCACCGATCTGGTTGGACAGACCGCTGCCGAGCATGGCGGCGACGCCCGCGGAGGAGGCGCGCGGGGTCGGCCCGGTGCGCGTGTCCGGGGCGGTTCCGGCGGCAGGAGCAGAGTGCATGAGCCGATGGTCGGGGCCCGGCCTCCTTGCGCAAAATGCATGAACGCGTCCCGTCTATACGCTGGAGTCATGGATGGCAGGCGTGGCGGGGACGGCCGGGACGGCGGCAGGGGCCGGGACGACGGGCCCGGCGGAGGCGGCGCGGGCGGCGCGGGCGTGGAGCTGCGGCAGCTGCGCTGTCTGGTCGCGATCGTCGACGAGGGCACCTTCACCGACGCGGCGCTCGCGCTCGGCGTCTCGCAGGCCGCCGTGTCCCGCACCCTCGCGTCCCTCGAACGGGCCCTCGGCGTCCGCCTGTTGCGTCGCACCTCGCGGGCGGTGACCCCGACGGCGAACGGGATACGGGTCGTGGCGCACGCGCGGCGGGTGCTCGCGGAGGCGGACGAACTGGTCCGGGAGGCCACCTCCGGGCAGCGGGTCCTGCGGGTCGGCTACGCCTGGTCGGCGCTGGGCCGGCACACCCCGTCCTTCCAGCGCCGGTGGGCGGCCGCGCACCCGGGGACCGAGCTGCAGATGGTGCGGGTGAACACCGCGACCGCCGGGCTCGCGGAGGGCTCCTGCGACCTCGCCGTGCTGCGCAGGCCGCTGGAGGACCGGCGCTTCGACTCGGCGATCGTGGGACTCGAACGGCGCCTGTGCGTGATGGCCGCCGACGACCCGCTGGCCCGGCGGCGTTCGGTGCGGCTGGCGGACCTCACCGGTCACACGCTGCTGATCGACCGGCGCACCGGCACCACCACGCCGGATCTGTGGCCGCCGGACTCCCGCCCCGCGACGGAGGAGACGTACGACGTGGACGACTGGCTCACGGCGATCTCGACCGGCCGCCGGATCGGCATGAGCGCGGAGGCGACGGCGAGCCAGTACCGCCGCCCCGGGGTGGTGTACCGCCCGGTGCGGGACGCCGAGCCGGTCGCGGTGCGGCTCGCCTGGTGGCGGGACGACCCGCATCCGGCCGCCCCGACGGTGATCGAGCTGCTCACCGCGCTCTACCGGGGGGTGTGACGGGCGGTCAGGCGACCCGCGCCGTGCCGCCGATCAGGATCCGGGGGCCCAGCCGGCCGGCGTCGCCCGGCCCGTCGACGACCGTGGCCGTGATCCGCGCGGGGCTGCCGAGGGCGTCCCCCATGTCGACGGCGAGGTCCGTGAAGCCGCGCCCGGCGAGGTGGGCGGCGAGGCAGGCGGTGCCGTTGGCGTTGGCGACGTCCTCCGGGACGCCGATGGAGGGCGCGAACATCCGGGCCGCGAGGGCGCCCGCGGCGGACGGCGGGGAGTGGACGTAGGCGCCGAGGAGCCCGAGCCGGTCGCAGGCCGCGCGCAGCCGGCCGGGGTCGGGCGCGAGCGCGGCGAGGGCGGCGCGGGAGGACACGGGCACCAGGATCCGCTCGCGGCCCACCCCGGCCACCCGCGGCTCGGGGCCCACCTCGTCGGGTGCGAGGCCCAGGGCGGGCAGGACCAGCCCGCGCTCGGCGGCGGTCGGCGGGCGCAGGTCCACGGGGCCGGGGTCGAACAGGCCCGTGCCGCGGCCCCCTTCGGCCCGGGCGCGGCCGGGGAACGCGCTCCGGGCGGTACGGAGGGTGGCACGGTACGGCCCGTCCGGCGCGGCGCGCGAGGCGAGGAGGACGAGGGCGGCGACGGTGCCGTGCCCGCAGGCGGGCAGCTCGCCCTCGGCGGTGAAGAACCGCAGGTCCACGGTGGGTTCGGGACCGTCCTCCTCCCGTACGCGGACGAACACGGCGTGCGAGGTGCCCGAGGCGACGGCCACTCCGCGCCGGGCCTCCTCGCCGAGCGGCGCGCCCGTCTCCAGGACGACCGCGGTGGGGCTGCCTCCGGTGCCGTCGCGCAGGCAGGCGTGGACGAGGGTGACGGGCACGGGACCGACGGGGGCGGTCGCGGCGGTGGGTCCGGGCGTGCCTGCCGCGGCCGTCGTGCCCGGTGTGCCGGGCGGGGGCTCAGACGGCATGCTCGTCCCGCATCCGTGCGACGGCGTCGGCCCCGTACCCCAGTTCGGCCAGGATGCGCTCGGTGTGCTCGCCGACGGCGGGCACGGCGCCCATGTGGGCGTCGACGCCGACGAGATCGGCCGGGGGCAGCAGCGCGGGCACCCGGGCGCCGCCGGGGATCGGCACCTCGCGCCAGCGGTCCCGGGCGCTGAGCACGGGGTGCTCCAGGAAGCCGGCGATGTCGTTGACCCCGGCGTTGGCGACGCCCGCCTCGTCGAGGAGCTCGCCCGCCGTCGTGCTGTCGAGCTCGGCGAACCGGGCGGCGACGATCGCGTCGAGCTCCTCGCGGTGGGCGAGGCGGTCGGAGCCGGTGGCGAACCGCGGGTCGTCGGCGAGGGCGGGCCGGCCGAGGAAGCGCTCGCACAGCGCCACCCATTCGCGCTCGTTCTGGACGGAGAACAGCACGTCGTTGCCGTCGGCGGCGGTGAAGGCGCCGTAGGGGGCGATGGTGGCGTGCCGGGTGCCGACGCGCGGGGGCTGGCTGCCGCCGAAGCGGGTGTAGTAGGCGGGCTGGCCCATCCATTCGGCGAGCGCCTCGAAGAGGGAGACCTCGACGGCGCGGGCGACGCCGGTGGTGGCGCGGGTGAACAGGGCGGTGAGGATGCCGCTGTAGGCGTACATCCCGGCGGCGATGTCGGCGACCGACACTCCGGCGCGGGCGGCGCCGTGCTCGTTGCCGGTGAGCGACACCAGGCCGGTCTGGCACTGGACGAGCAGGTCGTACGCCTTGCGGTCGGCCCAGGGGCCGCTGGTCCCGTATCCGGAGACGGTGCAGGCGATCAGCGAGGGGAAGCGCTCGGCGAGCGCCTCCGCGCCGAGCCCCATCCGGGCGGCCGCCCCCGGCGCCAGGTTCTGCACGAACACGTCGGCCCCGGCCAGCAGTCGCTCCAGGACCTCGCGGCCCGCGGCGCTCTTCAGGTCGAGGGTGAGGGACTCCTTCGACCGGTTGAGCCACACGAAATAGCTGGACTCGCCGTGCACGGTCGTGTCGTACCGGCGGGCGAAGTCCCCCTCGCCGGGGCGCTCCACCTTGATCACCCTGGCCCCGAGGTCGGCCAGCTGCCGGGTGGCGAAGGGGGCGGCCACGGCCTGCTCGAGGCTGACGACGGTGATGCCGGAGAGCGGGAGCCCGTCGGGGCGTGCGGTCATGGAGGGGCCTCCTGGGGGTACGGGCCCCGGCACGAGGGGGCACGCGGCGCGGCGGGCGGCTCCGGGCGGAGCTCCGTCAGCGTATGACGGCCTCCGCGAGGGCGTGCAGGCGCAGGGCCAGCTGGATCTCCAGGGCCCGGGCCGGGGTCTGCCAGTCGGGTCCGAGGAGGCGGCCGATCCGCTCGATGCGCTGGGCCACGGTGTTCACGTGGACGTGCAGGTCGTCCTTGGTGCGGGCGGGGCTCATCCCGCAGGCGAAGTAGGCCTCCATGGTGCGCACCAGGTCGGTGCCCCGGCGGCGGTCGTAGGCGACGACCTGGCCGATGGTGCGGTCGACGAAGCCCTCGATGTCGCGTGTGTCGGCGAGCAGCAGGCCGAGGAAGCCGAGGTCCTCGGCGGCGGCGCCCTCGCCCTGGCGGTGCAGCAGCCGGAGGGCGTCGAGGCAGCGGCGGGCCTCCTCGTACGCGGGGGCCACCCGGTCGGGGTGGGCGAGCGGGGCCGTGAGGGGGGCGGAGGCGCCGACGGTGACCGGTTCGCGGAGGGCGCCGCCCAGGTGTCTCGCGGTCTGCCGGGCCAGTTCGGCGGCGCTCTCGCCGGGTCCGAGGGGCAGCAGCAGGACCGTGCCGCCGTCGCGGGCGGAGGCCAGGCCGTGCCGGGTGGCGGCCAGGTGCGAGGCGGCCGAGCGCAGCCGCTGGCGGTCGGCGCTCTCGCGTCCGCCCGGGTCCGGTTCGGCCCCGGCGCCGGCCCGGTCGATCCGGGCGGCGAGCACCACGTGGGGCGCGTCGCTGTCGGTGCGCAGCCGGGCGGCGCGCTCGCGCAGCAGCCGCCGGTCGCGGTCGGGGGCGTCGAGGAGGTCGTCGAGGAGGTCGCCCCGGACGCGCTGCTCGGCCTCGCCCGCGGAGCGCCGGGCGAGCAGCAGCAGCGAGGTCACCAGGGCGGCCCGCTCCAGGGTGCGCAGGTCGACGGGGTCGAGGTCGGGGCTGTCGCGCAGGACGAGGGCGCCGAAGCTCTCGCCGCCGGCGGAGACGGCGGCGATCCAGTCGTCCCCCGCGCGGGTGGCGTGGCCTTCGGCGATCCGGCCGGGGCCGGGCGGCTCCTCGGTGAACTCGACGGTGCCGCCGAGGACTTCGGAGACGGCGGCGGCCACGTCGTGCACCCCGCCGCCGCGCAGGACGAGTTCGGTGAGCCGGTCGTGGACCTCGGAGGCCCGCTCGATGACGCCGTTGTGCTCGCGGATGATGTCGTTGGCCCGCTCCAGCTCGGCGAGGGCGGAGCGGGTCTCGGCGAGCAGGTTGGCGGTGTCGATGGCGACGGCGGCGTGGGCGGCGAAGGAGCCGAGGAGGGCGACCTGTTCGCGCTCGAAGACCCGGGCCCGCCGGTCGGCGGCGAAGAGGACGCCGATGACCTGGCTGCCGAGGGTGAGCGGCACCCCGAGGATCGCGACCAGGCCCTCGTCGCCGACGGCGCCGTCGATGGGCTCGGTGTGCTGGAACCGGGCGTCGTGGAAGTAGTCGTCGGTGACGTAGGGCCGGGCGGTCTGGGCGACGAGTCCGCCGAGCCCCTCCCCCATGCCGAGCCGGAGCTGCTGGAAGCGGGCCGAGACGGAACCCTCGGTGACCCGCATGTAGGTGTCGCCGCGGGCCGGGTCGTTGAGGCTGAGGTAGGCGACCTCGGTGCCGAGGAGGGAGCGGGCGCGCTGGACGATGGCGCGCAGCACGTCGTCGAGGTCGCGCAGGCCCGCGAGGTCGTTGGCGGTCTCGAAGAGCGCGGACAGCTCGGCCTCGCGCCGCCGCCGGCCCTCCAGTTCGGCCCGGACCCGCAGCGCGAGCTGCTTGGCCTGTTCCAGCCGGGCCAGCTCCTCCGGGCCCGCGCCGCTCGCTCGGGCGAGCAGCGCGGGCCGGTCGTACGCCTCGGTGGCGGCGCCGCGGGCGAGGAGCTCCAGGTAGACGGCCTGTTCGTGGGTCATGGTCACAGGGATACCTGCCGTACGGGGGGTCGCACCAGCCCTGTGGACAACCGTGGGCGGCCGCGGACGGCCGCCTGTGGACGACGGGCTCGGCGCGAGCGGTGGTCAGTGGGCGGTCCATCCCCCGTCGAGGACCAGCGAGGTGCCCGTGACGAACGAGGCCTGCGGGGTGCAGAGGTAGAGCACGGCCTCGGCGACCTCCTCGGGCTCGATGAGCCGCTTCAGCGCCGAGTCCTTCAGCAGGACGTCGGAGACGACCCGCTCGACGGGGATGCCGTGGGCGGCGGCCTGGTCGGCGATCTGCCGCTCGACGAGGGGCGTGCGCACATAGCCGGGGTTGACGCAGTTGGAGGTGACCCCGTGCGGGGCGCCTTCGAGGGCGGCGGTCTTGGAGAGGCCCTCCAGACCGTGTTTGGCGGCCACATAGGCGGACTTGAAGGGCGAGGCGCGCAGCCCGTGGACGGAGGACACGTTGACGATCCGGCCCCAGCCGCGCGCGTACATCTCCGGCAGGGCGCCCCTGATCAGCCGGAAGGGCGCCTCCAGCATCACGGTGAGGACGGTGTGGAAGACCTCCGGGGGGAACTCCTCGATGGGGCGGACGAGCTGGAGTCCGGCGTTGTTCACGAGGATGTCGGTGCCCGCCGCGGCCGCCTCGGCGGCGTCGAGGTCGGTGAGGTCGAGCAGCTGGGGTTCGACCGCTCCGGCGAGGCCCCGGGCGGCTCCCGCCAGCTCGTCGAGCCCTTCGGCGGCCCGGTCGACGGCTCTGACCCGGGCCCCGGCGGCGGCGAGCCGCAGCGCGCAGGCCCGGCCGATGCCGCCGGCGGCGCCGGTGACGAGCGCGGTGCGCCCGGTGAGGTCGAGGGGGACGGCCCCGGGTACGGGGCCGGGCGCGGGGGCCTGGGCAGGTGCGGGACCTGATGGGGTGGGGGCGCTCATGCTCCGCACCCTATGAAGCGCCCCACCCCCCGACCGATGTGTTCCTCACCCATAGTTCAGCCCTGGGAGGTGGTGTCGAACCATGTGGGTTCGTCGGCCAGCGCCTTCTCGATCCGGAAGTAGGAGAACCGCTTCATCTCGGGGAGCTCGTCGGTCTCGAACCAGCCGACCTCGAGCGACTCCTCGTCGTTGACCCGGGCCTCCCCGCCGACGGCCCGGCAGCGGAAGGAGACGTCCATGAACTGGCACTGGTCGCCGTTGGGGTACACGACCGGCTTGCGCAGGGTCTGGACGAGCACGATCCGCTCGGCCACGCAGTGCACGCCCGTCTCCTCGTACACCTCGCGCACGGCACAGGCGGCGGGCTGCTCGCCGGGCTCGACGATGCCGCCGATGACGGCCCACATCCCGGTGTCGGCGCGGCGGCCGAGCAGCACCCGTCCGCGGTCGTCGAAGACGACCGCGCTCACGCCCGGCAGGAAGAGGAGCTGGTGGCCGGCGGAGGCCCGGATGTCGCGGATGAAGTCGGGGGTGCCCATGGGCCGACCCTAGATCATCTTCAGGCCCCCCGGCGCGGGCCGCCCCGGTCAGGCGTCCGCGCCCGCGGCGGCCTTCCGGGCCCGGCGGGCCCGCACGGACCGGGCGGCCGACCAGCCGAGACCGGCCGCGGCGACGGCGACGAGCAGCGCCTCGGGCAGGGTGCCCATGCGGGTCGCGGGGGTCAGTGAGGAGCGCAGCGGGACCTTCTCGACCAGCACGTCCGGGGTGAACAGCTTCGTCTGCGCCACGATCTCCCCGTCGGGGCGGATGATCGCGCTGACCCCGCTGGTGACCGGTACGACCACGCTGCGGCTGTGCTCGACGGCCCGCACCCGGGACATGGCGAGCTGCTGGTAGGTCATCTCGCTGCGGCCGAAGGTGGCGTTGTTGCTGGGGACGGTGATCAGCTGGGCCCCGTGCGTGACGGTGTCCCGCACCGCCCAGTCGAAGGCCGCCTCGTAGCAGGTGGCGAGGCCGACCTTGGTGCCGGCCAGGTCGAAGACGCCGACCTTGGTGCCGGGGCCGAAGTCGCGGCGGACCCGGTCGACGTTGCTGTTGAAGAGGCGTACGAAGGACCGCATCGGGATGTACTCGCCGAAGGGCTGGACGTGCCGCTTGTCGTACTCCGCGACCGGGCCGCGGCCGGGGTTCCACTGGATGAGGGTGTTGCGGAGCTTGCCCGTCTCCGGGGCGATGACGGCGCCGATCACGGTGGGCGCGCCGATGGCCCGCACCGCCTGGTCGATGACCTCGTAGGCGTCGGGGTTGGCGTACGGGTCGATGTCGGAGGAGTTCTCGGGCCACAGCACCAGGTCGGGCTGCGGTTTGCGGCCCGCCTTCACGTCGGCGGCGAGCTCCTTGGTGCGGTTGGCGTGGTTGTCGAGCACCGCGCGGCGCTGGGAGTTGAAGTCGAGGCCGAGCCTCGGCACGTTGCCCTGCACCGCCGCGACGGTGGCGGTGCCGTCCTCCGCGGAGTCGTCCACGAGGGGCAGCGCGGCGAGCGCCCCGGTGACGGGGACGAGCACGGCGAGGGCGGCGGCGAGGAGCGGGCCCCGGCCCACGGGGGCCGGCTCCGGCTCCGGTCGCGTCCCGGAGCGGCGCCGCTCCAGGACCAGGCGCAGCACCTCGTACAGGCCGAAGCCGCACAGGGCGACGGCGAAGCCGAGCACCGGGGTGCCGCCGACGGCCGCGAGCGGCAGGAAGACGCCGTCCGCCTGGCCGAAGGCGATCTTGCCCCAGGGGAAGCCGCCGAACGGCACGCGGGCGCGGGCCGCCTCGCCGAGGATCCACACGGCGGCGGCGAAGACGGGCCAGGCGGGCAGCCGGGAGACGGCGGCGACGCCCAGGCCGACGGCGGCGACGAACAGCGCCTCGACGGCGGCGAGCGCCAGCCAGGGTCCGGGGCCGACCTCCTCGCCGGTCCACACCAGGAGGGGCAGCAGGAAGCCGAGACCGGCCAGGTAGCCGAGGCCGAACCCGGCGCGCGGCCGACGGCCGCGCAGGGTCCAGCCGAGCAGTCCGAAGGCGGGCAGCGCGAGCCACCACAGCGGCCGGGGCGGGAAGCTCAGGAAGAGCAGCAGCCCGGACAGCACGGCCGCACCGGGCCGCAGGAACCGTCGGAGCACGCGGCCCCGCTCCGGCGCGGCGGAGGGTTCGGGCACGTCGACGGGGGTCATGGTGGCGCTCACGTGCCGGAGTCTAACCCCGGCCCTCGTGCCCCCGGCCTCGGCGTCTTCACACCGGGGTCGGCGGGGACGTCCGGCCCAGCAGCACCCGGATCGCCCGCACCGCGCCCTCCGCGTCGTCCACGGTCACCGTGAACGTCCGCCCGTCGCCGAGCCGCAGCACCAGCCCCTCGCCGCGCCGGACGACGACCGCCGTGCCCTTCTCGGGGCGCCAGCGGTAGCCCCAGCCGCCCCACTGGCGCGGGGTGACGGAGGGGGCGTACTCGGCGCCGACCACGTGGGAGAGCGGGATGCGGCGGCGCGGTACGCCGATGTGGCCGCAGCGCACCTCCATGGCGTCGTCGTCGACGCGGACCGCGACGTGGACGAAGGCGAGGGTGCCGAAGAGGACGAGGAAGCCCGCCGCGACGCAGCCGATCACGGCCATGAGCAGCGGTGCGATGCCGGAGGTCCAGGGGGACTCGACGGCGAGGGTGATGCCGAGCGCCATGCAGGCGGCTCCGGCGACCGCCGGCAGCCACTGGAGGCGGTTCGTGGCCCGGCCGGTCCAGACGGCGGGTGCGGGTCCCTCGGGACCCTGTGGCGAGGATCGCTTCCTCATGGTGACAGCCTACGCACGTTCCGTTGTCCCGGCGCCTCGGCTGCGGCATCCGGGGCGCGCTCAGCGCGCGGCGGCGGCCGTCCCCAGGAAGCGCCCCTGCGGGTAGCCGAGCGCCGCGGCCGGCAGAGCGCCGGTGCGGCCGCTCAGGAGCACGGTCAGGGTGCCCGTCGGGGCCGCTTCCGGGTCGGCCTCGGCCCCGATGCGCCGGAGTGCCTGACTGGCCACTGCCCCCGCGGAGCCGTGCAAAACGACGGGCGGCAGCTCCGTGCGGCGGAGGGCGGCCCGGATCTGCTCGTCGACCAGCTCGTAGTGGGTGCAGCCGAGCACGACGGCCCGGACGTCCCGGGGGGTGAGCGCGGCCGCGGCGGCGACGGCCCGCCGTACGCCCTCCGCGTCGTCGTGCTCGACGGCGTCGGCGAGGCCGGGGCAGGGCACCTCGGTGACGTCGGCGCCGTCGGCGAAGTCGTGGATGAGCCCGCGCTGGTAGGGGCTGCCGGTGGTGGCGGGGGTCGCCCAGATCGCGACCTTGCCGCCGCCGACGGCGGCGGGCTTGATCGCGGGCACGGTGCCGATCACGGGGATGCGGGGTTCCAGCGCCGCGCGGAGCGCGGGCAGGGCGTGGACGGTCGCGGTGTTGCAGCCGACGATCAACGCGTCGGGCTCCAGCGCGGCGGCGGCCCGGGCCACGGCCAGCGCCCGTCCGGTGAGGTCCTCGACCGTGCGCGGGCCCCAGGGCATGCCGTCGGGGTCGCTGGAGATCACCAGGTCCGCGTCGGGCCGCATACGGCGAACCGCGGCCGCTGCCGGGAGCAGGCCGATTCCGGAGTCCATCAGGGCGATCTTCACCCGGTCACCCTAGCCGACCCCCCTTGCATCCCCGGCGATCTGGGGCAGACTGCGGCGAATGAGCCCGCTTGCCTGGATCGCGATCGCTTCCCTGGCCGTCTGGGCCTGGCTCCTCCTGGGCCAGGGATTCTTCTGGCGCACCGACCAGCGCCTGCCCGCGCCGCCGCGCCCGCCCGAGGTGTGGCCGCGGGTGGTGGTGGTCGTACCGGCCCGCGACGAGGCGGAGGTACTGCCGCTGAGCCTGCCCTCGGTGCTCGCCCAGGACTATCCGGGGCCGGCGGAGGTGATCCTGGTGGACGACGGGAGCACCGACGGCACCGGGCGGCTCGCCGAGGAGCTGGCGGCCCGCCAGGCGGGGCTGCCGCTGACCGTCGTCTCGCCGGGCGAGCCCGGGCCGGGCTGGACGGGGAAGCTGTGGGCGCTGCGGCACGGGACGGCGCTGGCCCGGGCGCGCGGTCCGGAGTTCCTGCTCCTGACCGACGCGGACATCGCACACGAGCCGGACAGCCTGCGGCTCCTGGTGGAGGCGGCGACGGGGCACGACCTGGACCTGGTGTCGCAGATGGCCCGGCTGCGGGTGTCGAGCGCCTGGGAGCGCCTCATCGTCCCGGCCTTCGTCTACTTCTTCTGCCAGCTCTATCCGTTCCGCTGGATCAACCGGCGGCGGCCCCTGGCGACGGCGGCGGCGGGCGGGTGCGTGCTGCTGCGGACGGAGACGGCGAAGCGGGCCGGGGTGCCGGAGACGATCCGGCAGGCGGTCATCGACGACGTGTCGCTGGCCCGGGCGGTACGGGGTGTGGGCGGCCGGATCTGGCTGGGGCTGGCGGACCGGGTGGACAGCATCCGCCCGTACCCGCGCCTGGGCGACCTGTGGCGGATGGTCTCGCGCAGCGCGTACGCCCAGCTCCGGCACAGCCCGCTGCTGCTGGCGGGAACGGTGGCGGGCCTGGCCCTGGTCTATCTGGCGCCGCCCGCGGCCCTGGCGGCCGGACTGCTGTCGGGGGACGCCCCGGCGGCGTGGGCGGGCGGGGCGGCCTGGGCGGTGATGACCTTCACGTACCTGCCGATGCTGCGCTACTACCGGCAGTCGCTCGCGCTGGGGCCGCTGCTCCCCTTCACCGCGCTCCTCTATCTGCTGATGACGGTGGACTCGGCGGTGCAGCACCACCGGGGACGGGGTGCGGCGTGGAAGGGGCGGACTTACGACCGGCCGACGAAATCCGCGCCGCAGCGCGCTTTTCCCGACACACGGAGTAATGACTGAACCCCGCCGCAACACCGCCGTCATTTAAGGTGCGCGCGAGACGGCGGCCGATGCCTCCGGAAACCCCTTTGTCGCCGCCGGTTTTCTTTACGTCAACCTGACGCCGGACCCGCGGGTAACCCCTCCCGAGCTTGGGGTTTACAAGATCCATACGCCGCCGGGCGTCCGTTTTTGTCACGTTCGATCGCATTGGGCATCGGCGGTCTCTCCGAACCCGTCAATCAACCGTCTTTCCGGGCTCCCCATAGGGCACATCGTGGGCTTACCTTATGAGCCATGACCTCCCCGCGCTCCACCTACGGAGGCGGTTACTACACCGCGCCGTCGTTCCCCGACACCCCGATCTACGACTCCCTCGTCGCAGAGCGGGGCACGCCTCAGATCGCCCCGATCCGAGTGCCCTCCGCGTACGACACTCCCAGCGGCTTCTCCGGAAGCGGCGGCTACCTGCCGGCGCTGCCCGCGGCCCTGCCCGCCCTCCCCGCGGCCCCCGCCCCGCAGCAGCACGCACCGTCCTACGGCGGCAACGGCGGCGCGTACGGCTACCCCCAGCCCGCGCCGCAGATGGCCCCCGTGCCGCTGCAGCACGCCCCCACCCCGTACATCCCGCAGCAGCCCGTCGCCCCGCGCGGCTACCCGGGCCCCCAGGCGCCGCAGCAGCCGCGCCCGGCGGCCGCCGGGTACGAGGCGATGCGCCCGGCGGCGCCCCGGCCGATGCCGACGCCCGCCACGTACGAGGACCCGTACAACCGCCCGTACCAGGGCCGCGGGTACTGATCGCGGAAGCCGGTCGGGCGACTGGCAGGATGGCGTCATGCCGAATCCTGTCCTGCATTCCGTCCACGTCCACCCGGTCAAGGCACTGCGCGGTTTCTCCCCCGCGCAGGCGGAGGTCGAGCCATGGGGTCTGGCCGGCGACCGCCGCTGGACCGTGGTGGACGCCGCGGGCGACGTCGTGACCCAACGCCAGCACGCGCGGCTGGCGTTGTCGGCGGCCGCGCTGCTCCCCGACGGCGGGGTCACGCTGTCCGCGCCCGGCGCCGAGCCGCTCACCGTCGAGGTGCCGGACCCCCGGTCCACGGCGGCGACGATCACCGTGGAGATCTTCGGCGACAGGGTGGAGGCGGTCCCGGCGGACCCCGCCGCCGACGCCTGGTTCAGCGCCTACCTGGACAGCGAGGTCCGCCTCGTCCACATGGACGACCCGGCCCGCAGACGGCCCGTCGACCCGGACTTCGCGCTGCCCGGCGAGACCGTCAGCTTCGCCGACGGCTACCCGCTGCTCGCCGCCACCACCTCCTCCCTCGACGCCCTCAACTCGCTGATCGCCCAGGGCGACCACGCCGACGAGGGCCCGCTCCCGATGAACCGCTTCCGGCCGAACGTGGTCATCGACGGCACCGCGCCCTGGGCCGAGGACGGCTGGCGCCGCCTCGCGATCGGCGAGGTCACCTTCCGGGTCGCCAAGTCCTGCGGCCGCTGCGTGGTCACCACCACCGACCAGGGGACCGCCGAGCGCGGCAAGGAGCCGCTGCGCACCCTGGCCCGGCACCGCAGGGACGGCAACCGCCTGATCTTCGGCCAGAACCTGGTCCCCGAGCACCGGGGCGTGATCAAGGTCGGCGACCCGGTCGAGATCCTGGACTGACCCCCGGGCCGCACCCCTCCGCGCCCGTCAGACCTCGCCGGCACGTGTCAGGGCCCGGACCGTCCCCGTCCGCCCTCGACCGTCCTCGACGGGCGCGGAACCCTCCCCCGGGGCACACTCGTTGGAAGGACCGACAACGAGGGGGTGCGGATCGTGCGGGCAGCCATCGGACTGTGGCGCTGGCGGCGCAATCCCCTGCGCCGTACCACCGACCTGATCGAGGCCTGGGTCGCCCTCACGGCGGCCTTTCTGCTGTGCCTCGCGGTGCCCGCGGCCGGCGTCGTCGCCGGCCTCTCGGCGAACGCCTCGCTGCAGCGCGCCGTCCGCGCCCAGTACCAGGAACGGGTGCCGACCGTCGCGCGGGTGGTGCGGATCGCCGACCAGGACCCCGCCCAGCGGACCGCCGAGGCCGCCGGCGAGCAGCGGCTCAGGCCCGCCGTGGTGGCCGACTGGACCGCCCCCGACGGCAGCACCCGCACCGGCACCGTGAACACCACCCGGCAGCACGCCCACCCCGGCGACGCCTTCCCGCTCTGGACCGACCGGGCGGGCCGGGCCGTGCCCCCGCCGATGCACCCGGAGACCGCGCGGGCGCACGCCCTCATCGCGGGCCTCACCGTGGCGCTCCTCGCGGGCCTGCTCGTGGAGACCGCCAGACGCCTGGCCGTACACCGGCTGGTACGTCGGCGGTACGCCCGTCTCGACCGCGCCTGGGCCCAGGCCGGTCCCGACTGGGGCCGTACGGGGACGGGCAGCTGACCCGTCAACTCCGCGGCGCCGCGCGCGCTACGGTGGGGCATCGGATCAGCGTCGGCGCACGAGGCGGGGGCAGAACACACCCATGGCACAGGGCACGGTCCAGGTGACGCACACCGGCACGTCGCGGTGGCGGCGCCGCACGGGCGAGTACGCCTCCCTCGCCGCCGCCCTGGAGGCCGCGGGCGACGGCGACGTCCTCACCGTGGCCCCCGGCACCTACCGGGAGAACCTCGTGGTCCAGCGGGCCGTCACCCTGCGGGGCGGCGACGGCGGCTCGGTGCGCATCGCGCCGGCCGACGGGGTGCCGCTGACCGTGCGGGCCTCGGCCACCCTGCGGGACCTGCACATCGAGGGACAGGACGCGGCGGCCCCCGCGCTGCTCGTGGAGGACGGCACGCCGGAACTCCTCGACCTGCGGATCAGCACCCGCTCCGCCGCCGGCCTGGAGGTGCGCGGCGCGGCCCGGCCCACGGTGCGCCGCTGCACCGTGGACAACCCGGCCGGCGTCGGCATCGCCGTGCTGGACGGGGCCGGCGGGGTGTTCGAGGAGTGCGAGATCGTCTCGGCCGGCCAGTCCGGCATCACGGTGCGCGGCGGCGCCCACCCCCGGCTCGAACGCTGCCGGGTGCACCACGCCTCGGGCGCCGGGATCGCCGTCAACGGCGAGGGCAGCGGCCTGGAGGCGCTCGGCTGCGAGGTGTACGAGATCAAGGGCACCGGCCTGCAGATCGCCTCGCGCGCCACCGCCCACCTCAGCGACTCCACGGTGCACCGGACCTCCGCCGACGGCATCACCCTCGACACGGACGCGGTGCTCACCCTCTCGGACTGCGACATCCACGACATCCCCGAGAACGCGGTGGACCTGCGCTCGCGCTCGGTGCTCACGCTGACCCGCTCGACGGTGCGGCGCTTCGGGCGCAACGGCCTGTCGGTGTGGGACCCGGGGACCCGCGTGGACGCCAACCAGTGCGAGATCCACGACAGCACGGGCGACTACCCGGCGGTCTGGGTGAGCGACGGGGCGACCGCCGTGCTCGACTCCTGCCGGGTGCACGACGTGCCCGACGCCCTCTTCGTCCTCGACCGCGGCTCGCGCGCCGACGTGGTCGACAGCGACCTCTCGCAGGTGCGCAACACGGCGGTGTCGGTCAGCGACGGGGCCACCGCGCAGCTCGACGACTGCCGGATCCGCGAGGCCTCCACAGGCGCCTGGTTCCGGGACCACGGCAGCGGCGGCACGCTGGGCGGCTGCACCATCGACGCCGTGCAGACCGGGGTCATCGTCACCAAGGGCGCCGACCCCACCATCGAGCGCTGCACGGTCACCTCCCCCGCCGAGGCCGGGTTCTACGTCTCGGCGGAGGGCCGCGGCTCCTTCCACGGCTGCCGGGTGACGGGCAGCGAGGGCTACGGCTTCCACGTCATGGACGGCTGCCGGACCACGCTGCGCAAGTGCCGTACGGAGCGGTGCGCGCGCGGCGGTTACGAGTTCCCCGAGGAGGGGCCGGTCGTCGAGGACTGCACCAGCGACGAGAGCCAGCTGCGGACCGCCGCCCCGGAGGCCGGCGGCGTCCTGACCGCGGCGCGGACCGGCGGGCTGCTCGGCAGCGTGCCGCCGCCCCGCTCCCCCGCCGCCCCGCCCCCGGTGGAGGCGCCGCCCGCACCGGTCGAGACGCGCGCCGCGCACGAGGTGCTCGGCGAACTGGACGCGCTGGTGGGCCTGGAGAGCGTCAAGCACGAGGTGCGGACCCTCACCAACATGATCGAGGTGGGCCGCCGGCGGCAGGAGGCCGGCCTGAAGGTGGTGTCCGCGCGCCGGCACCTCGTGTTCACCGGCAACCCGGGGACGGGCAAGACCACGGTGGCCCGGCTGTACGGCGAGATCCTCGCCTCGCTCGGCGTGCTCGAACGCGGCCATCTCGTCGAGGTGTCCCGGGTCGACCTCGTCGGCGAGCACATCGGCTCGACCGCCCTGCGCACCCAGGAGGCCTTCGACCGGGCCCGCGGCGGGGTGCTGTTCGTCGACGAGGCGTACGCGCTGTCCCCCGAGGACTCGGGGCGGGACTTCGGCCGCGAGGCCATCGACACGCTGGTGAAGCTGATGGAGGACCACCGGGACGCGGTCGTGGTGATCGTCGCGGGGTACACGGCGGAGATGGAGCGCTTCCTGACCGTCAACCCCGGTGTGGCGTCCCGCTTCTCGCGGACCATCACCTTCAGCGACTACGTGCCCGAGGAGCTGCTGCGGATCGTGGAGCAGCAGGCGGAGGACCACGAGTACCGGCTGGCCGAGGGTGCCGGGGAGGCGCTGGTGAAGTACTTCGCCGAGCTGCCCAAGGGCCCGGCCTTCGGCAACGGGCGCACCGCGCGGCAGACCTTCGAGTCGATGGTGGAGCGGCACGCCGGGCGGGTCGCCGCGCTCGCCGAGGCGAGCACGGACGACCTGACCCTGCTCTACCCGGAGGACCTCCCCGAACTCCCCTGATCCGCCTCGGCGTTGCCCCGCTGGCGGGGCAACGCGGGCGGCAGCCGGTCCAGGAGCGCGGCGCGCGCGGCGGCGAACTCGGGGTCGGCCTGGTAGTCGGAGTGCCCGAGGATCGGTTCGGGCAGCGGGTGCTCGCGGGTGCGCCCGTACGCGACGGGGTCGAGCAGCGCCGGACGGTCGACGGCCGGCCGGTCGCCCTCCGCGGGGACCCGCACCGGGCCTCCGATCGGGTCCGTCGCCCGGTACAGGTTGCTCCAGCAGTGCACGGTGCGGTGCAGTCCGCCCAGCGCCTCGGGGCCGAAGTAGGCGGGGAACCAGCGCCCGTAGAGCCGTTCCAGCGGGGAGCCGTAGGTCAGCAGCGCGACCCGGCCGCGGGTGGCCGGCGGCAGCTGCCAGACGGCCGCTGCCGCGAGGACACTGCCCTGGGAGTGCCCGGAGATGACGAGCCGGCCGCCGGTGCGGCGGGTCCAGGAGCTCATCCGCCAGGTGAGGTCGGGCACCGCCCGTTCGGCGTAGCAGGGCGGGGCGAAGGGGTGGGCGGCGCGCGGCCAGAAGGTGCCGACGTCCCAGAGGATGCCGATGGTGCGCCGTGCGGACGGGTCCTTGTAGGCCCGGCGGCCCCAGGTGACGAACAGCAGGAAGCCGAAGCCGATCATCCAGGAGCCGAGGGCCTGGGCGGCGGTGGCGGCCGAGGCGACGGCGGCGTGGGCGCCGTCGAAGGCGCGGCCGGGCACGTTGCCGCTGGCCCAGGCTCCGGCGACGGAGGCGGCGCCGAGGAGCAGGGTGGCCCCGGAGACGACGCCGACCAGGCCGGGGGCGGAGTCGGTGAGGGCGGCGCGGGCCCGGCCGGCGGCGATCTGTCCGGTGCGGACGGGGTCGGGGTCCGCGGAGGCGTAGTCGGACTCGACGGCCGCGCGCAGGGAGCGGGAGGCGAGTGCGGTGCGGGCGGCCAGGAGGGCGCCGGGGACGAGGAGCAGCAGGAGCAGGACGGGGATGACGGAGGCCTGCCAGCTGAGCAGGACGGGCGGTCCGGTGATGAGTCCCTCGCCGGTGCCGGGGGTGCCGGGACCGTCGAGCCAGTCGGCGACCCGCTGGGCGATCCCGCCGGACATGACCCCGCCGAGGGCGCAGGCGAGCATGGCGACGGCGGGGCCGCCGAGTCCGAACAGGGCGGTGCGCGGGTCGCGGCGCGGGCGGCGCAGGAGCAGGGCGACGACGCCGAGCCCGACGACGAGCGCGCCCTGGGCGAGGGTGAGGGTGCCGAAGGCGGCGTCGCCCGGGAGGGTGCCGGTGGAGGTCCAGCCGGGGCGGGACCAGCCGGTGTGCAGGGCGGTGAGGGCGAGCAGCAGCAGGGCGGAGGCGGGCAGCCAGGACACGAGGGCGCGTTCGATCCGCAGGTCGAGGCGGTTCTCGCTGCGTCCCCGGCGGCAGATCACCACCACGACGACGAGCGCGAGGATCACGAGCGCGCTCTGCACGACCCGGCCGAGCGCCCCGAGGAGGCCGCCGTCGGGGTCGTGCCGGGCGGCCGCCCCGGCGAGGGCGGCGGCGACGGTGAGGAATCCGGCGGCGGTGTGCGCGGCGCGCAGCCGGGCGACGAGCCGGCGGCCGTACCAGAAGCCGGGGCGGCCGAGCGCGGGCCGCAGTTCGGTGGGGGTGGCGGCGTCGGCGGACTCGGTGTCGGAGGCGGGCGGGCGGGCCGGGCCGGGGTCGGTCTCGTAGCCGGCGGGCGGGCGCTGGGCCTCGTACGCGCTCCAGGTGCGGTTGGACAGGTACCAGAGCAGTCCCACGAGCGCGGTGGGGACGACGGCGGCGAGGGCGAGCCGCCGGCCGGGCTGGGACCACCAGCCGCCGCGCTCGGCGGAGAGGAAGCCGAGCCAGGAGCGCTGCCCGGCACAGGCGCCGGACCCAGCGCACTGCCAGGCGGTGAGGTCGAGGGCGACCTCGCAGGCGGAGGCGGTGAGCAGGACGGTGAGGGTCAGCGCGACGAGCCGGACGAGGACGCCGTAGAGGCGGACGAGTCGGGCGCGGCCCTCGGTGGGCGGGCGCATCCAGTGGGCGAGGTTGGCGACCATGAACGGCAGGAGCAGCAGCCACAGGGCGCGCGCTCCGTTGCCGGAGGTGAGGTTGGACCAGCAGTAGGCCTCGGGTACGGGGCGTTCGGCGTAGCGCTCGGGGTGGTCCTCGGCGTCGAGATCGTCCCTGCGGCGGTACATCGCGGCCGTCCGGTCGCCGGTGACCCGTGCGGTGCGCGGGTCGTCCAGCATGTCGGCCGCGGTGGCCCCGCCCACGCCGTGGACGAGCAGTTCGAGCGCCGCACCCCCGCTCTTCGGGTCGGGTGTGGCAGGGGACACTTCGGTGACTCGCTCTCTGAGTGGGAGGATTCGACGGCAGCACCAGGATCGCGGACGGCCGGGCCCTCGGCACGGCCCTCCCGGATTCCGACACCCCTTCTACCCTTTCCCCATCTCTCCCCTATTCCCTACGGAAAGGACCGGCCCCGGCGGTGAGCGACAATCAAAACCTCCTCGCGGAACAGCGGCGCGCCCTGATTCTCGACGAGGTGCGGCGGCGCGGAGGCGTCCGGGTCAACGAGCTGACCCGCCGTCTCAACGTCTCCGACATGACGGTCCGCCGGGACCTGGACGCGCTGGCCCGGCAGGGTGTGGTCGCGAAGGTGCACGGCGGGGCGGTGCCGGTGGTCGAGGCGAGCAGCCACGAGCCGGGGTTCGAGGCGAAGTCGGCGCTGGAGCTCGGCGCGAAGGAGGAGATCGCCCGGGCGGCGGCCGCGATGGTCAGGCCGGGGACGGCGATCGCCCTTTCGGGCGGGACGACCACGTACGCGCTGGCCCGGCACCTGCTGGACGTGCCGGACCTGACGGTGGTGACCAACTCGGTGCGGGTCGCGGACGTCTTCTACGAGGCGCAGCACTCGGGCTCCGGCGGGGAGGCCCGGCCGGGGGCGGCGACGGTGGTGCTGACCGGAGGGGTGCGCACGCCGTCGGACGCGCTGGTGGGGCCGGTGGCCGACCAGGCGATCCGCTCGCTGCACTTCGACGCGCTGTTCCTGGGGGTGCACGGCATCTCGGTGGAGGCCGGCCTGTCGACGCCGAACCTGGCCGAGGCCGAGACCAACCGGCGGCTGGTGCACGCGGCCCGGCGGGTGGTGGTGGTCGCGGACCACACCAAGTGGGGGACGGTGGGGCTGAGTTCCTTCGCGACGCTGGACGAGGTGGACGCCCTGGTGACGGACCGGGGTCTGTCGCCGGAGGTGCGCGAGGAGATGGCGGAGCGGCTGCCGGGGCTCGTGGTGGCGGGCGAGGAGGCGGAGTGAGGGCGCGGAGTGAGGGCGCGGCCGGTCCGGGTGGGGCCCGCCCCGGCCGGTTCCGGGTGGAGCGCACCGTGGCGCTGCCGCCCGAGGAGGTGTGGCGGCGGCTGACGGACTGGCCGGCGCACGGCGCGCAGGTCCCGTTCACGCGGACGACGGTGCTCACGCCGGGGCCGGACGCGGTGGGCACGCGGTTCACGGCGCGGACCGGGGTGGGGCGGTTCGCCTTCGACGACCCGATGGAGGTCGTGGTCTTCGAACCGCCCGCGCCGGGCCGCACGGGGGTGTGCCGGCTGGTGAAGCTGGGGCGGGCGGTGCGGGGCGAGGCCTCGTTCGAGGTGTCGGGCGTCGCGGCGGCCGGGACGGCGGCGGCCGGGACGGCGGCGGCCGGCGGGGCCGCCGGCAGCCGGGTGGTGTGGGTGGAGGAACTGAGCCTGCGCGGGGTGCCGGCCCTCTTCGATCCCGTACTGGCGCTCGCGGGACGGGTGTTGTTCGGGCGGGCGCTGGACGGACTGCTGCGCGACTGACGGGTTGTCAGCTACGGTGAGGGGTCCGGATCCAGGACCCGCCCGACGGGAGGTACGGCCCATGGCACGCCGACTGAGGCCGGTGGAGCTCGACTTCGCCGCGTCCGCTCCGCTGCGCCTGGTGTTCAGCACCGGACTCGCCGCCCCGCCGGCGGCGGTGTACCGGTCGCTGGCGGTGGAACTGGCCAGCACGCCCGCGTGGTTCGGCGCCGTCACGTCCGCCACGCCCACCGACGGCGGGGCGGGACGGACGGTCCGGCTGCGGGGCGGGGTGGAGTTCCGCGAGACGATCCTGGCGACCGATCCGGCCGCCCGCTATGCCTATCGGGTCGACGAGACCAACGTCCCCGGACTGTCCGCCCTCCTGGAGGAGTGGGCGCTCTCCCCCACGGCGGACGGCACCCGGGTCCGCTGGACCATGGCCGTCGACGGGAACGGCCCCTGCCGGCTGGCGATGCGGCTGGCGAGGCCGGGCGTCGGCAAGTCCTTCCGGGACGCGATGCGCAACCTGGAGCGGCGGCTCACTCCGGCCAGACGCCCGTCGCCAGGAAGCGCTCGATAGTGGCCGCGTACGGCGTGATGTCGAGGCCCTGCTCGGCCAGCCACGCGTCCGAGTAGTACTTGTCGAGGTAGCGCTCGCCCGGGTCGCAGATCAGGGTGACGACGCTGCCGGTGCGCTTCTCGGCGACCATCTGGGCGATGATCTTCAGCGCGCTCCACAGGCCGGTGCCGGTGGAACCGCCGGCCTTGCGGCCGATCGCCGTCTCCAGGGCGCGGACGGCGGCGACGCTCGCCGCGTCGGGCACCTTCATCATGCGGTCGATGGCACCCGGCACGAAGCTGGGCTCCATCCGGGGCCGGCCGATGCCCTCGATCCGCGAGCCGCAGTCGGAGCCGGCCTCGGGGTCGTGGCGGGTCCAGCCGTCGAAGAAACAGGAGTTCTCCGGGTCGGCGACGCAGACCCGGGTGTCGTGCTGCATGTAGTGCACGTAGCGGGCGATGGTCGCGGAGGTGCCGCCGGTTCCGGCCGTGGCGACGATCCACGCGGGCTCCGGGTACCGCTCCAGCTTCAGCTGCTGGTAAATCGATTCTGCGATGTTGTTGTTGCCGCGCCAGTCGGTGGCCCGCTCCGCGTACGTGAACTGGTCCATGTAGTGGCCCCCGGTGCGCTCGGCGAGCGCGGCGGCCTCGTCGTACATGGTCCGCGAGTCGTCGACGAAGTGGCACTGCCCGCCGTGGAACTCGATCAGGCGGCACTTCTCGGGGCTGGTGGTGCGCGGCATGACGGCGATGAAGGGGACGCCGATCAGCTTGGCGAAGTAGGCCTCGGAGACGGCGGTCGAGCCGCTGGAGGCCTCGATGACGGGCGCGCCGGGGCGGATCCAGCCGTTGCACAGGCCGTAGAGGAAGAGCGAGCGGGCCAGGCGGTGCTTGAGGCTGCCGGTGGGGTGGGTCGACTCGTCCTTGAGGTAGAGGTCGATGCCCCAGCGCTCCGGGAGCGGGAAGCGCAGCAGGTGGGTGTCGGCCGAGCGGTTCGCGTCCGCGTGGACCTTGCGCACGGCCTCCTTGAGCCAGGACCGGTAGCCGGGGTCACTGCGGTCGACGTCGATGGTGGTCATGGCGCTGCGCGCGATGTCGTCGGTGCTGGTCATGTGCGCCTCTTCTCATGATGTGCAACCTTGCCCCACTGACCGACAATACCGCTCTCACCTGGGCAAACGTTCCCTTTGAGGGTCCATAGGAGTGCCTTGCAGGCCTCCTCCCGAGGGGGTCGGGGCACCCCCTCGGGAAGACGTGCTGGTGCGGGGCGCGGCGGCCCGGCACACTGGGGTGGGAGTGCCTGCGCGAAGGGGGCGGAGCGAGATGACGGAACCCGAGTTCACGGCGACGGGGGTACGGATCGACCGCTGGCCCAGGTCGCTGACCCGCGCGGGCGAGGTCCGCATCGAGGACGGGCGGCTCTCCCTCCTGACCAGCTACGGCAGCGAGATCGACAGCGCGCCGGTGGACAAGGTCCGGGCGGGCCGGCCCTGGTTCGCGAAGCCGGACGAGGCGGTCGCGACGGTGAACGGCACGCGCTACCGGATCTCCGGCATGTCGGCGTCCGGACGGCTCCTCGAAGCCCTCAAGAAGTCCTCCTCGCGACCCTGACCTGCGGCGAGTCGCCGCGAGTTGCGACCCGGTCACCACTGGTCCAGGCTGGAACCACCTCACCGAGGGTTTACCGGCGGTGACGCTGCGAGCCGGCCCACCGTCCTGCTACACCGCATGACAGATCCGAACCTCCGTCTTCTTCCGGACCTATTTCGGGGAGTCGCAGCCGTGATCAGCGAGCCCAGCAGGTACTGCACGGTGGAGCTCCAGGCCCTGCCGTCGCGGATCGGTCAGGTCCGCAGAATCGTTTCGGCGCAGCTGCGCCACTGGCAGCTCGACGCATTGATCGACCTTGCCGCGCTCGGGGTCACCGAGCTCCTGACCAATGTCCACCGGCACGCCCAGCCGGACAAGACGTGCACCGTAGAGGTCGAGCTCCTGCTCGACCGCCTCACCGTCTCCGTCCGCGACCGCGATCCGCGGATACCGGACCTCGGCGAACCCGCGGGCGCGGACGACGAGTTCGCCACCTCGGGCCGCGGCCTCGCCATCATCGAGGCGATGAGCGAGAGTTGGGGCGTCCGGCCGCACGGCGACTCCGGCAAGGTCGTCTGGTTCACGCTCCAGGCACCGCCGTCGCCGGTGGCGGACACCCCGCGCTCCCACGTGGTGTACGGGGCGACGACGGCGGGGCCGCTGCAGTCGCCGGCGCTGGTGCCGTGACCCCGGGATCCGGATCCAGGACCCAGGACCCAGGCCCCAGGACCCCGGATCCGACGGTCCGTCACTCCGTGGCGATCGCCCGCAGGACGTCCAGGCGGACGGCCCGGCGGGCCGGGCGCCAGGCGGCGGTCGCGCCGGCGGCGAGGCCGACCGCGGCGACGGTCGCGAGCTGCGCCGGCGGGAGCGCGAAGACGAAGGCGCTGTCGCTCGCGCCGTCCGAGGCGCGGACCAGCACCCAGCCGAGGAAGCCACCGAGGAGCAGGCCGCCGGCCGTGCCGAAGGCGGCGATGAGGACGGACTCCCAGCGGACCATGGCCCGCAGTTGGGAGCGGGTCTGGCCGACCGCCCGGAGCAGGCCCAGTTCGCGGGTGCGCTCGTGGACGGCGAGGGTCAGCGTGTTGGCGATCCCGAGCAGGGCGATCAGCACCGCGAGCGCGAGCAGCGCGTAGACGAGGGTGAGCATCATGTCGATGCCGGCCGCCGACGACTCCGCGTACGCGTCCCTCGTCTGCACCTCCGGGTCGCCGTACCGCTCCGCGACCCGCTCCACCGCCGCCTTGCCGGAGTCCGTGGAGACGCCGTCGCGGAAGGTGACGGCCACCAGCCGGTCGGCGTCCTGGGTGCGGTGCGGGGCCCAGGCCGCGCGGGTGAGGACGTAGTCCCCGGCGAGTTCGGACTGCTGGTACACGGCCCGGACGGTGAAGGTCCGCCGGGTGCCGTCGGCGAAGGCCAGCACGGCCGTGCGCCCCGGCGCCAGCCCGTACCGCTCGGCCTCGGCGGCCGCCACGGCGAGGCCGTCCGTACCGAGCCCGTCCAGGGAGCCCCGGACCGTGCCGAGGTCGAAGGTGCGGGCCAGGGCCGCCGGGTCGGTGACGGTCAGGGCCCGGCCCCGGCCGTCGACCTCCGCCACGCCCCGGCCGAGCCCCACGGCGGTCTCGACCTCCGGCAAGGCGGCCACGGCGGGCCCGAGCCGGGGGCTCAGGCCGCTGCCGCCCGCCCCGAAGGACGGGGCGCTGACGGCCACGTCCCCGGCGAAGGAGCGCGCGACCGACCGGTCCATGGTCGCCTTGAGCGAGGCCCCGAAGACCGTGAACAGCGAGACCACGGCGACGCCGATCATGAGCGCGGTGGCGGTGGCGGCGGTGCGCCGGGGGCTGCGCAGGGCGTTGCGGCGCGCGATCCGGCGGTTGGCGCCGCGCAGCGGACCGCCGAGGATCCGTACCGCGTACGTGGCGGCCGCCGGGCCCAGGACGACGAACGCGACGAGGGCCAGCACCGCCCCGGTCCCCGCGAGCCACAGCGAGGGCGGGCCGAGCACCCCGGCGAGGGCCAGGCCCACGGCCAGGGCGAGGAGTACGGCGCCCGCGGCGGTGCGGGGCCGGGAGGCGGCGGAGTGGTCCACGGCCGTCTCGCGCAGCGCGGCGAGCGGCGCGGTGCGCCCGGCGCGGACGGCCGGCAGCAGGGCGGAGCCGACGCAGACCGCGAGCCCGACGGCGAAGGGCAGCGCGAGGGACAGGCCCTTCACCACCAGGTCTCCTTCGGGGAAGGGGAAGCCGACCGCCGGGAAGAGCGCCTGGAGCCCGGCCGCCACGCCGATGCCGCCGAGGAGTCCGGCCCCGGAGGCGAGGACCGCGACGGCGACGGCCTCGGTGAGGGTCATCACGAGGACCTGCCGGCGGGCGGCGCCGAGGGCGCGCAGCAGCGCGTTCTCCCGGGTCCGCTGGGCGACGACGATCGCGAAGGTGTTGTGGATGGAGAACACCGAGACCAGCAGGGCGACTCCGCTGAACACCAGCAGGAAGGTGGTGAACAGGGTGAGGAAGCGGCCGGAGACCGAGGCGTTGCTCTCCTCGGTGGCCTGCTGCCCGGTGAGGGCCTCGACTCCCGCGGGGAGTACGGGGGTCAGCGCGTCGACGAGCTCCCGCTGGGAGAGCCCGGGGCCGGCCCGGACGAGGATGTCGGAGGCGTCGCCGGCCTTCGGCGTGAGGTACTTCTCGGCGTCCGCACGGGTCAGGCCGGCGTAGGTGACCTGGCCCATGCCGTCCGCGCCGCCGAAGGTGGCGAGGCCGACGACGGTGACGCGCACCGGGTCGGGGGTGCGCAGGACCGTGGTGGAGCCGAGCGTCAGCCCACCGGCCTTCGCCGCGCCGCGGTTGACGACGACCTCGCCGCTCCGCTGCGGGGCGCGTCCCTCGGCGAGGGCGTACGGATTGAGCCGGGGATCCTGGATCCAGTAGCCGGCGAGGGTGGGTGGCCCCTGGCCGCCGACCGGCTCGCCGTCGGCACCCACGAGCTGTCCGGCCCCCTCGATGCGGGGAACGGCGGCGGCGACCCCGGGCACCCGGGCGATGCGTTCGGCCAGCGCCGCGTCGACGGGCCGGCGGGTGCCCTGCGCCTCGCCGGCGACCGTCACCACGCCCGCGCTGCGCACCACGGCGTCCGTGCCGCGGTTGGCGTCGGCGAAGAGGGTGTCGAAGCTCCCGCGCAGGGTGTCGCCCATCACGAGCGTGCCGGTGAGGAAGGCGACGCCCAGCAGTACGGCGGCGAAGGTGCCCAGGAAGCGGCGCCGGTGGGCGCGGAGGGAGGCGAGGCTCAGTCGCAGCGTGGTCATGTCGCCGCTCCCCTGCGGTCCCGGGGGTCGAGGGACTTCATCCGGTCCAGGACCACATCGGGAGTCGGACGTTCGATCCGGTCGACGAGCCGCCCGTCGGCGAGGAACACGACCTCGTCGGCGTGGGCGGCGGCCACCGGATCGTGGGTGACCATGACGACCGTCCGGCCGGTGCGCCGGACGGTGTCGCCGAGCAGCCGCAGCACCTCCTCGCCGGAACGGGAGTCGAGGTTGCCGGTGGGCTCGTCGGCGAAGACGACGTCCGGGCTCCCGGCGAACGCCCGCGCGACGGCCACCCGCTGCTGCTGACCGCCGGAGAGCTCGCCCGGCCGGTGGTGGAGCCGGTCGCGGAGTCCGACGGCGTCGATCAGGGCGTCGAGCCGGGACCGGTCCGGGGCGGTGCCCGCGAGGTCCAGGGGCAGGGTGATGTTCTCGGCGACGGTGAGCGTCGGCAGGAGGTTGAAGGCCTGGAAGACGAAGCCGATCCGCTCCCGGCGCAGCAGCGTGAGCCGCCGGTCGTCCAGGGCCGACAGATCGGTGTCGCCGATCAGGGCGGAGCCTGAGGTCAGGCCGTCGAGACCGGCGGCGCAGTGCATCAGGGTGGACTTTCCGGAGCCCGAGGGGCCCATGATCGCGGTGAAGCGGCCGGCCGGGAAGTCGACGCTCACCCCGTCCAGGGCCCTGACCTCGGTGTCCCCGCCGCCGTACACCTTGACCGCGTCGACGACGCGCGCGGCGGCGGCCGTACCGGCCTGGGTCAGGGTGCTCATGACCGCCGCCCCTTCTCGCCGGAGGCGCGGCCGAACTGCTCCTCCAGGACGGTCAGGCGCCGCCAGTACTCGTCCTCGTCGATCTCTCCGGCCGCGAACCGGTGCCCGAGGAGCGCGATCGGGGACCGTTCGTCGACGCGCGGGCCCCAGGGGCCGCGGCGCCGGCGCGGGCCGAAGCGGCGCAGGACGGTGACGGCGGTGACGATCACCGCCGCCCAGACGAGCGGGAAGAAGAGGACCCAGGGTCCGGGCCCTGCGTGGGCGAGGGTGTTCATCGTGCTCAGCTCCTCGTGTGGTCGATGCTTCGAGACTCGCCCCGAGGACCCCTCCGGGTCGTCCTACGGCCAGCGGCTCCGCCCGTACGACACGGGGAGTACCGAAGCCCCTCCCCCGCCGCACGCCCTGCTCCCCTCGACTCTGTACCTACTGGTATGTACAGTCCTCGTATGACCGCGAGCAGCACGTCCGAGCGACTGATCGAGGCGACCCGCGAACTCCTCTGGGAGCGCGGCTACGTCGGCACCAGCCCCAAGGCGATCCAGCAGGCCGCCGGGGCGGGCCAGGGCAGCATGTACCACCACTTCACCGGCAAGCCCGACCTCGCGCTCGCCGCGATCCGGCGCACGGCCGGGGAGCTGCGGGCCGCGGCCGAGCGGATCCTGGGCGGCGAGGGCTCGGCGTACGCGCGCATCGAGGCGTATCTGCTGCGCGAGCGCGAGGTGTTGCGCGGGTGTCCGGTGGGACGGCTGACGATGGACCCCGACGTCATCGCCGACGCGGAGCTGCGGGCGCCGGTCGACGAGACCCTCGACTGGCTGCGCGGCAGGCTCGCCGACGTCGTCCGGGAGGGCCTGGACAGCGGCGAGCTGTCCGGTCCGCTGCGGCCGGAGGAGCTGGCCGCGACGGTCGTCGCGACCGTGCAGGGCGGCTACGTCCTGGCCCGCGCCGCGGGCTCCCCCGCCGCCTTCGACACCGCCGTGCGCGGACTGCTCGCCCTGCTCGCCCCCCGTACGCGCTGATCCGAACCGTCCGAGGAGACCGTCCCGTGCACGCCATGCAGTACGAGATCACCCTGCCCGCCGACTACGACATGGGGATCATCCGCGAGCGGGTGGCGACCCGGGGACACCTCCTGGACGACTTCCCGGGCCTGGGGCTGAAGGCCTATCTGATGCGGGAGCGGGCGGACGGCTCGCCGGTCCAGCAGTACGCGCCCTTCTACCTGTGGAGCACCCCCGAGGGGATGAACTCCTTCCTCTGGGGCCCCGGTTTCCAGGGCATCGTGAACGACTTCGGGCGGCCCGTCGTGCGGCACTGGGCGGGGCTGGCCTACGAGGAGGGCCCGGCGGCCCCGCGCGCGCCGCGCACGGCGACGCGGCGCACGACTCCGCTCGGCGAGGGCATCGCCCCCGGCGAGGCCGTCGCCGAGGCGGTGCGGCGGCACGCCGAGGAGGCAGGGGCGGAGGGCGTGGTGTGCAGCGCGCTCGCGGTCGACCCGCGCCACTGGGAGCTGCTGTCCTTCACCCTCTGGGCCGGGACGGAGGCTCCGGCCGGGGCGGGCGAACGGTTCCAGGTGCTCCACCTGTCGGCCCCCGGCCGGTCGGCGCTCCGTACGGGCCGGCTGTGGTGACCCGGGCCGTCCCCGCCGCCGGACGCCGTCAGCCCACCGGGACCAGCGTCAGATACGCGATGCCGAGCACCGTCCGGTAGCCCAGCCAGGCGGAGCGCTGCCGGTCCACGCGGGTGCGGAGTTCGTCGGCCTGCGGGTGGTCGGGGTGGGTGGCGAGCCAGAGTTCGGCGTCGTGGCGGTAGCCGGACTCGAACTCCTCCCACTCCTCCTGGCTCGCCGTCTCGGTCCACAGCGGCCGGAACCCGGCCTCGATCGCCAGGTCGACGAGCGTCGCCAGCGGCGTGTGGTCGTCGGCGTGGGCGCCGGGCCACATCACGGCGAGGTCCGCCTCGGTGGGGGTGCGCTGCCAGAACCCCTCGCCGAGGATCACCCGCCCGCCGGGCCGTACGAGGCGGCGCAGTTCGCGCAGGATGACGGGCAGGTCGTACGAGTCCCCTTCGCACAGCGCCTGGCCCGAGCCGAGGCAGAGCACCGCGTCGGCGGGTCCGTGCGGGGTGCCGACGGCGGACTCCTCGACGTACGCGACCCGTTCGGCGAGCCCGCGCCCGGCGGCGAGCTCCCGGCCGAGGGCCAGTTCGGCACCGTCGATGTCGATGCCGACCCCCTTGGCCCCGGGCACCGCGTCCAGCACCCGCAGCAGCAACTCCCCCTGCCCACAGCCGATGTCGAGCACGGTGCCGGGCGAGACCGCCGCGAGCCGCTCGACGAACCGCGCGGCCCTGGCCTCGGAGAGGGGGCCGTGGAAGGTGAGGCCGCTGCCGAGGCGCGGCGGAAGATCATCATGGGTCATGGAGCCGGACCCTATGCGGCGCCCGCCCGGGGTGACCAGTGGTTTTACGGTGGCACCGCCCGGCCCTCGGAGGAACCCCGCCCGCCGAGGGGCCGCCCGGCTCTCGGCCCGGGTCGGCGCCTGAGGGAGGTCCGGTTCTCGGCGCGGCCCCGCCGAACGCCCGGCGCGGCAGGCCCTACTCCGCCGCCACCGCCCCGCCCAACGCCTTGAGCGGGTCGTCGAGGACCGGCTGCCAGGCGAGTTCGGCGGCGCCGACGAGGCTGTTGTGGTCGAGGGTGCAGGGCAGGATCGGCACGCCGCCGCTGCGGCCCCACAGGCTGCGGTCGGCGACGACGGCGCGGAGCCGGCCCGGGTCGGCGTTGAGGAGTTCCCGGTGGAGGCCGCCGAGGATGATCCGGTCCGGGTTGAGGATGTTGACCAGACCGGCCAGGCCGAGGCCGAGGCGGTCGATCAGCTCCTCCGTCGCGGCCCGCACGCCGGGGTCGTCGGAGTGGTCGCGCAGCAGGTCACGGGCCTGCTGGAGCAGGGAGACCTCGGGGCCGGGGGCGCGCCCCGCGACGGTCAGGAAGGCGAGCGGGTCGGTCTCGACGTCGAGGCAGCCGCGCGAACCGCAGTGGCAGGGGCGCCCCTCCGGGTTCACCGTGAGGTGCCCCACCTCCAGCGCGAGGCCCGAACTCCCCGTGTGGAGCCGCCCGTCGAGCACGAGGGCACCGCCGACGCCGCGGTGGCCGGTGGCCACGCACAGCAGGTCCTTCGCACCGCGCCCGGCGCCGTGGCGGTGCTCGGCGAGGGCGGCGAGGTTGACGTCGTTGCCGGTGAAGGCGGGGCCCTCGATGCCGGCCGCGCGCACCTGCTCGGCGAAGATCTCGCGGACCGGCGCGCCGGCGGGCCAGGCGAGGTGGAGCGGGTTGAGGGCGGTGCCCTCGGGCTCGGCCACCGCGGAGGGCGCGGCGAGCCCCGCGCCGACGCAGCGGCGGCCCGTGTCGCGGAGCAGCCCCGCCCCCGCCTCGACGACGGCGCCCAGCACCTGGGCGGGGTCGGCGGAGACGGTGACGCAGCCGGGGGCGGTGGCCACCAGCGTGCCGCCGAGGCTGACGAGGGCGGCGCGGAAGCCGTCGGCGTGGACCTGGGCGGCGAGGGCGACCGGACCCTTCTCGTCGACCGACAGGCGGTGCGACGGGCGGCCCTGCGAACCGGCGGCGGCGCCGGGGTTGGAGTCGACCCGGATGAGGCCGAGCGCCTCCAGCTCGGCGGCGACGGCTCCGGCGGTGGCACGGGTCACGCCGAGCTCGGCGGTGAGGACGGCCCGGGTGGGCGCACGGCCCGTGTGCACCAGTTCCAGCGCGGGTCCGAGCGCGCTGCGCCCCCTGTCCAGCCGTGTTCGCGTGGTCGTCGTCGCCTTGCCGTTCATGGGGGCGAGTCTCCCATGATCGACCCGCCCCGGGCCCCCGCCGCCCCTCCTTTGGCCGGGTCTCGCCCGCCACCGCGTCCGGAACGGCCGCCGGCGGACCCGCCGGACCGCCCGCCCAGGCAGCCTCCCGAGCGTCCCGCGGCAGACCCGGGGAGCACCCTCCGCCGCCGCCTTGAATCCGGAGCCCCAACACCCCTATCCTGAGTTTGTGCCGCTACTAAACAAAGTACGGACGGCCGTACCGGGGGGATCTCGCGGAGACACCGCTTCCCTCCCCCTGTCCCGCCTCCGCTCCGCCCTGACCCTCTTCTTCGCCCTCGACGGCTTCCTCTTCGCCGGCTGGGTGGTCCGCATCCCGGCCATCAAGCAGCAGACCGGCGCCTCCGCCGGCGACCTCGGGCTCGCGCTGCTCGGCGTGTCCGCCGGTGCCGTCGTCACCATGACGCTCACCGGGCGCCTCTGCCGCCGCTACGGCAGCCACCCCGTCACCGTCGTCACCGCCGTCCTGCTCTCGCTCTCGCTCGCCCTGCCGGCCCTGACCCGCTCCCCGCTCGCCCTCGGCCTCGTCCTGCTGCTGTTCGGAGCCGCGTACGGCGGGATCAACGTGGCCATGAACAGCGCCGCCGTCGACCTCGTCGCCGCGCTGCGCAGGCCCGTGATGCCCAGCTTCCACGCCGCCTTCAGCCTCGGCGGCATGGTCGGGGCCGGGCTCGGCGGGCTCGTCGCCGGCGGCCTGTCGCCCACCGCGCACCTGCTCGGCCTCACCGTCGCCGGACTCCTCCTGACGGCCGTCGCCGGGCCCGTACTGCTGCGGCACCCCTCCCCCGCGCCGCCGGAGGCGCTCCCCGCGCGCCCGTCCGCCGCCCGCCGCTCCGGGTCCCGCCGGGCGGTCCTCGTGTTCGGCGTGATCGCGCTGTGCACGGCGTACGGGGAGGGCGCCCTGGCCGACTGGGGCGCGCTGCACCTCGCGCAGGACCTGGACGCGCACCCCGGCGTCGCCGCGGCCGGGTACGCGCTGTTCGCCCTGACCATGACGGCCGGGCGCCTGTCCGGCACGGCCCTGCTCGAACGGCTCGGCCAGACCCGCACGCTCGTCGCCGGCGGGCTCACCGCGGCCGCGGGCATGCTGCTCGGGGCGCTCGCCCCGAGCGTGTGGGCGGCCCTGCTCGGCTTCGCCGTCACCGGGCTCGGCCTCGCCAACATCTTCCCCGTCGCCGTCGCCCGCGCCGGCGCCCTCGCGGGCCCGAGCGGCGTCGCGACCGCCTCCACCCTCGGCTACGGCGGGATGCTGCTCGGCCCGCCCTCTATCGGCTTCCTCGCCGACTGGTTCTCGCTGCCCGTCGCCCTCACCACCGTCGCCGTCCTCGCCGCCGGGGCGGCCGCCATGGGGTACGCGACACGCGACGACCGGGCGCACGGCGCCGGTTGAGCGGTCCGGCCCGGACCAACGAGGGCGCGCAGGGGCGCGCCGAAGGACCGCCGCACCGGACCGTTCGGCGCCCGCGCGGCCCGGACCGGACGCCATAATCCGCTGCATGGACACCCTGAGCACCGACACGCACATCGACGCCCTCGACGCGGCGGGCAAGGCACTCCTCGACGCCGCCGCCGCGGCCGGGACCGACGCCGAGGTCCCGACCTGTCCGGACTGGCGGATCCGCGACCTGCTGCGGCACACGACCGCCGTCCACCGCTGGGCGACCGGCCTCGTCGCCGAGCGCCGCACCACGTACCACGAGGGCTTCGAGGAGCCCGACCTGGACGGCGAGGCGCTCCTCGCGTACACCCGCGAGGGCCACACCCGGCTCGTCGAGACCCTGCGCGCCGCCCCCGAGGACCTGGAGTGCTGGACCTTCCTTCCGGCCCCGTCGCCCCGCGCCTTCTGGGCGCGGCGGCAGGCGCACGAGACGATCGTGCACCGCGCCGACGCCGAGTCCGCGCTCACCGCCGGTCCCGGCCCGGTCGGCCCGGCCGTCGCCGCCGACGGGATCGACGAGCTGCTGCGCGGCTTCCACGCCCGCGACCGCAGCAGGGTCCGCACCGAGGAGCCGCGGGTCCTGCGGGTGCGGACCACGGACACCGGCGACGTGTGGACCGTACGCCTGTCCCCGGCGGCTCCCGCCACGGAGACGGGCGCGGAGGGGCCGGCCGACTGCGAGCTGAGCGGGCCCGCCGACCACCTCTACCTGGCCCTGTGGAACCGGCTTCCGCACGACGCGCTGACCGTGACCGGCGACGCCGCCCTGGCCCGGCTGTGGCGGGAGAACTCGGCCGTCGTCTGAACGTGAACGGGCCCGGCTCAGCCGAGCCAGCCCGGCCTGACCAGGCCCGACTCGTAGGCGAGGACGACGAGTTGGGCCCGGTCGCGGGCGCCGAGCTTCACCATCGTGCGGCTCACGTGGGTCTTGGCGGTGAGCGGGCTGACGACCAGCCGGCGGGCGATCTCGTCGTTGGACAGGCCGATGCCGACCAGGGCCATCACCTCGCGTTCGCGCTCGGTGAGCCCGTCGAGGCCGGTGGCGCGGGCGGGCGGCTTGGACCGCGCCGCGAACTCCTCGATCAGCCGCCGGGTCACCCCCGGCGAGAGCAGCGCGTCGCCGTCCACCACCGCGCGCACGGCGCGCAGCAGCTCTTCGGGCTCGGTGTCCTTGACGAGGAAGCCGGAGGCCCCGGAGCGGATCGCCTCGAAGACGTACTCGTCGAGTTCGAAGGTGGTCAGCATGACCACCCGGACCGCGCCGAGCTCCGGGTCGCCGGTGATCAGACGGGTGGCGGCGAGGCCGTCCAGACGCGGCATCCGGATGTCCATCAGGACGACGTCCGGGCGCAGTTCGCGCACCCGGGCGACGGCCTCCTCGCCGTCGGCGCCCTCCCCGGCGACCTCGATGTCGGTCTGGGCGTCCAGGAGGGCGCGGAAGCCCGCCCGGACGAGCGACTGGTCGTCGGCGAGCACGACACGGATCACGGGGACTCCTGGGGGCGTACGGGGAGGGTGGCGCGCACCCGGAAACCGCCGTCCGGCCGGGTGCCCGCCTCGATCGTGCCACCGAGCGCGGCGGCCCGCTCCCGCATCCCGGCGAGTCCGTTGCCACTGCCGCCCGCGTCGCCGCCGGTGGCCGGGCCCGCGTCGTCGACGCGGAGGGCGAGGGAATCGGGACCGTATCCGAGGACCACCTCGGCGGTGCGCGAGCCGGAGTGGCGGACCACGTTGGTCAGCGCCTCCTGCACGATGCGGAAGGCGGCCAGCTCGGTGCCGGGCGGCAGGCTCCGGGGCCGCCCCTCGACCCGGGTCCGTACGGTGAGTCCGGCGGCCGCGGCCTGCTCGACGAGTTCGGGCAGGCGGTCCAGGCCGGGGGCCGGCGCGCGGGGCGCGTCGCCGGGGGCGCGCAGCGTGTCGAGCACCTGGCGCACCTCGCCGAGGGCCTCCTTGCTCGCCGCCTTGATGGTGGTGAGGGCGGTCCGGGCCTGGGCGGGGTCGGCGTCGAGGAGGGCGAGCCCGACGCCGGCCTGGACGTTGATGACGGAGAGGGAGTGGGCGAGGACGTCATGGAGCTCGCGGGCGATCCGCAGCCGTTCCTCGTCGGCCCGGCGGCGCTCGGCGGCGGCCCGCTCGGCGCGCTCCTTCGCCCACTGCTCGCGGCGGACCCGGACGAGTTCGGAGGCGGCGAGGATCGCGACGGCGAACGCGGCGACCGGCAGCTCCTGCCCCCAGGGGGCGGGGCCGTCACCGGCCGGCGGCAGCCGGCGGTAGAGCCAGTGCGCGAGCAGCAGGTGTCCGGCCCAGAGCAGCCCGAGCGCCCACCAGGCGGCCCGGCGGTGGCCGTGCACGACGGCCGCGAAGCAGGCGACGGCCACGGCGGCGAACACCGGGCCGTACGCGTACCCGGCGGCCAGGTACGCGAGGGTGACCGCCGACACGCCGAACACCACCGGGACGGGGCGGCGGTGACGCAGGAGCAGCTGGGCGCAGCAGAGCAGGAGCAGCGCGCGGCCGAGGGCGTCGAGCGCGAGCCGGTCGGGCTGGTTCCTGGCGGCGAAGCCCGTACCGACCAGGACGAAGACGGTGACGAGCAGCGTCGAGCGCCAGGGCGGCCCGGCGCCCGGCTCGTGCGCCGCCCATCGCCACGGGCGCGGCCACGGCGGCCCGCCGCGGCCGGGATTCCTCGTCGGGTGCGCGTCCATGGCGCCACGCTAGACGGGCCCGGGGCGCCGGGGCGTCAGCCGGGCGGGGTGCTCACCCGTACTCCCGGGGGAGTAGGGGGTACGGGCGCGGGGGTACGGGCGCGGGGTACGGGTGCGGGGGTACGGGCGTCCCGCCGGGAGGGGCGGGCCGGGCGCTTCAGGCCGCGGGCAGCAGCCCGACCTCGCGGCCGAGGCGCTCGGCGGAGGCGGTGAAGAAGGCGTCCCGGTCCTCGACGACCCGGTGGAACTGGCCGAAGACCTCGAAGGAGACCAGCCCGAAGAGCTGGGCCCACGCGGCGACCAGGGCGGTGGCGAGGGCGGGCGGCAGATCGGGGGCCAGGTCGGCGGCGAGCCGCTCGGCCTCGGGCCGCAGGGCGGGCGACAGCGGCGGGAGGGCGAGGCCTCGGCCCTGGTACGCGCCGCGGGCCAGGGCGACGAGGACGAGGCCGACGCGGGAGGCCGGGCCGACGGTGTCCTGGGGGGCGGTGTAGCCGGGGACCGGGGAGCCGTAGATGAGGGCGTACTCGTGGGGGTGGTCGACGGCCCAGGCGCGGACGGCCCGGCAGACGGCGGTCCACCGGGCGAGGTGGTCGGCGGGGGCCGTGGCCGCCGCGGCGGCGTCGGCCTGCTCGGCCGCGGCGCCGATGGCGTCGTAGGCGTCGACGATGAGGGCGGTGAGCAGGTCGTCCCGGCTGGGGAAGTAGCGGTAGAGCGCGGAGGACACCATGCCGAGCTCGCGGGCGACGGCGCGCAGGGAGAGCTTGGCGGCGCCCTCGGCGGCGAGCTGGGTGCGGGCCTCGTCCTTGATGGCCGCGGTGATCTCGACGCGGGCGCGGGCGCGGGCTCCTTGAACGGTGGTCATGGAGAGCAGTGTGCCATGTTTTGGAGCACCGCACCGAAACGAGAGCACTGCTCTTGCCTTGATACGGCGAAAGAGGCACACTGATGTCGAGCGAGAGCAGTGCTCACAAAACGGAGCACCGCTTCACAACGTCCCCAGGAGCCCACGATGGCCTCGTCCCAGCCGCAGCCCCAGTCCCGGCCGTACTACCTTCAGGGCAGCCCCCTCGCCATCCGCTTCAACAGCGTGGTCGGCTGGCTCGCCCGCCACGGCGTCAGCCTCCTCGGTTCGGCCGAGCTGAGCGTCCGGGGCCGCAAGAGCGGCCGGATGCAGCGCATCCCCGTCAACCCGTACGAGCACGGGGGCGCCCAGTACCTCGTCTCGGCGCGCGGCCACTCCCAGTGGGTCCGCAACATGCGGGAGGCGGGCGGCGGCGAGCTGCGGGTCGGCCGGAAGGTGCGTCACTTCACGGCGGTCGAGGTCCCGGACGCCGAGAAGCCGGCGGTCCTGCGCGGCTACCTCAAGCGCTGGGGCTGGGAGGTCAACCAGTACTTCCAGGGCGTCACCGCCGAGTCCTCCGAGGCGGAACTGGCGGCGGCGGCGCCCGACCACCCCGTCTTCCGCATCACCGTCACGCGCTGACGGCGGCACGGATCCGCTCCGTACCGCCGCCGCGCATGCCCGTCCCGGTACGTCCGTACCTCGGCCGTGCCGTTCGGATCAGGAGGCCTCGGGCACCTGCGTGCCGTCCGAGGCGTCACGCCCGTCCGGCTCCACCGACGCGGCCGGGGACTCCGGAACGTCCTCCGTCACCGCGTCCCGCGCCGCCTCCCCGTCCTTGCGGGCGACCCCGCGCCCCGCGGGACCCACGCCCGAGGCGGTGTCCATGCGGCGGTCCAGCAGGTCGAGCGCACGACGCGCCAGCCCGTTGCCGCGGACCAGGCCGCCCAGGGTGGCCGAGCCGCGGGTGATGTCCGCGAACGCGTTCCACGCGGGGCGCACGCCGGTGATGGTCGCGTGCAGCAGACCCGGGCGCCGCTCGAACAGCGCCAGCATCCGGCGCCCCACGGCCATCTCGACACCGAGGCCGGCCTTGATGGCGAAGGCGTAGTTCAGCGCCTGGCGGCGCGCGTCCACCGCGTCGCCCGCCTCGGCGATCCGCACCGCCCACTCTCCGGCGAGCCGTCCGGAACGCAGCGCGAAGGAGATGCCCTCACGGGTCCACGGTTCGAGCAGACCGGCCGCGTCGCCGCAGACCAGGACCCGGCCGCGGGAGAGCGGCGAGTCGTCCGTGCGGCAGCGGGTCAGATGGCCGGAGGAGACGGCCGGTTCGAAGCCCGCGAGGCCCAGCCGGGCGACGAAGTCCTCCAGATAGCGCTTGGTCGCCGCACCCTCGCCGCGCGCCGAGATGACGCCGACGGTCAGGGTGTCGCCCTTGGGGAACACCCAGCCGTAACTGCCCGGCAGGGGCCCCCAGTCGATGAGGACGCGCCCCTTCCAGTCCTCGGCCACCGACGCCGGGACCGGGATCTCCGCCTCCAGCCCGAGGTCGACCTGGCCCAGCTTCACGCCGACGTGGGCCCCTATCCGGCTGGCGCTTCCGTCGGCGCCGACGACGGCCCGCGCGAGCACGGTCTCGCCGTCGGCGAGGACCACGGCCACGGTGCGGCGGTCGGGCACGGTCGGCCCGTGCTGCTCGACCCGGGTGACGGTGGCTCCGGTGCGCAGCTCGGCGCCCGCCTTCTGGGCGTGCTCGACGAGCTGGGCGTCGAACTCGGGCCGGTTGATGAGGCCGAACAGCATCCGGCGCGAGCGCCGGGTGCGGGCGAAGCGCCCGTTGTGCGAGAAGGTGACGGCCTTGACCCGGTCCTGCAGGGGCAGTTCGAAGCCGGGCGGCAGCGCGTCGCGGGACGGGCCGATGATGCCGCCGCCGCAGGTCTTGTAGCGGGGGAGCTCGGCCTTCTCCAGGAGCAGCACCCGGCGGCCGGCGACGGCCGCCGCGTACGCCGCGGTGGCCCCGGCGGGTCCGGCACCCACCACGACCACGTCCCAGACCTCGGGCGGACCCCCGTCCGGACCCACCGACCCCGCTCCGGCCACGCCGGTCTCCGCCGCTCCGGCGTCTGCGTTCTCGCTGCTCACGATGTGCTTCTGCTCCTGATCCGACCGGTGGTCACTGCTCTGTACGCATCCTACGACCCGGTAGCCGGGCGGTTACGCGCCGCCCCGGGCCGACCCGAGCCGTAGGATCGGCCATGCGTTCGCCGTACACCGATACACGGCGACGAGCTCACAACGTCACAACGTCGCACCCACCAGGAGCGTGCCCATGACCGCGAATCCGATCGCCGAGACCGTCGCATCCCTGATGCCCCGCGCCAAGGCGGAGCTGACGGAGCTGGTGGCCTTCCAGTCGGTCGCGGACGAGGCGGTCGCCCCGCGCAGCGAGTGCGAGGCCGCCGCGAACTGGGTGGCGGACGCACTGCGCACCGAGGGTTTCCAGGACGTGGCGCTGCTGGACACCCCGGACGGTTCGCAGTCCGTGTACGGCGTGCTGCCGGGCCCGGCCGGCGCCCCGACGGTCCTCCTGTACGCGCACTACGACGTGCAGCCGATGCTGGTGGAGTCGGCCTGGGTGACCCCGCCGTTCCAGCTGACCGAGCGTGAGGACGGCCGCTGGTACGGGCGCGGCGCGGCCGACTGCAAGGGCGGCTTCATCATGCACCTGCTCGCGCTGCGCGCCCTGAAGGCGAACGGCGGGGTCCCGGTCACCGTCAAGGTGATCGTGGAGGGCTCGGAGGAGCAGGGCACCGGCGGTCTGGAGCGGTACGCGGAGGCGCACCCGGAGCTGCTGGCCTCGGACGCGATCGTCATCGGCGACGCGGGCAACTTCCGGGTCGGGCTGCCGACCGTGACGGCGACCCTGCGCGGCATGACGATGATCCGGGTCACCATCGACACGCTCCAGGGCAACCTGCACTCGGGCCAGTTCGGCGGTGCCGCGCCGGACGCGCTCGCCGCGCTGATCCGCGTCCTGGACTCGCTGCGCGACGAGACCGGCGCGACCGTCATCGACGGGCTGCCGGCCGACTCGGTGTGGGAGGGGCTGCAGTACCCGGAGGCGGACTTCCGCAAGGACGCCAAGGTGCTCGACGGGGTGGAGCTGCCGGGCCGCGGCACGGTCGCGGACCGGATCTGGGCGCGGCCCGCGGTGACCGTCATCGGCATCGACGCGCACCCCGTGGCCGGTGCGACCCCGTCGATCCCGTCGACCGCCCGCGCGCAGATCAGCCTGCGGGTGCCGCCGGGCCAGGACGCCGTGAAGGCGACCGAGCTGCTGTACGCGCACATCGAGAAGCACACGCCGTGGAACGCCCGGGTGAGCCTGGAGCAGGTCGGCCAGGGCCAGCCGTTCCAGGCGGACGTGTCGAGCCCGGCGTACACGTCGATGGCGGAGGCGATGCGGCTCGCGTACCCGGGCGAGGAGATGCAGGCGGCCGGCATGGGCGGCTCGATCCCGCTGTGCAACACGCTGGCCGCGCTGTACCCGGAGTCGGAGATCCTGCTCATCGGCCTGAGCGAGCCGGAGGCGCAGATCCACGCGGTGAACGAGTCGGTGTCGCCGCAGGAGCTGGAGCGCCTGTCGGTGGCGGAGGCGCACTTCCTGCTGAACTACGCGGCCTCGAAGCGGGGTTGATCCGCGACGGGGGTCGCCGAGCGGACGTGACGCTCTGGGCGTAACTCGCCCAGAGCGTAGTCGCGTGCGCCGGGGGTGACCTCCTCCGTACGTTCGGCCCATGAGCCGAGCAGAGCGAGCAGACCACTCCCGGACCACCGACACCGACGCCACCGCCGACGCCACCACCGACTCCCCCGCCCACGCCCCGGGCCTCGTCGAACTGGTGGAGACAGCCCCCCGCTTGCACATGCTGCGCCTGCCCGTCGGCCAGGCGTACGTGTGGCGGGACGACACCGAACTGACCCTCGTCGACGCCGGGTGGGTCGGCGCGGCGGACGAGATCGAGGCGGCGCTGCGCGGTGCGGGCCTCGACCCGGCCCTCATCCGCCGGATCGTGCTGACCCACTGCCACCGTGACCACGTGGGCGCGGCCCAGGAACTGGCCGACCGCTTCGGCGCCGAGATCCTGGCGCACGCGCTGGACGCCCCGGTGATCCGGGGCGAGCTCCCGGTCCCCGAGCCGGATCTGCTCGACTGGGAACGGCCGCTGTACGAGCACGGGCTGACCGTCCCCGAGGCGCCGCCGACCCGGGTGGACCGGGAGCTCGCGGACGGCGAGGAGCTGGGCTTCGGGGACGGCGCGGTGGCGCTGCACACCCCGGGCCACACGCCCGGCTCCCTCGCGATCCATCTCCCGCGCCACGGCGTGCTGTTCACCGGCGACACGGTGGCCACCGTCCAGGGCGTGACCTTCGGCGTCTTCCACGTGGACCGGGCGGAGGCGAGGGAGTCGATGCGGCGGCTGGCGGAGCTGGAGCCGTCGGTGCTGTGCTGCGGTCACGGCGAGCCGGTGACGGCCGACGCGGCCGGGCAGTTGAGGAAGGCCGTGGCCTGAGCGGTCCGCGGGCCGCGGAACCGGCCGGCCCCCGGGCGCCGTCCTCTCCCCCGGTCCGGCCCGTGAAGGGCGGTGCGGGTGACGGGTCCGTTCGCGCTCCTGGGCGTCACGGCCGGCGTCCCGGTGGGGGTGCGGCACGGCCGTGAGGACCGGGCGCGGAAGGACTCGCTGGAGCCGAACGAGACGGTCCTGAACGTCTCCGGGGTGTGGCCGTACCCCGCCCCGCCGCGGAGCGCGCTCGTCGCCCCGGACAACGCGCCGTACCAGGTGCACACGACGACCCGGCACCTCCGGTTCTGGAAGGGCGAGGAGCTCGTGGGGGCCCATCCCTGGCGCGAGCTCGCCTTCGAGGCGGACGGGGCCGGCCTCCGGGTGCTGCGCGGGGGCGTGGAGATCGCGCGCGGAGCAGCCCGCGGAGCCGGGGATGCCGGAGGAGTTCCGTTTCGTCGCGGAGCGAATGGCCGCCCGGTTCGGGCGCCGCTGAGGGCGGGCGTCCCGGTCTCAGCCGACCGGGACGCCCGCCTCCAGGTTGAGGACGGTGCCGCGTTCGCGCGCGCGCAGGGCCCAGCGGAGGCGGCGGTAGCGGACCGGGGGCAGCAGGTCGGCGGCCTCCTCCTCCGTGACGAAGCGCCAGGCACGGAGTTCGGCGCCGGGCAGGAGCAGCCGGTCGGCCTCGGCCGCGGGCAACAGGCCGCCGTCGAAGAGGAGCCGGAGGCCGCCGAAGCCGGGCGGCTGGGGCCGTTCCCAGTCGACGAGCAACAGGCGGGGCACGGCGTCGAGTTCGAGCCCGATCTCCTCGGCGACCTCGCGCATGCCGGCGCGGGCGGGGGGCTCGCCGGGTTCGACGACGCCGCCGGGGAACTCCCAGCCGGGCTTGTACGTGGGGTCGACGAGGAGGAAACGGTCCTGCTCGTCGAAGAGCAGGACGCCCGCGGCGAGGGTCTCGCCGGTGGGTTCGGGGGTCTGGACGATGCCGCAGGGGGCGGCGAGCCCGGCGGCGAGGGCGTCGGCGACGGTCCGGGCCGCCTCGGCCGGGGTGAGGCCGCCGTTGTCGACGGCGTGGGCCTCGTCGCCGAGCCAGCCGTCGAGGGCGGTGCGGTACGGCTCGATGTGGGCGTGGCACCACCGGCGGGCCCGCTCTTCGGCGTCGGGGTCGCCGGGGTGTTCGCGGCGGTTGTCGATCCGCTCGCGCAGGATCGTTTCATCTTGGGTGAGGACCAGATGCCGGACCTCGATCCGGCGGGCGGCGAGCGCCCCGAAGATCTCGTCCCGGTACTCCTGCCGCAGCAGGGTCATCGGCACCACGAGCACCCCGCCCAGCTCGGCGAGGAGCGCGGCGGCGGTGTCGACGACGAGCCGGCGCCAGATCGGCAGGTCCTGGAAGTCGTCGACCTCCGCGAGACGTTTCTGCGGCAGCAGCAGGCTGAGACCGCCGCCGACGAGCTCCGGGTCGTACAGGGTGCTGTTCGGGATCAGCTCGACCAGCTCGCGCGCGGTGCTGGACTTCCCCGCGCCGAACGCACCGTTGATCCAGACGATCACGGTTCCCCCTCTTTCGTATGCCCCCTGTGGCTTGCCCGCCCCACCCTGCCACGGAAACCCCCGGGGAGTGCCACGGGCCGGAACCGGGCGAGCCCCGGTCGCGTAACACTTCGGGACGGGCCGTCGTTGGAGACGGCGAGCACGAGGGGGTGCGGAGATGAGTCGTACGGTTCTGGAGCGGTTTCCCGCGGGGGGCCCGCGGGGCAGCTGGCCGGCCGAGGAGTTCGCCAGCGCGCGGAGGGACGAGGGGCTGCCCGCGCGGGTGGTGATGGACCTGGAGTCCGACGCGTTCCTGGTCGTCGTGGAACAGCGCTCGGCGGACACGGTACGGGGCTGAGCACGGCTCAGGACGTCGAGGCGCCCGCGCGGGGGACGGCAGCGGCGGCGGCGCCGAGGAGGCCCGCGTCGGTGCCGGTGAGGGCGGGGACGACGGTGAGGCCCTGGACGAAGGAGAGGGTGGCGTAGGAGCGCAGGCTGCGGCGGAGCGGCCCGAAGAGGACCTCGCCCGCCCCGGCCACTCCCCCGCCGACCACGGCGATGTCGATCTCCACCAGGGTGGCCGTGGCGGCGATCCCGGCCGCGAGGGCCTGGCCGGCCCGCTCGAAGGAGGCGACGGCCACGGGGTCGCCGGCCCGGGCGGCGGCGGCCACGGCGGCGGCGGAGGTGTCGCCGTCGGGCCCGGGGTGCCAGCCGTTCTCCAGGGCGCGGCGGGCGATGTGCGGCCCGCTGGCGATGCGTTCGACGCAGCCGCGCCCGCCGCAGGCGCACGGCTCGCCGTCCAGATCGACACTGATGTGTCCGATGTGACCGGCGTTGCCGGTGGGCCCACCGTGCACGCGGCCGTCCAGGACCAGCCCTCCCCCCACCCCCGTGGAGACGACGAGGCACAGCGCGTTGTCGTGGCCGCGGGCGGCGCCCCGCCAGTGCTCGGCGGCCGTCATGGCGACGCCGTCGCCGACCAGGGTGACGGGAAGCCCGGCGGCCCGCCGGACCCGCTCGACCAGCGGGAAGTCGCGCCAGCCGGGCACGTTGACCGGGCTGACGGTGCCGGCCGAGGCGTCGACCGGCCCCGCGCTGCCGATGCCGACGGCACCGGCGGAGGCCCGGAGCGGAGAGTGGTCGAGCTCCTCCAGCACCGCCTCCACCGCGCGCATGACCGTCTCGCCGTCCTCCCGCGCGGGCGTGGGCCGCTGGGCCCGTACGAGGATCCGGCCGGCTCCGTCGACCAGCGCCCCGGCGATCTTGGTGCCGCCGATGTCGAGGGCGACGACGAGGTCAGTGCTCATGGGCTCCGGGTCTCCGTGGGACGGTGGGTGCGACCTACAGTCTTCCCACCTCTGACAACGTTGTCCAGGGCCTATGCTCGACAGCAACGAGATCGATACGGAGATCAGGACCCGATATCGCCCCCCACACGACGGAGGACCCGCACACCGTGGCCGACACCGCCCGCCGCCCCGAGCACCGCTACGGCAACCGGCCCACGATGAAGGACGTGGCCGCCCGAGCGGGCGTCGGCCTCAAGACGGTCTCCCGGGTCGTGAACGGCGAACCGGGCGTCACCCCCGACACCGAACGCCGCGTCCAGGAGGCGATCGACTCCCTGGGCTTCCGCCGCAACGACAGCGCGAGGGTGCTGCGCAAGGGCCGCACGGCATCGGTGGGCCTGGTCCTGGAGGACCTGGCCGACCCGTTCTACGGCCCCCTGAGCCGGGCGGTCGAGGAGGTCGCCCGGGCGCACGGGGCCCTCCTCATCAACGGCTCCAGCGCGGAGGACGCGGACCGCGAGCAGGAGCTGGCCCTCGCCCTCTGCGCCCGCCGCGTCGACGGACTGATCGTCATCCCGGCGGGCTCCGACCACCGTTACCTGGAGCCGGAGATCCGCGCGGGCGTCGCCACGGTCTTCGTCGACCGCCCCGCCGGCCTCATCGACGCGGACGTCGTCCTCTCCGACAGCTACGGGGGCGCGCGGAACGGCGTGGCCCACCTGATCGCCCACGGCCACCGCCGGATCGGCTTCATCGGCGACCGCCCCCGCATCCACACGGCGACGGAACGCCTGCGCGGCTACCGGGCGGCCATGGAGGACGCGGGCCTGGAGGTCGCGGAGGAATGGGTGTCGCTCGGCCCGACCGAGCCGGACCGGGTGGCCCGCGCCGTGGGGGCGATGCTGTCCGGCCCGAACCCGGTCACGGCCCTGTTCGCGGGCAACAACCGGGTGACCGTGACGACGGTACGGGTCCTGGCGTCCCGCGAAACCCCCGTGGCCCTCGTCGGCTTCGACGACATCGAGCTGGCCGACCTCCTCGGCATCACCGTCATCGCCCAGGACGCGGCGGCCCTGGGCCGCACGGCGGCGGAGCGCCTGTTCCGCCGCCTGGACGGCGCGGAGGAACCCCCGACGACGGTGGTCCTGGAGACGAAGCTCATCCCCCGCGGCTCGGGCGAGACCGCACCCGCCTGAGAAGCCGGCAGCCGAGAACCGAGAGCCGAGAGCCCACGGGAGGGGTCCCCCGCACCCCCGCCTAGCAGATCCGCAGCCCTTCGACGGGCCCGCCGCCCGCGCCACCCCGCAGGTGCAGCACGCTGACGTACACGTTCGTGTTGCCGCTGTCGTCGTCGGTCCGGGCCCACCAGCGACTGGTCTGCCCGCCGTAGGTCTCGCCGTGATCGAGGTCGACCTGGCAGAAGAACTCCTGCGGCCCGGCACCGACGGTCCCCATCTCGCCCCCGTCGTAGCGCCTGCTGACGGCCGCACGCACCACCTGGCAGCTCGCGGACGACCCGGACGCGGTGCACCCGGACGCGGCGGGCGGCGGGGCGGCCGTGGTGGTCGGGGCTGCGGTCGTCGGCTTGGCGCCGGAGGTGGCGGCCGTCCCGCCGCCCCTGCGCGGAGTGGGCGTCGCCCCGGTGGCGCCGGGCGCCGCGTCGGTGGCCTCCCCCGAGGGAGCGCCCGCCGTGGTGGAAGCCCCTTCACCCGGCGTGGCGCTCTCGCCGGCGCCGGGGGTCCGCGTGGCCGGACCCGTGCCGGCTCCCGCCTTCCCCGCCCCGTCCCCGCCGTCGAGTACCTGACCGGGCTCGCCGGTGGCACCCTGGGCCGGCCGGTCGCCGGCCGCCGAGGGAGCGCCCGGGGTCCGCTCCGTCAACGCGTACGTGACTCCGCCGCCCACGAGGACGACCGCGGCCACGGCGGCGGCGACGAACCCCCGCGCCCGCCGCCGCTCCCGCCCCCTGGCCGCGGCTCGCCCCTGAGGCGGGACCGCGCCGGGAACCACGCCGGGAACCGCCCCGGGGCCGAACGCAGCGGCAGGCGGCCCGAAGACGCCATGGGGCTCAGGCACGGGAACGGCCACGGGAACGGGCACAGGCGAAACCGCACCGACGACCTCGGCCGAGCCAGCACCCACGAACTCAGCCGACGCCGAAGGCGAGGGCGCAGGCGCAGGCGCAGGCGAATCGGCAACCCCAGGAGAGGCGGACGCAGCCCCCGCCACCCCCGCCAACAACTCCGCCGCCTCCCGGGCCGTGGGCCGGCCCGCCGGGTCCTTGGACAGCAGCCGCAGCAGCGCGGGGGTCAGGGGCCCGGCCCGGGTCGGTTCCGGCAGCGGGTCGGTGACGATGGCGGCGAGGGTGGACCAGGTGGACGTGCGCCGGAAGGGCACCGCTCCCTCGACCGCGGCGTAGAGGGTCGCGCCGAGCGCCCAGACGTCGGCGGCGGGCGCCGGGGCGGCGCCGCGGGCGCGCTCCGGGGAGAGGTAGTCGAGGGAGCCGACGATCTCGCCGCTGCGGGTGAGCCGGGCGGCGGAGCCGTCGGCCGGGTCCTCGATGGTGGCGATGCCGAAGTCGGTGAGCAGGACCCGCCCCGAGCGGTCGAGGAGGATGTTGCCGGGCTTCACGTCCCGGTGCAGGACGCCGGCCTCGTGGGCGGCGGCGAGCGCCTCCAGGACGCGGGCGCCGATCCGCGCGGCCTCGACGGGTTCGAGGGGCCCCTCGGCGGCGAGGACGTCGTCGAGGGAGGGCCCGTCGACGAGCTCCATGACGATGACGGGGCGGCCCTCGTGCTCGGTGACGTCGTGGACGGCGACGACTCCGGGGTGGCGGACCCGGGCGGCGGCGCGGGCCTCGCGCTGCATGCGCAGGCGCATGGCGTCGAGTTCGGGCGCGGCGGTGTCCGTGTAGGTGCGCAGTTCCTTGACGGCCACGTCGCGGCCGAGGACCTCGTCGACCGCCTGCCAGACGACGCCCATGCCGCCGCGGCCGAGTCTGCGCACGATTCTGTAGCGGCCCGCGAGCCGTCCGTTCTCCCCCGATGACACCGCTGCCCCGTTCCCTGTACCGGTCGAACTCATGAACGCGTACAGGGTACGGGGCAGTTGACGCGAAAGTGACGTTTACTGCGCCTGAGCGGTGAGATCTCCGCGTCGCGGGGCCGCGAAGCGGTCGAGGTCGGCGCGGGTGAGGCCGGTGAGGGCGTCGACCTCGGCGGTGTCGAGGGCGCCGCAGTCGATGCCGCGCAGCAGGTACGAGGAGAGCGCCTTGGCGGTGGCGGGCTCGTCCATGACGTCGCCGCCCGCGTGGTTGGCGTAGGCGGAGAGACGCTTGGCGGCGGCCTGGAAGCCCTCGCGGTAGAAGGCGAAGACGGCGGCGTAGCGGGTGGGGATGTGCCCCGGGTGCATGTCCCAGCCCTGGTAGTAGGCGCGGGCGAGGGCGCGCCGGGTGAGCCCGTAGTGGAGCCTCCACGCCTCGTGGACGTGGGCGGTCGGGCCGACCGGGAGGACGTTGGTGGAGCCGTCGGAGACGCGTACGCCGGTGCCCGCGGCGGCGACCTGCATGATCGCCTTGGCGTGGTCGGCGGCGGGGTGGTCGCTGGCCTGGTAGGCGGCGGAGACGCCGAGGCAGGCGCTGTAGTCGAAGGTGCCGTAGTGGAGGCCGGTCGCGCGGCCCTCGGCGGCGTCGATCATGCGGGCGACGGCGGCGGTGCCGTCGGCGGCGAGGATGGACTGGCTGGTCTCGATCTGGATCTCGAAGCCGAGCCGGCCGGCGTCGAGCCCGTGGGCCTTCTCGAAGGCTTCGAGGAGCCGGACGAAGGCGGTGACCTGCTCGGGGTAGGTGACCTTGGGGAGGGTGAGGACGAGGCCGTCGGGCAGCCCGCCGTTCTCCATGAGGCCGGTGAGGAAGACGTCGGTGGTGCGGATGCCGCGGTCACGGACGGCGGCCTCCATGCACTTCATCCGGATGCCCATGTAGGGGGCGGCGCTGAGGTCGGCGTGGGCCTCGGTGATGATCCGGGCGGCGCGGGCGGCGTCGGCGTCCTCGTCGCCGCCGCCGTAGCCGTCCTCGAAGTCGACCCGGAGGTCCTCGACGGGCTCGCGCTCCAGCTTGGCGCGGACGCGGCCGTAGACGTCCTCGGCGAGGTCGTCGGAGAGGCCGAGGACGGCGGCGAAGGTGGCGGCGTCGGGGGCGTGCTCGTCGAGCGCGGCGAGGGCCTGGTCGCCCCAGGAGCGGATGGTGCCGGCGTCGAAGAGGTTGCCGGGCACGTAGACGGTGTGGACGGGCTGGCGGGTGCCGGGGTCTCCCGGGTAGCGCCGGTCCAGCTCGGCGTCCACGGCGGTGAGGGAGGCGCTGATCTCCTCGCTGACCGCGCCCGCGAGGCTCGTCGACACCTTCTCCTGCTGACCCATCCCACATCCTCCTACTTTTCCGCTGCACGGAATCAACAATCCGTATAGCGAAGTTAATGGCCTGCCGGGACCTGCGTCAATGGCTGTCCGAAACGACCGGGGGCCGCGCGGTGAAGAACACCACGCGGCCCCCGGACCCTAAGAGAACCCCAGGTCAGCCCCCGAGGGGACCGACTCCGAGCACTAGCCCTTGCGGGCCTTGACCTCGTCGGTCAGCTGCGGCACGACGTCGAACAGGTCGCCGACGACGCCGTAGTCGACCAGGTCGAAGATCGGGGCCTCGGCGTCCTTGTTGACGGCCACGATGGTCTTCGAGGTCTGCATGCCCGCGCGGTGCTGGATCGCGCCGGAGATGCCGGACGCGATGTACAGCTGCGGCGAGACCGACTTGCCGGTCTGGCCGACCTGGTTGGAGTGCGGGTACCAGCCGGCGTCGACGGCGGCGCGGGAGGCGCCGACGGCGGCACCGAGCGAGTCGGCGAGCGCCTCGATGATCGCGAAGTTCTCGGCGCCGTTGACGCCGCGGCCGCCGGAGACCACGATCGCGGCCTCGGTGAGCTCGGGGCGGCCGGTCGACTCGCGCGGGGTGCGGGCGACGACCTTGGTGCCGGTGGCCTGCGCCGAGAAGGAGACGGCGAGCGCCTCGACGGCGCCGGCGGCCGGGGCGGCCTCGACGGCGGCCGAGTTCGGCTTGACCGTGATGACCGGGGTGCCCTTGGAGACGCGGGACTTGGTGGTGAAGGAGGCGGCGAACGCGGACTGCGTCGCGACCGGGCCCTCGTCACCGGCCTCCAGGTCCACGGCGTCCGTGATGATGCCGGAGCCGATGCGCACCGCGAGGCGGGCGGCGATCTCCTTGCCCTCGGCGGAGGACGGGACGAGCACGGCGGCCGGGGAGACGGCCTCGTAGGCGGCCTGGAGCGCGTCGACCTTCGGGACGACGAGGTAGTCGCCGAACTCGGGGGCGTCGGCGGTCAGGACGCGGGTGGCACCGTGCTCGGCGAGGGCCGCGGCGGTGTCGGCCGCGCCGTTGCCCAGCGCGACGGCGACGGGCTCGCCGAGGCGGCGGGCGAGGGTGAGCAGCTCCAGGGTGGGCTTGCGGACGGCTCCGTCGACGTGGTCGACGTAGACGAGAATCTCAGCCATGGGACTTCAATCTCCTGCGGAAGAAACGGGACGGCCTGCGGGGGACGGCGTGGTTCGCGCGAGCCCTCAGATGAACTTCTGGCTCGCGAGGAACTCGGCCAGCTGCTTGCCGCCCTCGCCCTCGTCCTTGACGATCGTGCCCGCGGTGCGCGCCGGACGCTCGTCGGCCGAGTCGACCTTGGTCCAGGAGCCCTCGAGGCCGACCTCGTCCGCCTCGATGTCGAGGTCGTCCAGGTCCAGGGACTCCACCGGCTTCTTCTTGGCGGCCATGATGCCCTTGAAGGACGGGTAGCGCGCCTCGCCCGACTGGTCGGTCACGGAGACGACGGCCGGCAGGGCGGCCTCCAGCTGCTCGGAGGCGGTGTCGCCGTCACGGCGGCCCTTGACGGTGCCGTCCTCGACGGAGACCTCGGAGAGCAGGGTGACCTGCGGGACGCCCAGGCGCTCGGCGAGGATGGCCGGGAGGACGCCCATGGTGCCGTCGGTGGAGGCCATGCCGGCGATGACGAGGTCGTAGCCGGTCTTCTCGATCGCCTTGGCGAGCACCAGCGAGGTGCCCATGACGTCGGTGCCGTGCAGGTCGTCGTCCTCGACGTGGACGGCCTTGTCGGCGCCCATGGACAGCGCCTTGCGCAGCGCGTCCTTGGCGTCCTCGGGGCCGACGGTCAGCACGGTGACCTCGGCGTCGTCGGCCTCTTCCGCGATCTGGAGCGCCTGCTCCACCGCGTACTCGTCCAGCTCGGACAGCAGGCCGTCGACGTCGTCGCGGTCGACGGTCAGGTCGTCCGCGAACTTCCGGTCGCCGGTGGCGTCCGGCACGTACTTCACACAGACAACGATCCTCAAGCTCACGCCGGCTCTCCTACTGCATCGTCATAACTGGGCTGCCTTGTTGCTCGCAGCATAGGCGCCTGAAGGGCGGGTTTCCGGTCGGGGCGTCCGAAGCCCCGACCGAAATATTACTCGCCAGTACACCCAGTTCGTTACGAGTAAGCAAGCGCTCAGCATGTGACCTTGCCAACGCGCGCGGGGCGGGCCGCGCGGGAACTCTCAGTCGCGCAGCGCGTTGAAGCGGCCCTGATGGTAGAGGAGCGGACGGCCGACGCCGTCCGGGTCGCCGGCGACGGCCTCGGCTATCACGATCCGGTGGTCCCCGGCCGGGACCCGGGCCACCACGCGGCACACCAGCCAGGCAAGGACGCCGTCGAGGACGGGGACGCCCTCGGGGCCGCGGCTCCACCGGGTGGGAGCGCCGAAGCGGTCGGCGCCGCTGCGGGCGAAGGTGGCGGCCAGCTCCGCCTGGTGCTCGCCGAGTATGTGCACGCCGATGTGCTCGGCCTCGGCCACCACGGGCCAGCTGGAGGAACCGGTGCCCACGCCGAAGGAGATCAGCGGCGGGTCGGCGGCGACGGAGTTGAGCGAGGTGGCCGTGAAGCCGACCGGGCGCTCGCCGTGCGCGGTGATGACCGCGACTCCGGCGGCGTGCTGCCGGAAGACGGAACGGAGCAGGTCGGGAGAGGCCTGTCGGGGTGCGCCGAGGCGGGGAATCGTCGGGAGCGTGCGGAGCTCGGGCGAGACCGTCATGGAATTGTCCTTCTGCGAGGGCGGCGTGAGAGGAGTCTCGGGTCGGTCAGACACCCGGACAGCGCGCGCTCGCGTTGCGGGCCAGGTCCACGTGGGCCCGCCCGTAGAGAAGGAGTTCTGTGGGCACCCCGCCAGACTGACGATCGTTGCCGCGTGCAGTCAAGTGGGTTCCGCGATGTGGGAGATGTGTCACCGCGTCAGGGACCGCACCGGAGAGCGCGCCGGGAGCCGTTCCGGAGAGCGCGCCGCACACCCCGTCAGACCGCCCGCCCGAGCGCGGCGATGACGTCCGCCTTGCGGGGCTGCCCGGTGGCCCTGCGCACGATCCGCCCGGCCCGGTCGAGGACGAGCACCGTGGGCGTACGGGCGATGCCCAGCTCCCGTACGAGGTCGAGGCGCTCCTCCGCGTCGATCTCGACGTGCCCGACGCCTTCCACCATGGCGGCCACCTCGGCGAGCGTCCGGCGGGTGGCCCGGCACGGCTGGCAGAAGGCGGTGGAGAACTGCACCAGGGTGGCCCGCTCCCCCAGCTCGGCGCCCAGTTCCTCGGCGCCCACGACCTCGGTCATCCCTCTGCTCCTCCTGTGGTCCTACCGGGTGCAGCGTCGCACGCGACCGAACGATTCCCGCCACGAGCACCCGGAGTGACGAGAATCTCCCCGTACGAAGCCGCCTGGACTGGTCACGGGGGCCCACATGGGGCACGATCTGCCCAAAGCCGAAAACCTACGGCCGCGTAACTTCGCCGGGAGAACCCTCCCCAGGCACTGACGAAGGGGTTCGTCCCAGATGGCAGAGCTCGTCTATCGGCCGGTCATCGGCGCCGCCCTGACCATGTTCAAGGCGCTCGACCTGAAGATCGACACTCAGGGTTCGCACCACATCCCCCGCGAGGGCGGGGCGGTGATCGTCAGCAACCACATCAGCTATCTGGACTTCATCTTCACCGGTCTGGCCGCACTTCCCCAGAAGCGTCTGGTGCGCTTCATGGCGAAGGACTCGGTCTTCCGGCACAAGGTCTCCGGTCCGCTGATGCGCGCGATGAAGCACATCCCGGTGGACCGCGCCCAGGGCGAGCACGCCTACGAGCACGCACTGCGCTCGCTGCGGGCCGGTGAGATCGTCGGCGTCTTCCCCGAGGCGACCATCTCGCAGTCGTTCACGCTGAAGAGCTTCAAGTCCGGTGCCGCGCGCCTGGCGCAGGAGGCGGGCGTCCCGCTGATCCCGATGGCGCTGTGGGGCACCCAGCGGGTGTGGACCAAGGGCCGGCCGCGGAACTTCAAGCGCAGCCACATCCCGATCACCATCCGCGTCGGCGAGCCCATGGAGGCCCCGGCCGACCAGTTCGCGGGCGCCATCACCCGGCGGCTGCGCGGGCGCGTCCAGGAGCTCCTGGAGGCCGCCCAGCGCGCCTACCCGGTGCGCCCCAAGGACGCGGGCGACACCTGGTGGGTGCCCGCGCACCTCGGGGGCACGGCGCCGACGCCCGAAGAGGTCAAGGCCGCCGAGAAGTAGTCCCGCGGCGGCCCCGGCCGCCGCGGGGAAACGTCACTCCGGGTCGCGGACGGTGATCCGTGCCCCGGGGCTGACCTTCTGCAGCACCTCGGCGAGCTCCTCGCCGGCCGCGCGCAGCTCGTCGAGGGTCATCGGCGTGAGCGACTCCAGCAGGAAGATCGCGTCCGTGGTGTCGTCGTCGATCCGGGTGCGCGGGCCCTGGCGCCAGTTCCAGCGACGGCAGGTGACGCCCGCCTCGTCGCACCAGATGACCTCGCCGGGCTCGGGGTGCTCCACGCTCTCCTCGCCGCCCGCGACGGTGACGAAGTCCTCCTCGCCGGTGGCCCGGACGAGCCGCATCGAGCCCTCGATCTTGTTCAGGTCCTCGCCGCCGACCGGGATCAGGTGGGCCACGCTGATCGCGTTGTAGGCGTCCACGAGCCGGTTGATCCGGGGCAGCCCGCCGTCCGCCAGGGCGCGCTTGGCCAGCGCCTCCGCGGAGTTGCGGGTGCGGGAGGGCTTGGCGCCGAACGCGGAGTACGCGGCGCGCCAGGCGGCCACGTGCGGGTCCTTGTCCGGGGCCTGTCCGTCCAGGCGCTCGGCGAGCCGGCGGGCGGCGTCATCGAGCAGGGCCGAACTGGTCTCGTCGCTGGGCCCGTTGACGAGTCCGCGCGCCTCGACGGCGAGGTGGGTGAAGCCGGGTACGAGGGTGCGTACCTCGTCGGAGACGGTGAGCGTCAGGGTCATGGTCCGCCGTTCGGTGTTCCGGATTGCAGGGTGTGGTTCAGCATAGAACACCGGAAAATCCACTTCACTGGACTTCGGCCGGAACCCCGCGCCGATGACGGAACGGCCGGGCGGAAGTCCGTCACTTCCGTCCGGCCGTCGCGCGCGGGCGGGCCCGCCAGGGTCTCCTACCGCGCCATCTCTTCCTTCAGCGCCTGGAGGAAGGCGTCCACGTCGTCCTCCGAGGTGTCGAACGAGCACATCCAGCGCACGTCGCCGGCCGCCTCGTCCCAGAAGTAGAAGCGGAAGCGCTCCTGGAGCCGCCTGCTGACCTCGTGCGGCAGCCGCGCGAAGACCGCGTTGGCCTGGACCGGGTAGAGGATCTCGACACCGTCCACGGCCCGCACGCCGGCCGCGAGGCGCTGGGCCATCGTGTTGGCGTGGCGGGCGTTGCGCAGCCACAGGTCCTTGGCGAGCAGCGCCTCCAGCTGGACCGACACGAAGCGCATCTTGGAGGCGAGCTGCATGGACAGCTTGCGCAGGTGCTTCATGTGGCTGACGGCGTCCGGGTTGAGCACGACGACGGCCTCGCCGAACATCATGCCGTTCTTGGTGCCGCCGTACGAGATGACGTCGACGCCCGCCGCGCTGGTGAACGCGCGCATGGGCACGTCCAGCGAGGCGGCCGCGTTGGCTATCCGGGCGCCGTCGAGGTGGACCTTCATGCCCTTGGAGTGGGCGTGCTCGACGATGGCCTTGATCTCGTCCACGGTGTAGACGGTGCCGAGCTCGGTGTTCTGGGTGATCGAGACGACCTGGGGCATCGCCCGGTGCTCGTCCTCCCAGCCCCAGGCCTGCCGGTCGATCAGCTCGGGGGTGAGCTTGCCGTCCGGGGTGGCCACGGTGAGCAGCTTGAGGCCGCCCATCCGCTCGGGGGCACCGCCCTCGTCCACGTTGATGTGCGCGGACTCGGCGCAGATCACCGCGCCCCAGCGGTCGGTGAGCGCCTGGAGTGCGGTCACGTTGGCCCCGGTCCCGTTGAAGACCGGGAACGCCTCGGCCGTGGGGCCGAAGTGGCTGTGCATGATCCGCTGGAGGTGCTCGGTGTACTGGTCCTCGCCGTAGGCGACCTGGTGGCCGTCGTTGGCGAGGGCGATGGCCGCGAGGACCTCGGGGTGCACACCGGCGTAGTTGTCGCTGGCGAAGCCCCGGACCGACGGGTCGTGGTGACGACGGGCGTCGGTCTTCGGGCCCAGGGCCGCGGTCACGGCTTGGGGGTCAGCCACAGGCGCTGTCCATTCACTTCCTGTGCGGGCCGGTCCCAGAGTCCGGCGACGGCGTCGGCCAGGTCCTTGACGTCGGTGAAGCCCGCGAACTTCGCATTGGGGCGTTCGGCGCGCATGGCGTCGTGCACCAGTGCCTTGATCACCAGGATCGCAGCCGCGGCCTGGGCGCCCTCGTCGCCCCCCGCCTTGCGGAAGGAGTCCGCCATGGCGAGGGTCCACGCCTCGGCGGCCGCCTTGCCGGCGTTGTACGCGGCGTTGTTGGCGACCGGCTTGTGCGCGCCGACCTGGCTGATCAGGGCGTAGCGGCCGCGGCCGCCGCTGCGCAGCAGCCCGTCGTGGAAGGCCAGCGAGGTGTGCTGGACCGTGCGGACGAGGAGCTTCTCCAGGAAGTCCCAGTCCTTGAGGTCGGTCTCGACGAAGGACTGGCTGCCGCGCCAGCCGCCGACCAGGTGGACCAGACCGTCGATCCGGCCGAACTCCTTCTCGGTCTTCTCCGCCCACTCCTTGGTGGCGGCGAGGTCGAGGAGGTCGACCGTGTCGCCGACGACCCGCGCGCCGCCGTGGGCGTAGCGGGCGGCGTCCACTGCCTCCGCGAGGCGCGCCGGGTCGGCGTCGGAGCCGACCACGGTGGCGCCGGCCTCGGCGAGGCGCATGAGGGTCGCCCGGCCGGCGGGGCCGGCCGCTCCCGCGACGGCGATGACGGCGCCGTCGAGCGGCCCACCGTTTCCGTTGGCGTTCATGGGCGCCGCCTCCTCCGTCTGCTCGGTACCTGCGCTCACGCGGCGGCCCGCTCGGCGTCCGAAGCGTTCGCGGCGGTGATGCCCTTGGTGGCGGCGATCACGCTCTTGAGCTTCTTGGCGAGGGCCTCATAGAACATGCTGAGCGGAAACTCGTCCGGAAGCACGTCGTCGACCAGCTTGCGGGGCGGGAGGCTCAGGTCGAGGGCGTCGGGGCCCTTGGCCCAGGTGGAGCCGGGGTGGGGCGCGAGGTAGGTGGAGACCAGCTCGTACGCCTTGAACCAGTGGACCAGCTTCGGGCGGTCGATGCCGTCGCGGTAGAGCTGCTCGATCTCGCCGCAGAGCCGGTTGGTGACCTCGGGGGCACGCTTCCAGTCGATCTTCAGCGTGTTGTCGGTCCAGCGCACCACGTCGTGCTTGTGGAGGTACGCGAAGAGCAGCTGGCCGCCGAGACCGTCGTAGTTGCGGTTGCGGTCACCGGAGAGCGGGAAGCGGAACATGCGGTCGAAGAGGACCGCGTACTGCACGTCACGGCCGTGCTCGTTGCCCTCGGCCTCCAGCTTCACGGCCTCCTTGAAGGCGGTGAGGTCGCAGCGCAGCTCCTCCAGGCCGTACATCCAGAACGGCTGGCGCTGCTTGATCATGAAGGGGTCGAACGGCAGGTCGCCGTGGCTGTGGGTGCGGTCGTGGACCATGTCCCACAGGACGAAGGCCTTCTCGCAGCGGTCCTGGTCCTGGACCATGGCGGCGATGTCCTCGGGCAGCTCGATGCCCAGGGTGTCGACGGCGGCCTCGGTGACCTTGCGGAAGCGGGCGGCCTCGCGGTCGCAGAAGATGCCGCCCCAGCTGAAGCGCTCGGGGGCCTCGCGGACGGCGATGGTCTCCGGGAACAGGACGGCCGAGTTCGTGTCGTACCCGGCGGTGAAGTCCTCGAAGGCGATGCCGCAGAACAGCGGGTTGTCGTAGCGGGTGGCCTCCAGCTCGGAGAGCCACTCCGGCCACACCATGCGCAGCACGACGGCCTCGAAGTTGCGGTCCGGGTTGCCGTTCTGCGTGTACATCGGGAAGAGCACGAGGTGCTGGAGCCCGTCCACGCGGTCGGCGGCCGGCTGGAAGGCCAGCAGCGCGTCGAGGAAGTCGGGGACCGCGAAGCCGCCCTCGGCCCACTTGCGCAGGTCGGCGACGAGCGCGCGGTGGTAGGCCGCGTCGTGCGGGACCAGCGGGGAGAGCTTCTCGACCGCGGCGATGATGCGCTCGACGGTCTGCTCGGCGAGCGCCAGCGCGGGCGCGCCCTCGGCCCGGAAGTCGATCGAGCCGTCCGCGCTCTGCCAGGGGCGGAGCTCCTCCACGGCATTCTTGAGCTCGGGCCAGGCAGGGTGGTCGACCACGGGTGCGTCGGCGGATATCCCCCCACCGGTCACGTCCTGCACAAGAATTTCCGTCATGCCTCTTCCTCCACAGGAGAACCTTGCGTCAAGCCACCGTAACCATCGGCGGCGCCCTCCCACAAGAGGGGCAAGGGAAATTCTCCTGTCGAACCCCCCGTCCGACCGCTCTTTTTCCTGTCACACGGGGAAGGCGGGCGAGAAATGCGGTGTTCCGCGGGGCCGCTTCCGGTTGGTGGCCCGGCGACTAGGCTGCGTCGCGAGCCGCACCGGGCACGGCGGAGCCGGTCCGGTCCTCGACGGAAGCGAGAAGATCTTGAGTTTCCTCACCATCGGTCATCGCGGGGTCATGGGCGTCGAGCCCGAGAACACCCTGCGCTCCTTCGTCCGGGCCGAGCGGGACGGGCTGGACGTCATCGAGCTGGACCTCCATCTGAGCAAGGACGGCGCCCTGGTCGTCATGCACGACGCGGAGGTGGACCGCACCACCGACGGCACGGGGCCGATCGCCGAGAAGACCCTCGCCGAGCTGCGCGAGCTCGACGCGGGCCGGGGCGAGCGGGTGCCCGTCTTCGAGGAGGTCCTGGACGCGGTCGCCGCGCCCCTCCAGGCGGAGATCAAGGACGTCGCGGCCGCCCGGACCCTCGCGGGGGTGATCCGCGCCCGCGACCTGATCAGGCGGGTGGAGGTGCTCTCGTTCCACGACGAGGCCCTCGCCGAGGTGGCCGTCCTCGTCCCCGGGGTGCGCACGGCCCTGGTCGCCGACCGGCGTCAGGCCGACGTGGTGCCGCGCGCGCTCGCGGTCGGCGCCGGCGCGCTCGTCCTCAACATCCGGCACCTCACCCAGGACACCGTCGAGCGGGCGCACGCGGAAGGCCTGCGGGTCACGGGGTGGGTGGTGAACACCCAGGACGACCTGAGGCTGGCGCGCGCCCTGGGGCTCGACGGCGTGACGACCGACCGCCCCGAGATCCGGAGCGCGGGGCGCTCCACGGCGTGAGGGCGGGCGCCCGCGGGAGACCTCGGCGTCAGACGAGTTCCTTGACCAGCAGCTCGAACTGCAGGTCGTCGCGCTGCGGCAGGCCGAAGCGCTCGTCGCCGTACGGGAAGGGGGTCATCCGGCCGGTCCGGCGGTAGCCGCGCCGCTCGTACCAGGCGATGAGCTCCTCGCGGACCGAGATGACGGTCATGTGCATCTCGCGCACGTCCCACAGCTCGCGCACGCGGCGCTCCGCCTCGGCGATGATCTGCCGGCCGAGGCCCGCGCCCTGGAGCTCCGGGCGGACCGCGAACATGCCGAAGTAGGCGGCCTCGCCGCGGTGTTCGAGCTGGCAGCAGGCGAGCAGCTCGCCGTCGCGCTCGACCACCATCAGCCGGCTGCCCGGGGTGGAGATGACCGCCTCGACGCCCTCGGCGTCGGTGCGCTGCCCCTGCAGGATGTCCGCCTCGGTGGTCCAGCCGGCCCGGCTGGAGTCGCCCCGGTAGGCCGACTCGACGAGCGGGACGAGCGCCGGGACGTCGTCCGTCACGGCGTCGCGGTAGGTGATGCTGCCGGTGTGCTGGGACTCGGCGGTGTCCATGGTGTGCGGGGCTCCCCTCGGGCGCGGGCGATCGGCGGACGCGATCGCCCCGAGCCTAACGCGCGCCCCGCACTCCCCCTTGTACACCCGTGCGCGCCTCTGCGCCCGCGTAGCCGCGCCGGGGGCCGGGCATGCACTCGGGGTCGGGAGGGTCAGCGGTCGGCGAGGAGGGGTCCGTCGTGCAGGGACCGGCTCTGTCCGGCTGGCTGCTCGTGCTGGTGTGCGCGGCCGGCGGGGCGTACTGCCTGCGGCGCGTGCGGCGCGGCTCCGGGGAGGAGCGCCGGGCCGCCGCGGGCGAGGCCGTGATGGGCTTCGGGATGGCGGCGATGGCACTGCCCGCGACGGTGGTGGCCCCGCCGGAGTGGGTGCTCGTGCTGTACGCGGGGGTGTTCGGGCTCGCGGCCCTGGCGGGCCTGCTCGGCGCCCTGCGGCGGGGCGGTCACCATCTGCACCATCTGGTCGGCTCGCTGGCGATGGTCTACATGGCCGTGGCGATGGTCGCGGCGCCCGGTGCGGGGGCGCACGCGGGGCACGGGGCCGCGGGCACCGCGGGCGTCCCCCTGCTGACGGGAGCGCTGCTCGCCTACTTCGGGGTGTACGTGCTGCGGTCGGGGACGCGGCTGGTGCCGGTGGCGGTGCCGGCGGGCGCCGCCGGTGCGGCGCGGGCGGGCGGCGCGGGGCGGGCGGCCGGGCCGGAGCTGCTGCTGGTGTGCCGGCTGTCGATGGCGCTCGCGATGCTGGCGATGCTCCTCACCCTCTGAGGGGACCGCGGGGCGGGCGGTGCGGGGGTAAACGTGGCGTGCGTCACTTGATCGGCAAGGGCATACCCCCGCGTGGTACCGGCTCATAGGCTGGCGCCATGTTGGTCTCCCTCGCGCTGCTCGCGCTCGGCGTCCTGACCGCCGTCGTGGCCCCGCGGCTCCTGTCGCGGGCCGACTGGGCGGAGCGGGAACCCGTGGTGGCGCTCTGGGTGTGGCAGTGCGTGGTGGCGGCGGTGCTGCTGAGCTTCGCGCTGTCGATGACGTTCAGCGCGGCCGCGGCCTGGCAGGCCGTGCGCGGCCAGGTCTTCGCGCCCGCCCCGCACGCCGTCGTCGAGGCGTACGAGCTGGGCGCCAGCCGGCCCTGGTCCGCGGTGCTCGCCGTGCTGCTCGCGGCCGGCGGGCTGTGGACCGGCGCGATGCTGGGCCGCGAGATCGGCCGCGCGCGGGCCCGTCGCAGGCAGCGCCGCTGCGAACTGCTGGTGCGGGCGCCGCTGTTGCCGGGCGAGGAGGCCACGGACGGCGAGCGCGTGGTGATCCTGGAGGGCGAGCGCGCCGACGCCTGGTGGCTGCCGGGCGGGACGCCGCGCCTGGTCATCACCACGGGGGCGCTGCGCCGGCTGAAGGGCCGGCAGCTCGACGCGGTCCTCGCGCACGAGCAGGGACACGCCCGGGCGCGGCACGACTGGCTGCTGCACTGCTCGGCGGCGCTGGCCGACGGCTTCCCGGGGGTGCCGGTCTTCGCGGCCTTCCGCGGCGAGATGCACCGGCTGGTGGAGCTGGCGGCGGACGACGTGGCCTCGCGTCGCTTCGGCCGGCTGACGATCGCGCTCGCCCTGGTCGAACTCAACGAGGACCGCGGGGTGTTCGGCCCCGGACCGGCCCCGGACGCGGGACTCCCGCAGCGCGTCGACCGGCTGCTGGCCGCCGCCCCGCGCCTCACGGCGGCCCGTCGGCTCCGGCTGACGGCCGCGGCCGCCCTGGTCCCGGTGGTCCCGGTGCTGGTGGCCTTCGTGCCCGCGCTGAGGGCGCTCGGGTAGCCGACCGCGGGGGCGGTCGCACGGCTCCGGTGGGGCGTCGGGCAGGATCGGGCCCATGCGCATCTCCGCCGCCGTCTCCGGCGCCCTGGCCGTGCTGCTGCTCGTCCTGGTGGCCGTGGGGTGGCCCCCGCTGCTCTCGTTGGACCGGGACATCGCCGAGGCCCTGCACCGCAGTGCCGTCGCCGAGCCGGGGCTGACCCATCTCAACCGGATCCTGAGCGACTGGGTCTGGGACCCGTGGACCATGCGCGCGCTGGCCGCCGTCACCGTGGGGTGGCTGTGGTGGCGGCGCGAGCGGCTGCTCGCGCTGTGGGTCGCGGGCACCAGCCTGCTCACCGTGGGCCTCCAGCAGGGCCTGAAGGCGGCGGTGGGACGGGAGCGGCCCAGCTGGCCGGATCCGGTGGACTCCGCGAACTACTCCGCGTTCCCCTCCGGCCACGCCATGACGGCCACCGTCACCTGCGGGCTGCTGCTCTGGGTGCTGGCGCTGCACTGGTACGAGGGCCGGCGGGGCTGGGGCACGCTCACCGGGGCGGCCGTGGTGTCGGTCGTCGGGGTCGGCTGGACCCGGGTGTACCTGGGCGTGCACTGGCCGTCCGACGTGGTGGGCGGCTGGCTCTTCGGCTGGACCTGCGTGGCCGTGGCGATCCTCACGTACCGCGCGGCGGAGCGGAGAAGGGGCGCGGCTCCGGGGGCGGACACCGGGAGCAGAATGGGAGAAGGGCAGTGAAGCCGCCTGTTCTGGACGATCCCCCGCGTCGCCCAGAACAGACGGCATGTCCCGCTTCCGGCCACGAGGGCGCGACGGCAGGACGCGCTGAGTATATTGGCTGCCAGCCAGTCAACGCAGGAGTCCAGCATGTCCCCGCGTAGCGCACAGGTCAATGAAGAGCTTCGGCGGCGCTCCCGTGAGCGGCTCCTGCAGGCGACCGTGGAGCTGGTCGACGAGCGCGGGTACGAGGCCACGACGCTCGCGGACATCGCCTCCCGGGCGGGCTCGGCCCGTGGCCTCATCTCGTACTACTTCCCCGGCAAGCGGCAGCTCCTGCAGTCCGCGGTGCACCGGCTGATGCACCTGACGCTGGAGGAGGCGCTGGAGCGCGAGCCGCGCACGGAGGACGGCCGGGAGCGCCTCGCGCGGGCGATCGACGCGATCCTGGGCCTCGCCGAGGACCGTCCGGTGCTCATGCGGACGCACATGGCGGGCATCCTGCAGGCCGAGGGCTTCGTGCGGTGTCCCGAGCAGCAGCGGCTCGCGGAGCTGCTGCGGGACACGGTGACCCGGTACGGCTCCGAGGACGTGGACACGGACTATCCGCTGCTGCGGGCGCTGCTCATGGGCGCGGTGGTGGCCGTGCTGCTGCCCGGGGCGCCGATGCCGCGGACCCGGCTGCGCGCCGAGCTGTTCCAGCGCTACGGACTGGACTGGGAGCAGGGCATGCCGCCGGGCGGGGGTCCGCCCGACGGCATGCCGGGGTTGCGCACGGCGTTACCGGACCCGTCGGCCCGGGTACCGCGTCAGGCCTCGCAGCCGGCGGAGTAGCCGGCCGGGGCGACCGGGCCGGTCAGTCGAAGTAGTCCGGCTGGGTCTGGACGTTCAGCTCGTCGAGCCGGACCCGTGCCGCCTTGTCGGTGCGCTTGTCGCTGAGCTTCAGGACGTCGAAGCCCTTCGCGATGTCGTTCGAGTAGATGTAGCCGTTGTAGTAGTAGGCGGACCAGGAGCCGCCGGTGGCCAGGGTGGTCGCGGAGACCGGGCCGCGCTCGAAGTAGGCGATCTCCTTCGGGCGGCGGGAGTCGGTGAAGTCCCAGACGGAGACGCCGCCCTGGTACCAGGCCTGGACCATGATGTCCTTGCCCTTGACCGGGATCAGCGAGCCGTTGTGGGCGACGCAGTTCTCGGTGTCGGCCTGGTGGCGCGGGATCTTGAAGTAGCTGCGGAAGACGAGCTTGCGCTTGTCGCCCTTGCCGACGATGTCGTAGATGCCGTCCGCGCCGCGGTTCGGGCCGACGGTCTCGTTGCAGGTGGCCGCGCCGCCGCCGCCGAGCTCGTCGGTGAAGACGACCTTGTTCGCCTTCTGGTTGAAGGTCGCGGAGTGCCAGAACGCGAAGTTGACGTTGTCCTGGACCCGGTCGATGACCCGGGGGTGCTCCGGGTCCTCGATGTCGAAGAGGATGCCGTCACCCATGCAGGCGCCGGCGGCCAGGTCCTCGCTGGGCAGCACGGTCAGGTCGTGGCAGCCGGTGGTCTTGGAGACGCCCGGGTTGGTGGGCGATCCGGGGTTGCCGCCGCCGTCCGGGCCCTCGCCGGGGAAGAGGACCGGGAAGTTGACGACCTTGGCCAGCTCCGGCGCCTTGCGCGGCACCTTGATGACCGAGATGCCGTCGTGCGGGGGCTGGCAGTCGGGGAAGGCGGCGTTGGGCGAGTACGAGGAGACGTAGATGTACACGTCCTTGCGCTTGGGCACGATCGTGTGGGTGTGCGAACCGCAGTTGGTCTCGACGGAGGCGACGTACCTCGGGTTGGCGATGTCGCTGATGTCGAAGATCTTCATGCCCTCCCAGGATTCCTTCACCGAGGCGGGCTGCGGAACGCTGGCACAGGAGTTGTCGCTGCGCGAGGAGTCGGTGGACAGGAAGAGCAGGTTCCCGGAGACGGACACGTCGTTCTGGGAACCGGGGCACAGCACCTGGGCGACGGTCCTGGGCGACCGCGGGTTGCTGATGTCGAAGATCCGGAAGCCGTCGTAGTTGCCGGCGAAGGCGTACCTGCCCTGGAAGGCGAGGTCCGAGTTGATGCCCTTCAGGGCGTCCTTCGGGATGTTGACGAGGTGTTCGACGTTGGGGCTGTGGACGACCTCGTCCACGCCGGGTATCTCCCCGGCGGCGATCGCGGCGCGGGCCTCGGACGCCTGTTCGGCGGTGGCGGCCGTCTGCGCCGTGGCGTCGCCGGGGTCGGGTGTGGCGGCCGCGGGTCCGGCGGCGAGCAGGCTGACCAGCAGTCCGGCGGCGGCGGTCGCCACGGCCAGTCCTCTGATCCGTGCGCGCGGGGTACTCGTGGTACGCAACGAAGTCACTCCGTCCTCTCTGGTGTCGCACAGTTGAACGGTGGTGGGACCCCGGCAGTATCTTCCTTGGTGTGCACATCTCAACAGATGGCAACAGAGACGTAATGAAGAAACACCCGCTCCAGCCCCTCGAAGTCGTCGAAGTGCCCGTGGAGGTCGTGTTGTCGAAGCGTCGTGTCCGTGGAGCCGTCGCCGGAGTGCTCGCCGTCGCCGCCGCGTTGGCGCTCGCCGCGTGCGAGTCGGACGCGGGGGCGGGGGCTGCCGCGCGCCCGGCGGGGACGCCGAGCGGCCCCGTGGTGGTCGCCCCGGGGAAGCCGGGTGAGCCGGCGAAGAGGCTCACCCCCGAGGAGGCGGCCCGGCTGATGCCCGACGAGCGTCCCAACGGCGCCGACTACGCCTACGTCCAGATGATGATCGAGCACCACCGGCAGGCCGTCACGCTGACCTCGCTGGTGCCGCAGCGCGCCTCGTCGCCGAAGGTGCGCAAGGTCGCCGAGCGGATCGCGGCGGCGCAGGGGCCGGAGATCGGCGCCATGGAGGGCTGGCTGAAGAACAACGGCGGTCCCCGCCCCCAGACGGGCCACGACCACCACTCCATGCCGGGCATGGCGAGCGAGGCCCAGGTGGCCGAACTGCGCGCCGCCAGGGGGAAGGCGTTCGACGCCCTCTTCATCAGGTTGATGATCACCCACCACGAGGGGGCGGTGACCATGGCCGCCGACGTGCTCGGCCAGGGCAACAACGTGCTCGTGGAGGAGATGGCCAACGACGTCATCGCCCAGCAGACGGCGGAGATCGACCGGATGCGCTCCCTGTAGACCGGCCCGGGAGGCCCCGGCGGTGCCATGCTGGAAGCCTCCCGGCAGGAAGGGGAACCCCTCGTGCTGCGCGTCGCCGTCGTCGGTTCGGGACCCAGCGGGGTCTACACCGCCCAGGCGCTGGTCCGGCAGACCGCCGTGCCCGGGATCCGGGTGCACGTTCTGGACCGGCTGCCCTGCCCGTACGGCCTGGTGCGGTACGGGGTCGCACCCGACCACGAGAAGATCAAGTCGCTCCAGGGCAACCTGCGGACCGTCCTGGAGGACGAGGGCGTCTCCTTCCTCGGCGACGTGGAGGTGGGGGCGCACGGGCTCACCCCGGCCGGCCTCCTGGAGCTCTACCACGCGGTGGTCTACTGCGTCGGCGCCGCCCGCGACCGGCGGCTCGGGGTGCCGGGCGAGGAGCTGCGGGGCAGTTTCTCCGCCACCGAGTTCGTCTCCTGGTACAGCGCGCACCCGGACGCCGCGAGGGACGGCTTCGGCCTGGACGGCCCCGGCGCGGTGGTCGTCGGGGCCGGGAACGTGGCGGTGGACGTGGCCCGGCTGCTGGTGCGGCGGGCCGCGGAGCTGGCGCCGACCGACGTGCCGCAGGGCGCCCTGGAGGCGCTGGCCGCGAGCGGGGTGCGCGAGGTGCACATGGTGGCCCGGCGCGGGCCCGGGCAGGCGAAGTTCACCACCAAGGAACTGCGCGAACTCGGCGCGCTGCCGGACACCCGGGTACGGGTCGACCCGGCGGAGCTCGCCCTGGACCCCGCCTGCGCCGACCCTTCGGCGCTGGCGGCGCTGCCGGCGGTCAGCCGGCGCAACCTGGAGGTCGTCCGCGGGTGGGCGGCCGACGGCGGCAGCGCCCCGCGCGGCATCCGGCTGCGGTTCTTCCTGCGGCCCGTGGAGATCCTCGGCACCGACGGCCGCGTCACCGGGGTCCGCTTCGAGCGGACCGAGCCGGACGGCGACGGCGGAGTCCGGGGCACCGGCCGGTACGAGGAGATCGAGGCCGGTCTCGTCCTGCGCGCGGTCGGCTACCGGGGCGTCCCGCTGCCCGGGCTCCCCTTCGACGCGGAGCGGGGCACCGTCCCGCACGCGCAGGGGCGGGTGCTGCGGGACGGGGCGGTCTCACCCGGGGAGTACGTGGCGGGCTGGATCAAGCGCGGCCCGACCGGCGTGATCGGCACCAACCGCCCCTGCGCCAAGGAGACCGCCGCCTCCCTCCTGGCCGACGCCCCGGCCCTGGCGCGTCGGCGGGTCGCCGACGACCCGGTGGCGCGGCTGCGGGCGCTGGGGCACGAGCCGGTGCCCTGGGCGGGCTGGCTGGCGATCGAGCGGGCCGAGGTGGCGCTGGGCGGCGCGCTGGGCCGCGAGCGCGTGAAGATCCCCGACTGGGCGGGGCTGCGGGCGGCGGCCCGGGGGCTCCCAGGACCCTGAGGACCCCTGAGGAGCTCCTGGGAGTTCCCCAGGAACTCCTAGGAGGCGTGCGGTCCGGTGTCGTCGAGGCGCACGGCCTGGGCGCCGGCCGCCGTGAGGACGCTGTCGAGGAGTCCGGGGAAGAGCGCCTCCAGGTCGTCGCGGCGGAGCATGTTGAGCTTGGCGGTGCCCCGGTAGATCTGGCGGACGACGCCGCTCTCGCGCAGCACCCGGAAGTGGTGGGTGCTGGTCGACTTGGTGACGGGCAGCTCGAAGTAGGAGCAGCTGAGCTCGGCTCCGTCCTCGGCGAGGGCCATGCAGCGCACGATCCGCAGCCGGACGGCGTCCGACAGGGCGTGCAGCACGGCTTCGAGCCGGATGTCCTCGCGCGCGGGGTGTTCCAGGACCCTGGGGTTGGTCGCGGTCGTCACGGCTGCGGCTCCACTTCTGTCCGGGGGTGCGTGCTGCCGGGCGGCTCTCGGGAATGTGTGCGGTCATTGTACGAGCATCCTCGTAGTTTGACAGGCGCCGTACTACGACGAGTATCGTAGTAAGCCCCCTCCAGGCAGTACCGGAGACGCCGAAACGGAGTCCGCCATGAGCACCGCCCTCTTCGAGCCCCTCACGCTGAGGTCCCTCACCGTCCCGAACCGGGTGTGGATGGCCCCGATGTGCCAGTACTCGGCGGAGACCACGGGGCCCCTCGCGGGCGTCGCCGGCGACTGGCACTTCGCCCACTACGCGGCCCGCGCCACGGGCGGCACCGGGCTCATCCTGACCGAGGCGACCGCGGTCGCCCCCGAGGGCCGGATCAGCCCCGCCGACCTCGGCATCTGGGACGACGTCCACATCGAGGGCCTGCGGCGGATCACCACCTTCCTGAAGGCCCACGGCACGGTTCCGGGCATCCAGATCGCCCACGCCGGCCGCAAGGCGTCCACCAACCGCCCGTGGGAGGGCCGCGGCCCCGTCGACCCCGCCACCGGACTCGGCTGGCAGCCGGTCGGGCCGAGCCCGGTCGCGTTCGCCGAGGACCACCCGGTGCCGACCGAGCTGACGGTCGAGCAGATCCACGAGGTCGCCGCCCGCTTCGCCGACGCGGCCCGGCGCGCGCTCGCCGCCGGCTTCGAGGTCGTGGAGGTGCACGGCGCCCACGGCTACCTGATCGGCGAGTTCCTCTCCCCGCACAGCAACCGCCGCACCGACGCCTACGGCGGCTCCTTCGAGAACCGCACCCGCTTCGCCCTGGAGGTCGTCGACGCCGTGCGGGCCGTGTGGCCCGAGGAGCTGCCCCTCTTCTTCCGCATCTCGGCCACCGACTGGCTGGACGAGCACGGCTGGACCGCGGACGACACGGTCCGCTTCGCCGCGCTGCTGCGCGAGCACGGCGTCGACCTCCTCGACGTGTCCACCGGCGGCAACGGCGGCCCGGCGCGCATCCCGGTGTCCCCCGGCTACCAGGTGCCGTTCGCCGCCCGGGTCAAGGCGGAGACCGGGCTGCCGGTCGCCGCCGTCGGCCTGATCACGGAGAGCGACCAGGCCGAGAAGATCGTCGCCAACGGGGAGGCCGACGCCGTCCTGATCGGCCGCGAACTGCTCCGCGACGCCTCCTGGGCCCGCCGGGCCGCGCGCGAGCTCGGCGCCGAGACCCACGCCCCGGCCCCGTACGCCTGGGCGATCTGAGCGGGCCGAAGGTCCCGGGCGATCCGGGCGACGCCCTCGGCGAGCCCCGGGTACGCGCTTCAACACGCCCCCCACCTGGGGCGGAGCCGCCTCCGGGGGCCGTTGTCAGTGGTCGGGTGCAGACTGGCCCGTATCCGCGACAACGGCGTCCTGGAGGTGTCGGCATGACCGAGGTGCTCCTGACCGTAGGCACCCGCAAGGGTCTGTTCATCGGCCGCGGCCGGGACGGCCGCTGGGAGTTCGACGAACCGCACTTCAACGCGCAGGCGATCTACTCCGTCGGGATCGACACCCGCCGCCCGGCGCCCAGGATCCTGGTGGGCGGGGACAGTTCGCACTGGGGCCCGTCCGTCTTCCACTCCGACGACCTGGGCGCCCACTGGACCGAGCCGACCCGGCCCGCGGTCAAGTTCCCCCAGGACACCGGGGCTTCGCTGGAGCGGGTCTGGCAGCTGCACCCGGCCCCGGCGCACTCCCCGGACGTCGTGTACGCGGGGACCGAGCCGGCCGCGCTCTTCCGCTCCGCCGACGGCGGCGCGTCCTTCGAGCTGGTCCGCCCGCTGTGGGAGCACCCGACCCGGGACCGCTGGGTGCCGGGCGGCGGCGGCGAGGCCGTGCACACCGTCGTCACCGACCCGCGCGACCCGGACGCCGTGACGGTCGCCGTGTCCACGGCGGGCGTCTTCCGCTCCCGCGACGGAGGGGAGAGCTGGGCGCCGGCCAACGACGGGGTGACCGCGGTCTTCCTGCCCGACCCGCACCCGGAGTTCGGCCAGTGCGTGCACAAGATCGCGCAGGACGCGGGCGACGTCGACCGGCTCTACCTGCAGAACCACTGGGGCGTCTTCCGCAGCGACGACGCCGGCGGCCGGTGGACCGACATCGGCTCCGGACTGCCCTCCGACTTCGGCTTCGCCGTGGCCGCCCACCCGCACCGCCCCGACACCGCCTACGTCTTCCCCATCAACGCCGACTCCGACCGCGTGCCCGCCGGACGCCGCTGCCGCGTCTACCGCACCACCGACGCCGGCGAGACCTGGGAGCCGCTCACCAAGGGCCTGCCGTCCGGCGACCACTACGGCACGGTCCTCCGCGACGCGCTGTGCACGGACGACGGCGACCCGGCGGGCGTCTACTTCGGCAACCGCAACGGGGAGGTGTACGCGAGCGCCGACGACGGCGACAGCTGGCAGCTCCTCGCCGAGCACCTGCCGGACGTGCTGTGCGTCCGGGCGGCGGTCATCGGCTGAGTCCGGGGGCGGCCGGACCGAGCGGCGGGCGGCGGTGTCCGACTGCGCCAGTAGAGTGACGGACGTGGCAGCACGACCGTTGAACGAAATCGTCGAGGCCGGGTGGGCGCAGGCGCTCGCACCGGTGGCCGAACGCATCGCCGCGATGGGCGACTTCCTCCGCCAAGAGGTCGCCGCGGGGCGCACCTACCTACCCTCGGGGGCCAACGTCCTCCGGGCGTTCCAGCAGCCCTTCGACGAGGTGCGGGTGCTCATCGTCGGCCAGGACCCCTACCCGACACCGGGGCACGCGGTGGGCCTGAGCTTCTCCGTGGCGCCGGACGTGCGTCCGGTGCCACCGAGCCTGGACAACATCTTCCGAGAGATGCACGCGGACCTCGGGCACCCCCGCCCCTCGAACGGGGATCTGACCCCGTGGACCCGGCAGGGCGTCCTCCTGCTCAACAGGGCGCTCACGACGGCCCCGCGCCGGCCGGGCGCGCACCGCGACAAGGGCTGGGAGGCCGTCACCGAGCAGGCCATCCGGGCACTCGCCGCGCGCGGCAAGCCGCTGGTGTCGGTGCTGTGGGGCCGGGACGCGCGCAACCTGCGTCCGCTGCTGGGCGACCTGCCCGCGATCGAGTCCTCGCACCCCTCGCCGATGTCGGCGGACCGCGGCTTCTTCGGCTCGCGCCCCTTCAGCCGCACCAACGAGCTGCTGCTCCGTCAGGGCGCCCAGCCGGTGGACTGGCAGCTGCCGTGACGGGCGGGCCGGAGCGCGGACTGGTCGTCGGGGTCGACTCGGGCGGTTCGGGGCTGCGGGTGGCGCTCGCCCGGGCCGAGGACGGCCGGGTGCTGGAGACGGTCGCCTCCAAGGAGCCGGTGCGCACCGGGGCGGGCGGGATCGACGCCGGTCATCTGCTGGCCCAGCTGCTGCCCGCCGTCGGGGCGATGACGGCCCGGGCCGCCGGGGCCGGTGACCCGGTCGTGGCGGTCGCCGTCGGGGCGGCCGGCATGGCGACGCTCGGCGACGGCCTGCGGGCCGAGCTGCCGGGCGCCTTCGCGCGCGCCTGGGGCGTGCGGCGGCTCGCGCTGGCGGCCGATGCCGTCACCGCGTACGCGGGCGCGCTCGGTCAGCGGCCGGGGGCCGTCGTCGCGGGCGGCACCGGGCTGATCGCGATGGGCACGGACCTGTCGGGCTGGCGGCGGGCCGACGGCTGGGGACATCTGCTCGGCGACTGCGGGAGCGGGGCGTGGATCGGACGCGCCGGGCTCGAAGCGGCGCTGCGGGCGTACGACGGGAGACGCGGGGGATCGGCCGCGCTCCTGGCGCGCGCCGAGGAACTCTTGGGTCCGGTCGCCGGGTTGCCGGGCGTGCTCTACCCCCGGAGCGACCGGCCCGCCGTGCTGGCCTCCTTCGCGCCCCCGGTGGCCGACTGCGCCGCCGCCGGGGACCCGGTGGCGGTGGCGGTCCTGGAGCGGGCCGCGCGGCACGTCGCGGAGGCCGCGGCGGCCGTCTGCCCGGCCGACGCGGACGTCGAAGTGGCTTTGACGGGGGGCCTGTTCAAGCTGGGCGAGCCGCTGCTCGGTCCGCTCCGCGCGGAGCTGGGCGCCCTGATCCCGAGGGCGCGCGAGGTGGCCGCCGCGGGCGATCCGCTCGCCGGCGCGGTGACGATCGCCGCCGCGCTCGCCGGCGGGACGCTGCGGCTGCCCGGGGATCCGCACCTCCTCGAACTCACCAGGTAAGCGGCGGTTCCTGGCGACTCGGACATACAGGGGCAGAAGTCGCCCAGCCGCACCTCACCGAACTGCGCGACAGGCAAAACCAGTAGCATGCGGCGCCATGAGCTCCCCCACTGGGCCTACTCCCGGCCTGCCTGTACGAATGCCGCGCCCCCGCCAGTCCGGGCGGCACCGGCGCCCTGAACCCGTGGTGGCGCCCGAGGGCGCTCCCGCGCTCGTTCTCGCCGTCCCCGGCGTGCCGTCGGCCGCCATACGCTCGCTGGCCGAAGAGGTCGTGAGCATCGCCCGCTCGGAGCTGCCCGGCCTGGAGGCCGTGATCGGCTACCTGGACGGCGACGACGCCACCGAGTACCCGACCCTCGGCGCGGTCCTCGCGCGCGCCACGGCGCTGCGCACCGAGCGCTACGAGCTGGCCGTCGCGGCCGGCCGCGAGGTCACCGCGCCCGAGGGCCCGGCCGCGGTCGTCGTCCCGCTGCTGGCGGGCCCGGACAGCGCCCTGCTCCGGCAGATCCGGCAGGCCGTGATGGACAGCGGCAACACGGCGGAGCTGACCGACGTGCTCGGTCCGCACCCGCTGCTCGCCGAGGCCCTGCACGTGCGCCTCTCGGAGGCCGGTCTGGCCCGTGCCGACCGCGCCCGGCTGTTCACGGTCGCCACGGCGGCCGACGGCATCATCCTGGCCACGGTCGGCGGCGAGGAGGCGGTCCAGGCCGCCGGGATCACCGGCATGCTGCTGGCGGCGCGGCTGGCCGTGCCGGTGATGGCGGCGGCGCTCGACCAGGAGGGTTCGATCGCCGCGATCGCCGAGCAGCTGCGCGGCGCCGGCGCGGAGCAGCTGGCGCTGGCCCCGTACCTGATCGGCCCGGAGCTGGCCGAGGGCCTGCTCGACGCGGCCGCCAAGGAGGCCGGCTGCGCGACGGCGGAGGCGCTGGGCGCCTACCCGGCGATCGGCAAGCTGGTGCTCTCGCAGTACGCCTCGGCGCTCGGGATCTCCCCGCAGCAGGGTTCGCCCGTCCACTGACGGAGCGGGCGGACGCAGGACCGTGACGGGAAGGGCCCGCACCGGACGACTCCGGTGCGGGCCCTTCCCGTACGGGTGGGGGCGGCGGTTCAGCCGAAGACCACGCAGGAGGCCGCGGGGGCCGGGACCGAGCCCGTACGGGACGGCAGGCCGGTCTCCGGGTCGACCGTGAACCAGGTGACGTCGCCGGAGCGCTCGTTGGCCGCGTAGAGGTGCCGCCCGGAGGGGGCGAGGGTCAGGTCGCGGGGCCAGTGGCCGCCACAGGGCACGGAGGCCACCAGGGAGGCCTTCTCGCCGGACGCGTCGAGGGCGAGGACCGCGAGGGTGTCGTGGCCGCGTACGGCCGCCCACAGGAAGCGTCCGTCGGGGGCGACGACGACCTCGGAGGGGTAGCGGGGCCCGGTGGCGTCCTCGGGGACGACGGGGGTCTCCGCGAGCGGTTCGAGGACCCCGGCCGCGGGGTCCCAGCGGCACACGGTGACCGTGGGCTCCAGCTCGTTGAGGACGTAGGCGTGGCCGCCCCGGGGATGGAAGGCGAGGTGGCGCGGCCCGGTGCCGGGGCGCAGCGCGGTCCTGCCGTGCGGGCGGAGGGCGCCGGTGGTGGGGTCCAGGGCGCTGATCTCCACGGAGTCGGTGCCGAGGTCCACGGCGAGCACCCAGCGGCCGCTGGGGTCGGGCAGCACCTGGTGGGCGTGCGGCTCCTCCTGGCGGCCCTCGACGGGCCCCGAGCCCGTGTGGCGCACGACGTCGGTGAAGGGCTTCAGGCTGCCGTCGGCGGCCACCGGCAGCACGCTGACGCTGCCGGAGCCGTAGTCGGCGGTGAGGACGTGTCCGGCGGCGACCGCGAGGTGGGTGGGCCCGGAGCCGCCGACGGGCTCGGGGGTGCCGAGCAGCCGGGGCGCGGGTCCGGTGACGTCGAAGGCGGCCGCGGCGCCCTCGACGGTCTCGGAGGCCGCGTACAGCACCTGGCCGCCGGGACCGAGGGCGAGGAAGGACGGGTCGGCGACGGCGTCGCTCGCCCCGACGAGGTCCAGCGCGCCGCTCTCCGGCGCCCAGTCGGCGACGAGCACGCCCCGGCCGCCGGCCGAGCTGAACGATCCGATGAATGCCCGTGTAGGGCGTGTGTCGCCCACGGCGCCTCCCCTGGTCGGTGTCCCCCGGCCGGTCACGGCAGACCGGCCGTCCTCGGGCCGACGGTAGCAGGCGGTCTAGACCAGACGGGAGGAGCGGGCGGGCAGAGTTCCGGGGGCGGACGGGCGGCGTTCCGGGGCCGTCCGGCCCCGGGCCGTCAGGCCGCCGGGACCAGGGGGGCGCGCGGCGACGTGCGGAGCGGGGCCGCCAGGTCGACCAGGGCGCGCTCCAGGCCGTGCAGGTGGCCCAGGGCCGCCTCGGCGCCCGGGTGGTGGGGCGGGAGGGCGGGCGAGGCGGCCGCGACCGGGCCTCGGCGGGTCGCCTCGGCGGGCGGCACGAGGGCGTGGACGGCGGCCTCGACGCGCCACGCGGCCGCGACGAGGCGGGCGTCGTGCGAGGCGTCGGGGTCGGCGGCGACCGCGGCGAGCCCGCGGGTCTCCCGGGCGCAGTCGTCGAGCAGCGCGAGGACCCGGCGGGCGCGGGCCTTGCGGGCGCGCAGCGGGCTCAGCGGGTGGACGAGGGGGGCCAGCGAGAGGCGGGCGCGGCCGAGCAGCAGGTCGAGCTCGGCGGCGTGCGGCGCCGGGTCGGCGTCCGGGTCGCCCGACAGGCGCCGGGCGGCGGCCGTGGTGCAGGCGTGCACCGAGCCCACGGCCCGCTGGATCCAGGCGTTGGTCGCCGCGTGCGTGGTGACGGGCAGCAGGGCGACGCCGACGGCCGCGCCGAGGGCGCCGACGGCGGTCTCCTGGAAGCGGAGCAGCAGCAGCCCGGGGTGCAGGACGCCCAGCAGCCCGTAGAGGAGTCCCGCCATGACGGTGACGAAGAACATCATCCAGCTGTACGAGAGCGGCGCCGTGTAGAAGATCCCGAAGACGCACACGGCGACCAGCACGGCCGTCGGCGCGCCGGCGCCGCCCAGCGGCAGGGCGATGAACAGGCCGGCCGCGATGCCGGTGACGGTGCCGACGACCCGGCGGAAGCCGCGGACGAGGGTCTCGCCGCGCGAGGCGGTGTTCACGAAGATCCACCAGGCGGTGCCGACGGCCCAGTACCAGCGGTCCGGGGAGACGAGCTGGCCGGCCGCGAGCGCGACGGCGCAGGCGACGGTGGCCTGGACGGCCTGCCGGGTGGTGGGCCGGGCGAACCCGGTGCCGGGCAGCGGGGCGGGGGCGGCGGGCGGCGGGACGCGCCGCTCGATGCACCAGCCGACGAAGCGGACCGCGCTCGCCGCGCCGAGCGCGAGCAGGACGGCGGCGTAGAGCTCGGGGAGCTGCCCGGGCACGGCGTGCAGGAACTGCGTCACGAAGAACTGCATGAACGCGAAGATGCCGAGCGCGTGCCCGCGCGGGCCCCAGCGGCGCGCGTACACGCCGGCGAAGACGACGAGCAGCCAGGCGGCGTCGCGCAGCGGCGGCAGCCCGTGCAGCGCGGTCGCGAGCGCGAGGACGGGGAAGCCGGCCAGCGGCAGCAGGGCCGTGGTGACGGCCTGGCGGCGCACGGTGGGGTCGCCCACGGTGAACAGCGCCAGGAGCGCGGCGAGGCCCGCGGTGATCGAGGCGGTCAGGGAGAGCCCCGCCAGCTCGGCCACGGCGACGGCGAGGCCGACGCCGAGCACGGCCCGCGAGGCCACCCGCAGCCGCACCTTGCCCGGGTCGGGCGCCACGCACACCTGCCGGAACAGCCGGCCCACGGCCGCCAGGCCCTTCTTCACGACGGTCGTTCCGCCCCCGCTGCCGTACACACACCCTCTTCGTCGTCGCCGTGGCCGCGCGTCATGGCGCGTGTTGTCTTCGGACATGGCGATGGCGCCGCGGGTCCGGGGCCGGCCACCTCGCCGGTCCGGCGCGTGCGCGGCGCCATCTGTCCAACTCTCACAAGAGGAAAACATCCCTCCGCCCAGTGGCTCAACCGGCTGGCCGAAGGGTGGGCCATTGGTACAGTCATAGCGTCCGGTCATCAGCCAGAGGGAGGCCAACGGACCATGGCGGTGGACGAGCTCGACACGCGCATCCTGCGGCTCCTCATCGAGCAGCCGCGCACCAGCGTGCGCGAGTACGCCCGGATCCTCGGGGTGGCCCGGGGCACGGTCCAGGCCCGGATCGACCGGCTCGAACGGGACGGGGTCATCACCGCGACGGGCCCGGTGCTCTCCCCCGCGGCGCTCGGGCACCCGGTGCTCGCGTTCGTGCACATCGAGGTCACCCAGGGGCACCTCGACGAGGTCGGCGACGCGCTGGCGACGGTTCCGGAGATCGTGGAGGCCTTCTCGATCACGGGCGGCGGCGATCTCCTGACCCGGGTGGTCGCCCGGGACGCGGGCCACCTGGAGGACGTGATCCAGCGGCTGATCCAGCTCCCGGGCGTGGTCCGCACCCGCACCGAGATCGCGCTGCGCGAGCGGGTGTCGCACCGGCTGCTGCCACTGGTCGAGTCGGTGGGGCGCGGGGCGCGCTGAGGCGCACGGGAAGACCGTCCCGGGCGCGCTGGGAGGCGCGGGGAAGTGCCGGGAGCACCGGGAAGTGCCGGGAAGTGCCGGGACCAAAGACCCTCAGGTTCCGGCGCCCCGCCCTGAGAGGCTGGAGGCATGAGCAGCCCGCGCGTCCCCGGCCCCTCGGCCCCCTCGGCCCCCTCGGTCCCCTCGGCCCCCTCGGCCTTCTCCGTCCTCTTCGACCTCGACGGCACCCTGGTGGACAGCGAGCCCAACTACTTCGAGGCGACCCGCCGCACCCTCGCCGCCCACGGCGTGACGGGCTTCGACTGGGCCCGCCACACCGACTTCATCGGGATCGGCACCCTGGAGACGCTGCGGACGCTGGCCGCGGAGTACGGCGTCACCGCCCCCGAGGAGGAACTCCTCGACGCGACCAACCGGCACTACCTGGAGCTCGCGCGGACGGCCACACCCGTCTTCCCCGAGATGCGCGCGTTCGTGGAACGGCTGTACGCGGAGGGCGTGCCCATGGCGGTGGCCTCGGGCTCCTCCCCGGCCGCCATCGAGGCCGTCCTGGCGGGGACCGGACTGGACGCGTACCTGACGACGACGGTCTCGGCCGAGGAGGTCGAGCGGGGCAAGCCGGCGCCGGACGTCTTCCTGGAGGCGGCCCGCCGCCTGGGCGTCGCGCCGGAGCAGTGCGTGGTGCTGGAGGACGCGGCGCCGGGCGCCGCCGCCGCACACGCCGCGGGCATGCGCTGCCTCGCCCTTCCCTACGTACCCGGGACGGCGGACGACCCCGCCTTCGCGACGGCCGATCTGGTCCTCCCCGACGGCCAGCGGGAGTTCACCGCGCGGGGCGCGCTGGCCTGGCTGGCCGAGCGGACGTGAGACCATCGCAGATGCAAGGTTTCACGCATAAATGAGCTTGTAGATGAGAACTTCGGCGGCCTAGACTGGCGTCCATGCAGACCTACACCATCGGCCAGGCGGCCCGCCTCCTCGGCGTCAGCCCGGACACCGCGCGGCGCTGGGCCGACGCCGGCCGGGTCGCCACCCATCGCGACGACAGCGGGCGGCGCCTCATCGAAGGCCCCGACCTCGCCGCCTTCTCCGTCGAGATCGCCCAGAGCGGCCAGGGCGACGAGGAGGAGACGTACACCTCGGTCCGCAACGCGTTCCCCGGGATCGTCACCGCCGTCAAGCTCGGAGACGTCGCCGCCCAGGTCGAGATCCAGGCGGGCCCGCACCGGCTGGTCTCGCTGCTCACCCGGGAGGCGGTCGAGGAGCTCGGCCTGGAGGTCGGCATGCAGGCCACGGCCCGGGTGAAGTCGACCAGCGTGCACATCGACCGCGCCTGAAATCCCGTGGCCGGGGCGGACGCCCTGTGACAGGGTCGACGCGCACCCCGCCGTCGGACCGCCGCCCGGTGGCCCGCGAGCTCACCGACCCTGGAGCGTCCATGGCGATCCCGCCCCGCCTCGCCCCTCTGCTCGACCAGTTCGCGTTCGCCCGCGAGCGGCTCGTGGACCGGCTGAGCGGGCCGGTGGTGGACAGCGGCGACGGAACGGGCGTCCCGGTCGGTCCGCTCACCGACGCCGAGCTGCTGTGGGAGCCGGTGGAAGGCTGCTGGTCGGTCCGCCGCCGCGAGGACGGGCCCGGGGCCCGGGCCACCCTGCTGGCGGGGACGGGCGACTGGGGCCGTGACGCGGCCCCGCACCCGCACCCCCGGCCGGCGCCGTTCACCACGATCGCCTGGCGGCTGAGCCACCTCGCCGAGATGTTCACCCTCCGCACCGACCACACCGCCGGCAGCCGCAGCCTGACCCGGGACGACTTCCGCAGCCACGGGGAGGCCGCGGCGGCGGTCGCGGACTTCGAGCGGGCCTCCGCGGGCTGGCACACGATGCTGCTCTCCCTGGACGACGCCGTGCTGGACGAGGTCGGGTACAGCTCGTACCCGCACGGCAGCGACCCGGAGGAGACGCTCCTCTCCGTCATCTGGTGGATGAACCAGGAGCTGCTCCACCACGGCGCGGAGATCGCCCTGCTCAGGGACCTCTACCGGGCCCGTACCGCGGACGTCTGACGCCGCCGCGCCGGAGGCTCGCGTGGGACGATGGGAGGTGTCCCACCCTCGCGCGCGCAAGGAGGCGACATGTCCAGGATCAATGCCTCCGTCGACATCTCCCGTCGCCCCGAAGACGTCTTCGCCTACGTGACCGACCCGACGCACCTGCCGGAGTGGCAGGAGAGCGCGGTCGCCGTGCGGCGGACCGCCGGCACCCCCGGCACGGTCGGGCAGCAGGTCGCGGTCACCCGGCGCATGGGGCGCCGCGACGTCGACATGACCATGGAGCTGACCCAGCTGGACCCGCCGCGGAGCTGGCACGTCCACGGCGTGGACGGCCCCGTCCGCGGTGACGTCCAGGGAACGATCGAGCCGCTCGACGGCGGCGAGCGCTCCCGGCTGACGCTCTCCCTCGACTTCGAGGGCCACGGCGCCGGCAAGGCCCTGGTCCCCCTGGTCGTGCGACCGCACGCCCGCCGGGAGATGACGCGGGACGAGCGGAAGCTCAAGGAGATCCTGGAGGGGAGCGGAACGGGCTGACGCCCGCGCCCGCCGTCAGGACCTCCGTACGCCACGCGGCCCGGGCCTCCGTACGCGCCCCGGCCCGGGCCTCCGTACGCCCACGCCACCCGGCCCGGGCCTCCGCACGCCACCCGGTCCCCGTGCCCGCGCAGGTGCGCCGGTCAGCTCGTCGTCCGGGCGAGCAGCATCGCCACGTCGTCCTGCGCCTGCCCGTCCAGCAGCCCCGCCAGGACGTCGTCGCACAGCTCCTCCAGCGGCCGGTCCGTGTCCCGCAGGGCGCCGGCGAGCTGGGCCATGCCCTCGTCGAGGTCACGGTCGCGTGCCTCGATGAGGCCGTCCGTGTACAGGACGAGCAGGCCGCCGGCGGGCAGCGCGACCTCCTCCGCGCCGAACGCGTGGGCACCGCTGCCCAGCGGCGTGCCGGGCGGCCCGTCGAGGAAGGTGATGTCCCCGGCCGGGGTGACCACGGCGGGCGGCGGGTGGCCAGCGCGGGCGATCGTCCAGATCCGGGCGACCGGGTCGTGGACGGCGTACACGCAGGTGGCCATCTCGTCCTCGCCCAGGTCGGCGACGACGGCGTCGAGCGAGCGGAGCATCCGGGCGGGCGCGATGTCGTGCCGGGCCAGGGTGCGCACGGCGGTGCGGAGCTGGCCCATGACGGCGGCCGCGTGGATGCCGTGGCCCATGACGTCGCCGATGACCAGACCGGTGCGCCCGCCGGGGAGCGCGACCACGTCGAACCAGTCGCCGCCGACGTCGTGGTCGCTCGCGGGGAGGTAGCGGCCGGTCAGCTCCAGGCCGGTGACGGCGGGCAGCGCGTTGTTGGTGAGGCTCCGCTGGAGGGTGAGGGCGGCCTGCCGCTGGGTGGTGTAGAGGCGGGCGTTGTCGATGTTGAGCGCGGCGCGGGCGGCGACCTCGTCGATGAGGACGCGGTCCTCGTCGTCGAAGGGTTCGCGGCCGCGCAGGCGGGTGACCGAGACCGTGCCGAGCACCGTGCCGCGGGCGACCAGGGGGACCAGCCGGGCGGAGCCGATGCGGGTGGCGAGGTAGCTGCGCACGGCCTCCATCCGGGGGTCCCTGATGAGGGCCGGGATGTCGGCGACGTACAGGTCCATGGCGCGGGCGTCGGTGATGACCTCCTCGTACACGGAGTCCAGCGGTATCTGGAAGGTGGTCCCGACGCCGAGCAGCGCGGTGGGGGCGGTCGGGTCGGGGAAGGCGGCGGCGAGCCGGCGCAGCACGCCGCGGGTGGCGGCGGTGGACTCGTCGGGCTCCAGGACGGATTCGAGGAGCTGGACGTCGGCGGAGTCGGCCAGCTGCGGGACGAGGAAGGAGACGACCTCCTCCGCGGTCTGCCGCAGGTCGAGGGTGGTGCCGATCCTGGCTCCGGCCTCCGCGAGCAGGGCGAAGCGGTGCCGGGCGCGTTCGACCTCGATGTGGGCCTGCTGGCTGTCGGTGATGTCGATGAGGGAGGCGATGACGCCGAGCGGACGGCCGGCGTGGTCGAGGAGCGGGGCGTAGGAGCAGGACCAGATGTGGTCGTGGTCGGGGTCGGCGGGGGTACGGCCGACCCGGCGGGCGTCGACGACGGCGGTGCCGCTGACGAGCACCTGGCTCATCAGGGCCTCCAGCGCGCCGGCGTTGACGCCGGGGACGACCTCGGTGAGCCGGCGGCCGAGGTGGTCGGCGGGCGGCACCCCGTTCATCCGGGCGAGGGCGTCGTTGACGCGCAGGAAGCGGAGGTCGGGGTTGAGGGTGGCGAGGCCGATGGGCGACTGGGTGAACAGGGACTCCAGGGCCGCGAGCGAGTCCCGCATCTTCAGGACCTCGGAGGTCTCGACGGCGATCAGCATGGCGCCGGGGAGGCCCTGCGGGTCGGCGGCGGGCACGATCCACATCTCCATGACGACCTGGTGGCCGTCGCGGTGCCGTACCGGCAGGGTGCCGACGACGGTCTCCCCGGCCTGCACCTGGCGGGTCAGCCGGTCGGCGAGCTCACGGTTGGTGTCGGGGACGAGCAGGGGGGTGGCGAGGCGCCCGAGCACGTCCTCGGGGCGGTGCCCGAGGAGGTCCTGGGCGGCGAGGGACCACTCGACGATCCGGCCCCCGGCGTCCTCCCGCCAGAGCGCGATGGGCAGCAGGTCGTTGAGCACGCCCGCGTATCCGACGGCCGCACGGGGCGGCTGCGGAACCCTGCTCGGCGACTGGTGAGTGTGCAACGCATCTACCTACGCATCAGCCTGGCCCCGAGGGGCGCAATCCCTACCGATTCACCCTATCCGAGACATTCCTTACCGGCGCTGCGCAGTTCCGCCGAGCGACGACGACGGAGCCCGGCCGCATACCCCCCGGGGGCAACGATTCCGTAGTTCTACGGATGTACGAACCAGTGCCGTTCTGAAAGAGTCTGCGCAAACGCCCGTGCTGGATGCGCATCCATGGACCGTATGCGCGTCCGTGGACGGTATGCGCGCCCCTGGGCCCGTGTGCGCGTCCCCGGACCGACGCGCATCCCGCCGCGCATCCACTGGAACCCCGAGGAACCCGAGATCGCCCCCCACACGTCCCCTACATTCCAGGTCGATCTGCGTGGCCTGGTGGACCTGCTCTCCCACCACCTCTACTCCAGCCCCCGGGTCTACCTGCGCGAACTGCTGCAGAACGCCGTGGACGCACTCACCGCCCGCCGCGCCCTGGACCCCGATGCACCCGCCACGGTCCGCATCCACGCCGACGGCACCACCCTGCGCATCACCGACACCGGCATCGGCCTCACCGAGACCGACGTCCACACCCTCCTCGCCACCATCGGCCGCAGCTCCAAACGCGACACCACCCACGGCCTGGAGACCGCCCGCACCGAATTCCTCGGCCAGTTCGGCATCGGACTCCTCGCCTGCTTCGTCGTCGCCGCCGAGATCCGCGTCGTCTCCCGCTCCGCCCGCACCCCCGACGCACCCCCCGTCGAATGGCGCGCCCACGACGACGGCTCCTACACCGTCACCCCCCTCCACCACACCGCACACCCCGAACCCGGCACCACCGTCCACCTCACCGCCCGCCCCGGCACCACCGACTGGCTCACCCACGACCACGCCCTCACCCTCGCCCGCCACTACGGCAACCTCCTCCCCCACGACATCCGGGTCGGGCAGGAGCGCGTCGCGGGGGCCCCGGCCGTCTGGGACCGCGCCTTCCCGAGCCCCGAGGACCGCCGCACCGCACTGGCCGGACACTGCCGCGAGACCCTGGGCTTCACCCCTCTCGACGCCATCGAGCTCGACGTGCCGCTCGCCGGACTGCGCGGCGTCGCCTATGTGCTGCCGTCCCAGGTCAGCCCGGCCCACCGCGCGGGCCACCGGGTCCACCTCAAGGGGATGCTGCTGACCGAGAGGGCCGACGGGCTGCTCCCGGACTGGGCCTTCTTCCTCCGCTGCGTCCTGGACACCGACACCCTGCGGCCCACGGCCTCCCGTGAGTCGCTGTACGAGGACGAGGCCCTGGCCGCCGTACGCGAGGCCCTCGGCCGGGCCGTCCGCGACTGGCTCGCGGGGCTCGCGGCGAGCGAGCCGGAGCGCCTGCGCCGGCTCCTCTCGGTGCACCACCTCGGCGTGAAGTCGCTGGCCCGGCACGACGACGGGATCCTGGCGGCGATGCTGCCCTGGCTCCCCTTCGAGACCACCGACGGACAGCTCTCCCTCGACGAGTTCGCCCGCCGCCACCCCGTCGTCCACTTCACCCGCACCGTCGAGGAGTTCCGCCAGGTCGCCGCCATCGCCGCCGCCCAGGGCATCGGCGTCGTCAACGGCGGACACACCTACGACTGCGCCCTCGTGGAACGGCTCCCCTCGGTGCTTCCCGGGACCCTCGCGGCCGAACTCGACGCCGACACGGTCACCGACCGCCTGGACCCCGTCGCCCCCGACGACGAGCTCGCCCTCACCGGCTTCCTCTCCGCCGCGCGCGCGACCCTGGACCCCCTGGACTGCGACGTCGTCCTGCGCGCCTACCGGCCGCTCACCCTGCCCGCCCTGCTGCTCGACGCCCGCGAAGGACGGCACGAGCAGGCGCGGGCCGAGGCCGCGGAGCAGGCCGACGACCTGTGGGCCGGGATCCTCGGCTCCCTGCGCGGCAGCGCGCCCCGCGCCCGGCTGGTCCTCAACCACCACAGCCCGCTGGTCCGCCGCATCAGCGCCCTCGACGACCCCCGGCTCACCGCCACCGCCGTCGAAGCCCTCTACGGACAAGCCCTCCTCATGGCCCGACGCCCGCTCCGCCCCGCCGACAACGCCCTCCTCGACCGCACCTTCCTCGGCCTCCTCGACCGGTCCGTACGACCGCGTCCCGGCGGCTCCGCGCATGCGGCGGACCCGGCCCCCGAACACCCCTCCGGAGAAGACCGATGAGCCGCCGCTCGCTCGACGAGATCCGCATCGACGTCTACCGCAACGGCGAGGAGCCCTACGGCTCCGCCCGCAACGCCCGCGCCGAGCGGCTGGTCGCCGAGGCGGAGGCGACCGGGGACCGCCCGCTGCTCGTCGAGGCCCTGACGGGGCTCACCGTCGCGTACACCTCCAGCGCGGAGGGCGACAAGATGTTCGTGCCGTTCGCGCGGCTGCTGCGGATGTGGGACCAGAACCCGGCCGACTTCGACGAGGACGACACCCACGAGCTGTTCTGGATGTTCAAGTGGGTCAGCGGCAGCGCGCTCGACCAGCCGCACATCCCGCTCGACTCCATCGAGCAGTGGCTGACGGAGATGCGCCGCCGCTACCGGCTCGCCGGACACTCCGAACGCGCCGTGCACTCACGGGACTTCGAGGTGGCCCGGCACCTGGGCGACGTGCCGCGGGCCGAGCGCGCCCTGGCCGCGATGCTCGCCGCCGAACGCGACGAGATGGCCGACTGCCACGCCTGCGAGCTGCACGAGCGCGGCCGGTGGGAGACCGAGCGGGGCGAGGACGCCCGGGCGCTCGACGTGTGGCGGCCCGTGCTCGACGGACGGGTCGGCTGCATGCACGAGCCGCACGCCGTCCTCGCGCTCTCGCTGCTCCCCCTGGTCCGCCTCGGCCGGCTCGACGAGGCCCGCGCCCACCACCTGCGCGGCTACCGCATGGCCCGGGCCGAGGAGGGCCTCACCGTCGCCGTCGCCGCGCACGTCGAGTTCTGCGCGCTCACCGGGAACGAGCCGCGCGGCCTGGAGATCCTCGCCGAGCAGTCGGCCCGCTGGGACCGGCGCGGGGACGTCGGCCCCTACCTCCAGTGGCTGGCCTGCGCGGCCCTGCTCACGGACCGGCTCCTCGCGCTCGGCCAGGGCGAGCGGCCGGTGACGGGCCCCGCCGGCGGCGAGTGGACGGCTGCCACGCTGCACGCGTACGCGGCCCAGGAGGCGCTCGGCCGGGCGGCGCTCTTCGACGCCCGCAACGGCAACGACCGGGTGTCCACGCTCGTGCGGGGGCGGATGACGGCGGGGCCGCTGCTCGACGCGCTGCCGTTGGGACTGGGACCGGCCCGGGAGGCGACCGACACCGGCCGCGCCCTCACCGTCGGCCGTCCTGCCGAAGAGGACCGCGAAGGCCCCGATGGCCCCGACGCCTCCGACGGCTCAGGCGCCTCCGAGGAACTCCTGGCGCACGCACGGGCGTTGACGGCCGACGGGCACCCCTCGGCGAAGGCGGCCTGGGACCGCGCCCGGGCCGCCGTCGAGGGCCGCGGCGACGCGCTCGCGCCCGCCGACGCCGCCGAGGCCCTGGACGCCGAAGGCCTCGACCTCCAGCGCAGGCACCTGGGCGGCCCCGAGGCGGCGGCGCTCTTCGCGCGCGCCGCGGACCTGCACGCCCGCGCCGGTCGGGACGGCCGGGCCCTGGTCTCACGGGCCCGGGCGCTGATCGTCGCTCCGGAGGCCCCGGACGCCTCGGTCTCCCCGGAGGCACCCTGCGCCTCGGCGGACGGGCTCGACGAGCTGTGCGTACGGGCCGGAGCCCTGCACGCGGCCGGGCGGGCCACCGCCGCCGAGACGGTGACGGTCCTTCTGCTGCGCTGCCGGGCGCTCGTGGCGGGGCTCGGTGCGGTCGGCGGCGCACCCGGAGGCGGCTCGGCCGCCCCGGCCGGTGACGCGGCCCGCGCGCGGGAGGAGGTCCACCGGCTGCTCGCCTTCGCCGAGGAGGCCCGGGAGGGGAGGGACCGGCGGGAGGATCCCGAGTTGCTGAGCCGCATCGCGTCCGCCGTGGAGCTGCTGGCGCGGATCACCGCCCCGGAGGACCCGCGGGCCGCCGTGCGGCTCGCGACCGCCGCCGTGGCCGACCACCACGAGGCGGGGCGCCCCTGGCTCGCCACGCCCGCCGAGCTCCTCCTCGCGAGCCTGCTGGCGGCCGGGGCGGACCACGAGGGGGCGGCCGCCGTGGCGCGGGGCGTGCTCGGCGACCCCGCGCGGGTGGACCTGCTGGGGCCCGGCGACCGGGCCCGGTTCTGTCTGGCGCTCGCGCAGGCGGTGACCGGCCTGGAGGGCCCTGGGCCCGAGGCGGAGGCGCTGCTGGTGGACGCCGATCTGTTCGCCGGGGCCGCGGGCGAGGGGGCCGGGCTCGGTGCCCTGGTACGGCTGCGGCTCGGCGGGCACTACTGCGCCCTCGGCCGCTTCCACGAGGCCGCCGCCGTCCTGGAGGCCGTCCTGCCGGAGCTGAGCGCGGGGCACGACCCGGCGGACCTCGTGCAGGCCCGGGTGTGGCTGGCGCACGCGGCGGTGGGTCTCGGCGATCCGCGGCAGGCGGCCGAGCAGTACGCGCTGGCCGCCGCCGGGACCCGGGACTGGGCGGACCGGCACCATCACGCGGTCCTCTCCCAGCAGACCGCGGAGGCCCTGGCCGCGGCCGGCCTGCCGGAGGAGTCGGCCCGCGCCCACGAACGGGCCGCCGACCTGTGGCGGGCGCTCGGGGACCACGTGGGGGCGGTGCGCGCGCTGCGGGGCCGGGCCTGGGAGGTGCTGAAGGCACGGGGGCCGGCCGACGCCGAGGTCGTCATGGAGGAGGCGCTGCGCGAGAACGAGCGGGCTCTGGCCGCCGCCGGGACGGCCGAGGAGCGGGTCCGCGGCACCGCCGAACTCGGCCACACCCACCAGCAGTTCGCCCATCTGCTCGTCGGGGCCGCGGACACGGCGCCGTTCGAGGAGGCGGAGTCCGCCGAGCGCTACGCCGAACTCGTGGCCCTCTTCGAGCGGGCGCTGCGGGAGGCGGAGCGGGCGATCGTCGCCCTGCGGGCCTGCGGCGAGGCCGCCCGCTCCGACCTGTGGCTCTGCGAACTCCTCGCCGTACGGCTGGAGTGGGGGCTCGGACGGGCGGGGGCGGCCACCGGGCGGGCGCGGCGGGTCCACGCCGGTGTCCAGGACCTGCCCGACCCCGACGGCACGCTCGCCGAGGTCGCCGCGGAGTGCGAGGTGCTGCTCGGCGCGCCCGAGTCGTTCTGAGCGGTGCCGGGGCGTGTCCGTGACGTCGCGGCGTCCGTCCGGAGGACACCGCGGGCCAGGCGGGACCTTCCGGACGCGCGCTGGGTCGTGTCCGGAAAGTAGCGCCGTCTGCCCGCAGGGCAGGGCTCGCGGCGTCTGGTGCGTGCGAGCGCAAGGCGCCGGGGTGCCCTCGTAGCGGAGCTACTCGGGCATTCCGGCAACGCGGCGATCGTGCGTGCCAGGCGTCGCGGGCCAGGCGGGACCTTCCGGACGCGGCCTAGCCCGTCGCGCGGGCCACGAGGGAGGCGAGGGCGGCCCGGGTCACGACGCCGGTCTTGCGGTAGACCCGGGCCACGTGGCTCTCGACCGTGCGGGGGCTGAGGCACAGGCGGTCCGCGACGGCCTGGTTGGTGAGTCCCTCGGCGACGAGCACGGAGATCTCCCGCTCCCGGGGCGTGAGCGCGGCGAGCGGTCCTTCCTGGTCCGCCGCGGGGCCGGGTGACGGGGGTTCGGGGCCCAGGGCGGCGGTTCGGGTGCGGTCGGCGAGGTCGGTGAGCAGGCGGGCGCCGCCGGCGGTGGCGAGGCTCCGGGCCCGGCGCCACATCGCGGCGGCCTCGGCCGGGTCGCCGGCGGCGCGGGCCACGGGCGCGCCGAGCAGCAGGGTGTGGGCCTCGCGGAGGCCGATGCCGGAGCGGGCGTACTCGTGGGCCGACTCCGCGAAGAGCGCCGCCGCCGCGGCCGGTTGGCCCGCGTGGAGGCGCAGCCGGGCGCGGGCGCGCAGGGCGGCGGCGCGCTGGACGGGCAGGTCCAGGCGGGCGGCCTCGGCCTCGGCGAGGCGGGCCGCGCCTTCCGCGCCGGTCGTGTCGCCGGTGGCGAGCGAGGCCGCGACGAGGAGTTCGAGGAAGCCGGGCCGCACGGTGGGCTGGATGCGCGGCAGGCCGGGGCCGCCGCCCGCGGCGACCAGCACGTCCCGCACCCGGTGCGGGTCGGCGGTGACGGGGATGGCGTGGGCGAGCAGGCCGCGGGCCAGCGTGCCCCACCAGCCGCCGGCCGTGCCGACGGTGGCGGCGGCCTCCTCGGCGGCGGCGAGGCCCTCGGGGTCCCCCAGGGGCCTGGCCTGGAGCAGGATCGTGGCCCTGATGGCCCGGCTGAAGCCGACGACCTCGGCGCCGCCGAGGGTGCGGGCGAGGGCCAGGGCCTCGTCGGCGAGGCCCAGCGAGGTGTCGACGCGGCCGGTGAGCGACTGCACGTACGCGGCGCACAGCAGGAGCTGGGAGAGGGCGAAGGGGCGTCCGGCACGGCGGGCGAGGGCGATGCCCCGGGTGGTGTGGCGTTCGGCGGCGATGGGGTCGTCGAGGAAGATCTCGCTCCAGCCGAGCCGGACCAGGGCCTCGCAGCACGCGGTGAGTTCGCCGTCGGTCATGGCGTCGGCGAGCGCGGCGGCCTCCTCGGCGTGGCCGCGGGCTGCTTCGGTCTCCCCCTCGTACGCCTCCCCGAGGGCGCCGAGGGTGAGCGCCCCGAGCGTGCCGGGTTCGTCCCCGCGCGCGCGGGCGTCGGTGAGCGCGGCGGCGAGTTCGCCCCGGACCTCCGGGAAGCGGGCCTCGAAGAGGGCGCGGCAGCCCCATTCGACGACGAGCCGGAGGCGGAGGGAGGGGCGGGGGCCGGGGCCCCGGCCGAGTTCGCGGCGGATGAGGGCGTCGGCCTCCCGGTAGCGGCCCAGGTGCCGTTCCATGAAGGCGCACAGGAGCACGGCCGCGGAGCGGGGCTCCTCCTCGCCCGTGGTCGCGGGGCAGCGGGCGCCCGTGCGGTGGCCCGCTCCCTCCTCGCGGCAGAGGGCGAGCAGCCGGTGCAGCAGGTCGCGGCTCTCCTCGACCCGCCCGGCGTGGCCGAGCGCGCGGGCCCGGCGGAGCTTCAGCTCCACGCGGGCCTGGCGGTGCTCGGGCGCGTCGGGCAGGACGTCGAGGACGGCCGCCAGGCGGCGGGCGGTGAGTGCCGGGTCGGTGGCCTCGGTCAGCTCGGCGGCCCGCACCAGGGCGGCGGCGGCAGCGGGTTCCCAGCGCGTCAGATAGCGCTCGATGTGCGCCGCGCGCGCGGTGGCGGGCGCGCCCAGGCCGGCGAGGCCGTCGGCCGCGCGGCGGTGGTACTCGCGGCGCCGCAGCGGGTCCATGGCGCGGCGCACCAGCCGGGACAGCGCCGGGTGCCGCAGCTCCAGGGTGCGGCCGTCGGGGTGGGGGCGCACGACGTCGAGCCGCACCAGGTCCCGTACGGCCTGGACGAGTTCGTCACGGCTCGCTCCGGTCACGGCGGGCAGCAGGTCGGTGCGGGCCTCCTCCCCCAGGAGGGCGACGGCGTCGACGACGGCGCGCGCCGGGGGCTCGAGCGGCGCGAGCTCGTCGAAGAGCACGGCGAGCGCGCCGCCGCTGCCCCGGCCGCCCGCGAGCGCCAGGAAGTAGGCGGGGTTGCCGCCGCTGGCCGCGTGCAGTTCGGCCACGCGGTCCCGGGGCAGCCCGGGGGCGAGCCCCTCGGTGCACTCCTCCTCGTCGAGGGGGCCGAGCGCGATCCTGGTGAGCGTGCCGCTCTCGGCCCCGCGGGCCAGCGCGGCGGCGAGGGCGGGCGGGGTGCGCTGCTCGCGGCGGGCCGTCACCAGGAGCACGGGGGCGGCGACGGGGTGGCGGAGCAGGTGGTCCAGCAGGTCGAGCGAGGCGCCGTCGACCCGGTGCACGTCGTCCAGGACGAGGAGCAGCGCGGGCTGGGCGACCCTGGCGAGGGCCTCCGCGGTCCGTCTGAAGAGCCCGTACGGCTCCGGCCAGAACTGCGGCGGCCCGCCCGCCGGGGGCCACCCGGACGGGGCGTCCCCGCCGTACCCGTCGGGATCCGTCCAGGGCCAGGGGGCCGCGGGCACGCCGGGGTCCGCCGCGTACGGGCCGGGGGCGGAGGCGGGGGCGGGGGCGGGGGCATGACCGGGGCCGGGGGCGGGATCACGGTCCCCGGCGAACCCGGAGCCAGGGTCCCCGGCGAATCCGAAGCCGTGGTCCCCGGCGAATCCGAAGCCGTGGTCCCCCGTGAACCCCGAGCCGGGGTCCCCCGCGAACACCGGCCCCGCCGCGGAGCGGTCGCCGGGTGCCGTGCCCCGGGGGAAGTCGGGCACGGTCCACGGGGCCCGGGCTCCCCGTCGGGCGCCCGGGCGGGGCGTCGGCCGGGTGGCCGAGGGCGCGGGGCCCGCAGGAGAGGCCCGCCCCGCTCCGCAGGCCACGCGTACCGCCTCGGCCGCGCTCCCGGCGCGGGCGGTGGTCTCGCCGGCCGCGCCGAGGTCCGCGAAGGCGTCCGCGAACAGTTCGAACGGCAGGGGCCGTTCCCGGCCGGACGCCCGGCCGTGCAGGACGGTGACGCCGGCCCGGCGGGCGCGGGCGGCGAGCTCGGTGAGGAGGCGGCTCTTGCCGATGCCGGGCTCGCCGGTGATGTCGACGGCCTTCGGGGCGTCGGACCCGCGGCGCCCCGACCTCAGCAGTGCTTCCAGGCGGGCGAGTTCGGCTCGCCGCCCGGCGAAGGGGGCGCGGTCGACGCTCCCCTCCCCTGTGATTGTGTTCATGACCCGGTCCCCCACGGACTTCGTTCCCCGGTATCCGTTGTACGGCACGCCTCTGACAGCCGGGCCGTCGCCCCTGGGGTCAGCGGCCGGGCGACAGGGCCTTGAAGGCCCTCGTCTGCTCGGTGATCGCCCGCTCGGTGGGCAGCCGCTCCACCGAGGAGGCGCCGAAGAAGCCGACGACTCCGGTGGTGTGCGCCAGGACGTAGGCCGCGTCCTCGGGTTCGGCGATGGGGCCGCCGTGGCAGAGCACCAGGACGTCGGGGCGCACCCGTTTGGCGGCGTCGTGCATCTCCTGCACGGCGGCCGCCGCCCGCTCCAGGGTGAGGGCGGTGCCGGCGCCGATGGCGCCCTTCGTGGTGAGGCCCACGTGCGGGACGAGGACGTCGGCCCCGGCCCGGGTCATGTCGGCGGCCTGCTCCGGGTCGAAGACGTACGGCGCGGTGAGCAGGTCGCGTTCGTGTGCCGCGCGGACCATGTCGACCTCCAGGCCGTAGCCCATGCCGGTCTCCTCCAGGTTGACCCGGAAGGTGCCGTCGTAGAGGCCGACGGTGGGGAAGTTCTGCACGCCCGCGAAGCCCATGGCCTTGAGTTCGTCCAGGAAGAGGTCCATGCGGCGGAAGGGGTCCGTGCCGCACACCCCGGCGAGGACGGGGGTGTCGCGGACGACGGGCAGGACCTCGCGGGCCATGTCCTTGACGATGGCGTTGGCGTCCCCGTAGGGCAGCAGACCGGCGAGGGAGCCGCGGCCGGCCATCCGGTAGCGGCCGGAGTTGTAGATGATGAGCAGGTCGACGCCGCCGGCCTCGGCGCACTTGGCGGAGAGTCCGGTGCCGGCGCCCGCGCCCACGATGGGGCGGCCCTGGGCGACCTGGGCGCGCAGCCGGGCGAGTACGTCCTGACGGTTCATGGGGGTTCCTCCGGGGCGGGGGCGGGGCGCCGTCACTGGTCGGGGTCGGCGGGGCGGGCGGGCGTCCCGTGGCCGGCGCGGTGGGCGTGTCCGCCCATGAGCTGGTGCAGCCGGTCGGCCATGGCGACCGCGAAGGAGGCGTCGTTGACGTGGGCGTCGAGTTCGTGGATGCGCACGCCGCTGCCGGTGACGGCGCAGCGCAGGGCGTCGAGGCCGGCGGCGTCGGCGGCCGGGTCGGCGAAGGGGCCGCCGGCCACGTCGACGGCGGAGACGCCGCGGCGCGGCCAGAAGACCTCGGCGGGCCCGCGGGCGGCGACCAGCTTGCGGCCGATGGCGGTGCCGAGGTCGGCCATCTCGGCGGCGGTGGTCCGCATGAGGGTGACGGTGGCGTTGTGGACGAGGAGCCGGCGGCCGGCGAACCGCTCGGGGACGCTCGCCTCGGGCCCGAAGTTGACCATGTCGAGGGCGCCGGGTGCGACGACCTGCGGGATGCCGGCGGCGCCCGCGGCGGTGAGGCGGCGCGGACCGGCGCTGAGCACCCCGCCGACGAGTTCGTCGGCGAGTTCGGTGGTGGTGAGGTCGAGGACGCCGTCGAGCAGGCCGTCGCGGGCGAGCTTCTCGACCGCGCGGCCGCCGGCGCCGGTGGCGTGGAAGACGAGGACCTCGTAGCCGTGTTCGGCGAGCCGGGCGCGGGCGGTGTCGACGGCGGGCGTGGTGACGCCGAACATGGTGGCGGCGACGACCTTGCGGCCGAGCCCGGCCGGCCGGTCCTGGTTGCGTTCGTGGCGCCGGGCCATGCCGGCGGCGGCCGCGGCGGCGTTGCCGAGGACCTGCCGGGAGACGGAGTTGAGGCCGGCGATGTCGACGACGCTGTACATCATCGTGAGGTCGCTGCTGTCGACGTACGGCGAGACGTCGCCGCCCGCCATGGTGCTGACCAGGATCTTCGGCACGCCGATGGGCAGGGCCCGCATGGCCTGGGCGGCGAGGGAGGAGCCGCCGCTGCCGGCCGCGGCGAGCACGGCGTGGGCGCGGCCGGTGCGGTGCAGGTCGAGGACGACCCGGGTGAGGCCGTCGGCCATGGCGGCCACCGCGGCGCCCCGGTCGCCCGCGGCGCGCAGGGCGGCGAGCTCGTGGCCGCCGGCCCGGGCGACGAGCTCGGCGGGGATGTCGGGGACGGGGACGTGGGCGGGCGGGGGGAGCACCCCCGTGTCGACGAGCAGGACGTCGGCCCCGTACTCGCGCAGCCGCTCCCGCAGCCAGGCGTATTCCTCCCCCTTGGTGTCCAGTGTCCCGACCAGCACCACCGTGGCCAATGCCCTCACGCTCCCTTTCTGTGGAGGTGTGACCGATCCTCGGTGCGGCGCCGGGTCGGGGCAACGACCAGTCGGGGCCGATTGGCCTGCGCGGATGCCCCGTGGCGAAGATGGGACGCATGGCCAGGATTCCCTCGACGCGTTTGTCCCGACTGCTGACCGGCTGGGCGTCGGAGGGGCCGGGGCCGTTGCCGCGGCGGCTCGCGGACGCGCTGCGGGAGCTCGCGGAGCGGGGGGGACGTGCCGGCGGGCACGGTGCTGCCCTCGCAGCGGGAGCTGGCGCTGGTGCTGGGGGTGAGCCGGTCCACGGTGACGGCGGCGTACGGCCTGCTGGAGGGTGAGGGCCGGCTGGAGAGCGTGCGGGGCAGCGGGTCGCGGCTGCGCGGCGCGGGCGTGCTGGACCGGCATCCCATGGAGGGGCGGCTGGCCAGTTTCGACGCCCGCGCGGGGACGGCGGATCTGTCGAGCGGGGCGCTGCCGGGGCTCGGTGACGTGGCGGAGGCGGTGGGTGCGCTGACGGCCGGGGAGGTGGCCTCGCTGCTCGGGGCGGACGGCTACCACCCGTACGGTCTTCCGGAGCTGCGGGAGGGGGTCGCCGCGTACTACCGGGCGGCGGGCGTGCCGACGGACGCGGAGGAGATCCTGGTGACGGCGGGCTCCCAGCAGGCGGTGTGGCTGGTGGCGCAGGCGCTGGTGGACCCGGGCGACACGGTGGTGGTGGAGGATCCGACGTACCGGGGTGCGCTGGAGGTGCTGCGGGCGCGCGGGGCGCGGCTGGTCCCGGTGGGCGGCGAGGGGGCGGACGCGGCGGGGCTGCGGCGGCTGTGCGGGGCGGTGCGGCCGCGGCTGGTCTATCTGCAGCCGACCGCGCACAACCCGACGGGGCGGAGCCTGGACGGGCCGGCCCGGCGGGAGTGGCGCGGGGTGCTCGGCGAGCTGGGTCTGTTCACGGTGGAGGACACGGCGTGCGCGGAGCTGTCGCTGGACGGGGACGGGGCGGTGGTGCCGCTGGTGGCGGGGCTGCCGAGCGGGTCGACGGTGACGGTGGGCACCTTGTCGAAGCTGTTCTGGGGCGGGCTGCGGGTGGGGTGGGTGCGCTCCTCGCCGCAGGTGGTGGCCCGGCTGGCGAAGATCAAGACCTCGGTGGACCTGTCGTGTTCGGTGGTGGACCAGCTGGTGGCGGTGCGGCTGCTCGCGGAGCTGCCGCGGGCGCGTGCGGGGCGGCGGGCGGTGCTGCGGGAGCGGCTCGACGCGGCGGAGGAGCTGTTGCGGGCGGAGGCGCCCGGGTGGGAGTGGACGCGGCCGGCGGGCGGCCCGGCGCTATGGGTGCGGGTGCCGGGTGCCGATACCGAGGCGACGGCCCAACTGGCGCGGCGGCGGGGCGTGTCGGTGGTGCCGGGTTCGGCGTTCTCGCCGGTGGACGGCTTCCGGGACCGGCTGCGGCTACCGTACGCGCGCGGGGTGGAGGCGCTGGCCGCGGCGCTGCCGACGCTGCTGGACTGCGCGGCGCGGAGCGGGGCGCAGGGGGCGGGCGGGGGCGGTTCGGCGGGCTGAGAGGCGCGCGCGGAACCGCCCCGTCGCGGAGGGGTGTTGCGGGGTCAGGCCTCGGCCCCGGCGGCGCGCGCGGCGGCTTCGGCCCGGGCGGCTCCCTCGGCGCGGCCCTTCTTGGCGGTGCGGATGGTCCAGAGGACGAGCAGGCCGAGGGTGCCGTAGATGAGGACCGGGTTGGCGACGACCATGGCCCCGACGGAGAGGGTGTAGGAGAGGCCGACGCGGGCGGCGGCCTCGACGAGGTAGGCGACGCCCCAGACGATCGTCATGCGGCGCATGACGGTGCGGAAGCCCTCGAACTGCCAGAGGCCGTTCCACCAGGCGTGGCTCTCGGCGGTGCCATCGGTGGAGAAGCGGCGCCCGAAGTAGAACATCAGGGGCTTGGGGGCGAGCAGCGTGGCCAGGCAGAGCGCGCCGAAGAGGCCCGTGACGGCCGAGTCCTTGACGAGCAGGGCCCGGGCCGAGTGGGCGCCGACGAGGGAGACGACGGCGGTGAGGGCGAGGAAGAAGAGGGTGACGACGGCGAACTCGTCCGTCTTCCGGTGCCAGACGAGGTGGACGACGGTGTCCACGACCGGCCAGACGCCGCTGAGGAGCAGCGCGGTGAAGTCGCTCCAGCCGCGGTCGGTGAGCGCCCCGAAGGTGAGGACGGGCGCGACGACGTTGAGTCCTATGGTGAGCGTCCAGCCGACGGCCGTGGCGGCCCCGGAGCGGGCGGGCGGGCCTGGGCGTGCCTCTGCTGCGGACATGGTTCCCCCTGGGTGAATGACCTGATCGGTGCGGAATTCGCACCGTAGGGCGCCGCCGAGGGGGCGGACAAGGCGAGAACGCCCAAAATGATCTTCAAGAGTTCTTCTGCGCGCACTCCGGGGGCACGTCGAGCGCGGCCTGTCCTCGGCCGGTGGGCTCCAGGTCGGGGCCGGCGAACGGCTCTTCCCAGGGGGCAGCCGAGTGCGGACCTCCGGGCCGCGCCGAGTGTGACGGGCGCGACGCCCACAGGGGGGATCTTGACGGATCCCTGACGCCCGCCGCCCGGTTCGCCGCGCGTCCCTTGCGTACGCTGACTCGGCCGCCGTCCGAGGGATGGCCGAAAACAGACCCATTCCCCGCATGGACAGCAGGAGCCCCTCGATGGCCACGTCCCCCCTCACCCGTACCGGCCGCTTGCGCGCCTGGATGTTGGAAGGCCTCTCCGACATGGGCAAGGGGCGGACCGCCGCCCCGGCGCCGCCGGAGGGGGCCGCGCCCGCGTCCACGCCGGAGCACAAGGGGCAGCCCTGGTGGCGGGTCATGTGTCTGACCGGCGTGGACTATTTCTCGACACTCGGCTACCAGCCGGGCATCGCCGCCCTCGCGGCCGGACTGCTCTCCCCCGTCGCCACCGTCGTGCTCGTCGTGGTGACGCTCGCGGGCGCGCTGCCGGTCTACCGGCGGGTGGCGGAGGAGAGCCACCGGGGCGAGGGCTCGATCGCGATGCTGGAACGACTGCTCTCCTTCTGGAAGGGCAAGCTGTTCGTCCTCACGCTGCTGGGCTTCGCCGCGACCGACTTCCTCATCACCATCACCCTCTCGGCCGCCGACGCCTCGACCCACCTGGTCGAGAACCCGCACCTGTCCGAGGCGCTGCACGACAAGCAGATGCTGATCACGCTGGTGCTGGTCGCCCTGCTCGGCGCCGTCTTCCTCAAGGGCTTCCTGGAGGCCATCGGCGTCGCGGTCGCGCTCGTCGGGATCTATCTGGCCCTCAACGTGGTGGTCGTCCTCACCGGTCTGTGGCACGTGCTGACCGAGGGGCACGTGGTGACCGACTGGTCCACGGCCCTGACGGCGGAACACGGCAACGTCTTCGTGATGATCGGCGTGGCCCTCCTCGTCTTCCCCAAGCTGGCGCTGGGGCTCTCCGGCTTCGAGACCGGCGTCGCGGTCATGCCGCACGTCAAGGGCGACCCGGACGACACCGAGGAGAAGCCCGCCGGCCGGATCCGCGGCACGAAGAAGCTGCTGACCACCGCCGCGCTGATCATGAGCGTGTTCCTGATCTCGACCAGCTTCATCACCACGGTCCTCATCCCGCAGCAGGAGTTCGAGTCGGGCGGCCAGGCCAACGGCCGCGCGCTCGCCTACCTCGCGCACGAGTACCTGGGCAACACCTTCGGCACGGTCTACGACGTCTCCACGATCGCGATCCTCTGGTTCGCCGGCGCGTCCGCGATGGCCGGTCTGCTCAACCTGATGCCCCGCTACCTCCCCCGCTACGGCATGGCCCCGCACTGGGCCCGGGCCGTGCGCCCGATGGTGATCGTCTTCACCCTGGTCGCCTTCCTCGTCACCTGGATCTTCGACGCGGACGTGGACGCGCAGGGCGGCGCGTACGCGACCGGCGTCCTCGTGCTGATCTGCTCGGCGGCCATCGCGGTGACCATCGCGGCGCGCAAGGCCCGCCAGCGCGGCTGGACGATCGGCTTCGCCGTCATCTCGGCCGTCTTCCTCTACACGACCGTCGTGAACGTCATCGAGCGTCCCGACGGCGTGAAGATCGGCGCCTGCTTCATCGCCGGCATCATCCTCGTCTCGCTGCTCTCCCGGCTCGGGCGCGCCTTCGAGCTGCGCGTCACCCACGTCGAGCTGGACGACCTGGCCGAGCGGTTCATCCGGGACATCGCCAACCGCACCCCGCGGTTCGTCGCCAACGAGCCCGACCGGCGCGACAAGGCCGAGTACCGCGAGAAGATCGAGCAGATCCGCGCCGACAACGACCTGCCCACCACCGAGGACTTCGTCTTCGTCGAGGTCACCATCACCGACCCGTCCGAGTTCGAGGCGGGCCTGACGGTGCGGGGCGAGGTGCTGCACGACCGCTACCGCGTCCTGACCGTCGAGAGTTCCTCCGTCCCCAACGCGCTCGGCGCCCTGCTGCTCCACGCCCGCGACCTCACCGGCGTGCGCCCGCACATCTACTTCGAGTGGACCGAGGGCAACCCCTTCGCCAACTTCCTGCGCTTCTTCCTGTTCGGGCAGGGCGAGGTCGCCCCGGTCACCCGTGAGGTGCTGCGCGAGGCCGAGCCGGACCGCGCCCGCCGCCCGTACGTCCACGTGGGCTGAGGGGCAGGGCGCCACTTCGCTCCAACCACGAGCTCTATAATCAATAAAGTGAATAATGACATTCGCGATTACCCAATGAGTGAGAGAAGGCGGCCGGTCGCATGACGGTTCAGGCGAGCCCCCCGTACCTGCGCTACGTCGCCCTCGGGGACAGCCAGACGGAAGGCGTCGGGGACGGCGACGACGTCCGGGGTCTGCGCGGCTGGGCGGACCGGCTCGCCGAACTGCTCGCGCGGGACAGCCCGGAGCTCCACTACGCCAACCTGGCCGTACGGGGCCGGCTCGCCGGACAGGTACGGGCGGAGCAGCTCGGGCCCGCGCTCGCGCTGCGCCCGGACCTGGCGAGCGTGGTGGCGGGGGTGAACGACCTGCTGCGGCCGCGGTTCGACGCGGACGGGGTCGCCGGGCAGCTGGAGGCGATGTTCGCCGCGCTCACCGCCCAGGGAGCCCGGGTCGTGACCCTGACCTTCCCCGATCTGACCCGATTGATTCCGGCGGCCCGCCCCGTCGCGCCCCGCATCGCCGCGGTCAACGACCGCATCCGCGAGGCCGCGCGCCCGCACGGCGTGACCGTCGTCGAGACCGGCCACCACCCGGTCGTCACGGACCCGCGCCTGTGGAGCACCGACCGGCTCCACGCGTCGCCGCTCGGCCACGCGAGGATCGCCGCCGCCGTCGCCGAGGCCCTGGGCCTCTCCGGCAGCGACGGCTCCTGGTCCCACCCGCTCCCGCCGCCCGCGGTCCGCCCGGCCACCGGCCCGCGCGCGGCCGTCGCCGAAGCCGCCTGGGTGGCCTCCTTCCTGACGCCCTGGCTCACCCGGCGGCTGCGCGGCCGCTCGTCGGGCGACGGGCGCACGGCGAAGCGGCCGACGCTGCTTCCGGTGGACGGGGGCTGATCACCGGGGCGTCTGCCGCCGCCCGCCCGGCCCGAGCGGCTGGGGTTCGGCGTCCGGCTCGCCGCCTCCTTCGACGGGGCCATGGAGCCCGATCCCCTGCTGCCGCCCGAACTCCTGCCCCGCCCCTGGCAGGGCGCCGCGGCCCGCGCGCCGGCGGCGGAGTGCCGGCGTGAGCCGGCACGGCTCGGGGACGACGAAGGGGACCGGAGCGAGGGCGGGGACGGGGACGAGGCGGTCGTGCGCCGCGGCTGTTCGCGCTCTACCGGGGGGCTGCTCTCCGAGTGACCGGCGCGGGCGGCCCCGGGCGGGCGGCGTCCCGGCGGGGCTCCCGCTCAGCCCACCGCCGCCCGGGCGCCCGCGATCCGGGCCGGGTCCCAGCCGCGCCGCGGGACCGAGTCCAGGAGCAGGCGGGTGTAGGGGTGTTCCGGCGCGGTGAGGACGCGGGAGGTCGGGCCGGACTCCACGATGCGGCCCGAGCGGAGCACCACCAGCTCGTCCGTGATGTGCCGCACCACCGCGAGGTCGTGGGTGACGAAGAGGAAGCCGACCCCGGCCTCGCGCCTGATCCTGCCGAGGAGTTCGAGGATCTGGGCCTGGATGGAGACGTCCAGGGCGGCCACCGCCTCGTCGAGGACGAGGACCCGCGGCTCGGCGGCCAGGGCCCGGGCGATGGCCACGCGCTGGCGCTGGCCGCCGGAGAGGCGGCGCGGCAGGGCCTCGGCCTCGCGCGGGCCGAGGCCGACCTGGTCGAGGAGTTCGGCGACCCGGGCCCGGCGGGCCGCCGGGTCGAGCCGGAAGTGCAGCCGCAGCACCTCGTCGACGCAGCCGCCGGCGGTGATCCGGGGATCGAGGGAGAGGTAGGGGTCCTGGAAGACCATCTGGATCTCGCGCGCCCTGGCCAGCCGTTCGGCCCGGCCGCGGGGGCGGGCGGAGCGGTCCCGGCCGTCCAGGGTGACCGTGCCGGCGTCGGCGCGTTCGAGGCCGACGAGCATGCGCACGGTGGTGGTCTTGCCGCTGCCCGACTCGCCCACGATGCCGAGGGAGGAGCCGGGGGCGAGGGCGAAGGACACGTCGTCGACGGCGGTGTGGTCGCCGTACTCCTTGCGGAGCCCCGTGACGACCAGGCCCTCCCCCTTCGCGGTGGCGGTCACAGCAGGATCCCTTCGTCGGCGCGGTGGCAGGCGGCGAGGCCCTCGCCGTACGCGGTCAGCGCGGGCGCCTCTTCCTCGCAGCGGGGCAGGGCGTGGGCGCAGCGGGCGGCGAAGGCGCAGCCCGGCGGGGCCTCGGAGACGGAGACCGGGCGGCCCTCGATGGGCCGGGGGGCGGGCGCGTCGGGGTCGATGCGCGGGGTGCAGGAGAGCAGGCCCGCGGTGTAGGGGTGCCGCGGGCGGTCGAAGAGCTCGCCGGCGGCACGGGTCTCGACGATGCGGCCGGCGTACATCACGTACACCCGGTCGCAGATGGCGGCGGCGAGTTCGAGGTCGTGGGTGACGAAGAGGAGTCCGGTGCCGCGTTCGGCCTGGAGACGGGTGAGGATCGCGATGATCTCCGCCTGGGTGGTGACGTCGAGGGCGGTGGTCGGCTCGTCGGCGACGATGAGCGCCGGGTCGCCCGCGAGCGCGGCGGCGATGACGACGCGCTGGAGCATGCCGCCGGAGAACTCGTGGGGGCGGCGGCGCAGGGCGCCGCGCGGGTCGCGGATGCCGACGGCGGCGAGGAGTTCCTCGGCACGGGCGGTGGCCTTCGCGGCCGGGGTGCCGGCGGCGCGCAGGCCCTCGGTGACGAAGTCGCCGACGCGCCGCAGCGGGTTGACGGAGGCGCGCGGGTCCTGGAAGACCATGGCGGCCTGGCGGGCGCGGACCTCGGCGAGTCCGGCCCGGTCCGCGGTCAGGACGTCGCGGCCGCAGACGCGTACCTGGCCGGTGGTGCGGGCGCCGCGGGGCAGCAGGCCGAGGACGCTGCGGCAGGCGACGGACTTGCCGGAGCCGGATTCGCCGACGAGGCCGACGGTCTCGCCGGGGGCGACGGTCAGGGAGACGCCGTCGAGGAGCGGCCGGGCGGCCTGGCCCTCGGGGAGGCGCAGGGTGAGCCGGTCGATCTCCAGCACGGGCCGGGTGTTCGCGTGGGTGTTGCTCATGGGGTTCACCGCTCCCGCTTCGCGATCCGGTCGGCGATGCCCTCGCCGACGATGCCGAACGCCACGACGGCGAGGACGATGCAGGCGGACGGCGCGAGCGCGGGCAGCATCGCGCCCTGCTGGAGCGCCGACTGGCCCTCGTTGATCATGGCGCCCCAGTCGGCGGTCGGGGGCTGGACGCCGAAGCCGAGGAAGGAGAGGGCGGCCAGGTCCATCAGCGCGTAGCCGAAGTTCATGGCCGACTGGGCGAGCAGGGTGGGCGTGATGTTGGGCAGCAGGTGGCGCAGGCAGATGGTCCAGCCGGACCAGCCCTGCACGCGGTAGGACTCGATGTACGGGCGGGCCTTCTCCTGGCGGGCGATGCCGCGGACCAGGCGTCCGACGTACGGGGTGTAGGCGACGGCCATGGCGATGACGGGTGCGGTCATCCCGGAGCCGACGACCGCGACCAGCATGATCGCGAGGAGCAGGCCGGGGATGGCGAAGACCAGGTCCATGGACCGGGAGAGGAAGGCGTCGGCCCAGCCGCCGCGCCAGCCGGCCACGACGCCGAGGACGGTGCCGAGGAGGGTGGAGACGGCGACGACGAGCAGCGGGCCGAGGAGTCCGGTGCGGGCGCCGTACATGAGCCGGGACAGGATGTCGCGGCCGGACTGGTCGGTGCCGAGGAGGTGGTCGCCGCTGGTGCCGACGAGGCTCGACGTGAGGTCCATCGCCTCGGGGTCGTACGGGGCGAGGAACGGGGCCAGGGCGGTGACGAGCACGAGCGCGGCGAGGAGCAGCACGGCCGTGTTGAACATCGGGCCCTGGCCGAGTGCCCGCAGGCGGCGCAGGCCGGGGCGGCGCTGGAGCGCGTCCGCGGGGCCGGCCGCCTCGGGGCGTGCGGTGAGGGTCATGAGGTGCCTTCCCCGTGGAGGGTGAGCCGGGGGTCGATGAGCGGGGCGCAGAGGTCGACGACCAGGTTGACGAGGACGAAGGCCGCGACGCTGAGCAGGGTGACGGCCTGGACGACGGCGAAGTCCTTGGCGCTGACGGACTGCACGAGGAGGGAGCCGAGGCCGGGGACGTCGAAGGCGGTCTCGACCACGGAGGTGGTGACGAGGAGTCCGGCGAGCATGGTGCCGCCGACGGTGACCACGGGGCCGAGGCTGTTGCGCAGCACGTGCCGTCGGACCACGGTGCGTCCGGCGACGCCGCGGGCGCGGGAGACGTCCACGTGTTCGCGGCCGAGTTCGTCGAGCATCGCCGAGCGGGTGACGCGGGCGAGGAGTCCGGCGAAGGTGGTGGCGAGGGCGAAGGCCGGGAGTGTCAGGTAGTAGAGGCGTTCGCCGAGTCCTTCGGGGGTGCCGCCGGGGCCGGGGAACCAGCCGAGGTTGACGGAGAAGAGGGAGACCAGCGCGATCGCGCTGACGAAGGAGGGGGTGGCGGTGGCGATGCCGGTGGCGACGAGGACGAGCCGGTCCAGGAGGCCGGGGCGCAGGGCGGCCAGCACGCCCGCCGCCACGCCGCCGACGGCGACGAGGACGGCGGAGTAGCCGACGAGCAGCACGGTGCCGGTGAGGCGGGAGCCGAGCAGGGCCGAGACGTCCTGGTGGTACTGGGCGGAGCGGCCGAAGTCGCCGTGGAGCGCGCCGCCGAGCCACTTGGCGTACTGCACGAGGAGCGGGTCGTCGAGGTGGTACTCGGCCCGCAGCGCGGCCACGGTCTCGGCGGTCGCGGGGCGGCCGTGCAGCAGGAAGGAGACCGGGTCGCCGGGGGCGAGGTGCACGCTGGCGAAGACCACGAAGGAGGTGACGAGCAGGACGCCGAGGAGTCCGGCGAGCCGGCCGAGGAAGTAGCGGAGCATGCCGTTCATCAGTGCGCGGCGCCGATCGTCGCGGCCCAGGGGTAGTAGAGCTGGGCGATGCCGGTGGGGGCGCCGGTGACGCGGCTGCCGAGGAAGACGGTGTAGGGGGCCTCGTAGAGCGGGATGGTGGGCAGCTCGCGGACCACGATCTTCTGGAGTTCGGCGGTGAGGTCGGCGCGGGCGCCGGGGTCGACGGCGGTGTTGGCGCGGTCGAAGGCGGCGTCGTAGCCGGGGTCGGACCAGTTGCCGTAGTTGCCGAAGTCGCCGGTGCGGAAGTACTGGTAGAACTCCAGCGGGTCCGGGGTGTTGTCGTAGCCGTTGGTGATGACCAGGTCGAGGCCCTTGCGGGCGTTCTTGTCGACGAAGATGCTGCTGTACGCCTCGGGCGAGACGGACTTGAGCTGGACGTCGAGGCCGATCTGGCGGCCGGCGGCCTGGACGGCGTTGGCGACGACGCTGATCTCGGGGGCGAGGGTGCTGGTCGCCAGGGTGACCTTCTTGCCGGTGGCGCCGGCCTGGTCGACGAGCTCCTTGGCGGCGGCGACGTCGTAGACGGGCTCGGGCAGGTCCTTGAAGTAGCCCTCGGTGCGCTCGGGGAGGAGCGACCAGGCGCCGCGCGCGGTGGGGGCCTTGGCGGGGGTGCCGACGCCGCCGGCGGCGGCCTTGATGATGTTCTTCCGGTCGAGCGCCATGGACAGGGCCTGGCGGACCTTGAGGTCGCCGAGGGTGCCCTGGAAGTCGAGGACGGCGAGGTTGGCGGCGGCGGTGTTGGGGCCGAAGTACAGCTTGCCCTTGTTCGTCGCGCGGAGCTGGGCGAGCGAGGAGGAGGGGACCATGTAGCCGCCGTCGGCGGTGCCGGACAGGAAGGTGTTGGTCCGGGCGGAGGGGTCCTCGACGAAGGTGAAGCGGACCGTGTCGGTCTTGGGCGTGAGCTTCTTGTCCCAGTACCCGGGGTGCTTCTTGAGGGTGATGGACTCGCCCTGCTGCCACGTGTCCAGGGCGTAGGGGCCGGTGCAGTTGACCTTGCCGCCGGGGACGCCGTACTCCTTGCCGGCCTTGGCGAGGAAGGCGGCGCTCTCGATGGTGCCGGGGGAGGCGGCCATGAGCTCGTTGAGGAGGACGTCGGGCTTGGTGAGCCGGAGGGTGACCTGGAGGGGGCCGGTCTTCTCGACCGCCTTGACGTTCTTGAAGGCGGAGCCCCAGGGGGAGCCGGTGGCCGGGTCCATCTGGCGCTTGAGGGAGGCGACGACGTCGTCGGCGGTCATGGTGCTGCCGTCGTGGAACGTCACGCCGGGGCGCAGGGTGTAGATCCACACCAGCGGGTCGGGGTTCTCCCACTTCACGGCGAGGCCGGGCTCGATCCTGAGCTCGGGGGTGACCCGCAGGAGCTGCTCGCAGACGTTGGCGAGGACGGTGTTCGGCGGGTAGTCGAAGGCCTGGGCGTAGTCGAGGGTGTACGGCTCGGCGTACAGCGACCAGGTGAGGGAGGACAGCCGGCCCTTCGCCGCGGGGGAGGTCGGCGTGACGGTGTACGCGGCGGAGCCGGCGCCCGGCTGGGTGGCGCCGGAGCAGCCGGTCACCGTGGCGAGGGCCGCGGTACAGACGAGGGCTGCGAGGAGTCTGGGCGTGCGCAAGGAGACCCACCCCTTTACGGGTGTCGAGACGTGCACTGGGGATGCGGGGGGTGCTGCGAGGCGTTGCGAGGCTGGGGGGATGGAGCGAGTATTGATGCGGGAACGTTCCCGCACAAGACTTTGCGGGAACGGTTTTGCAGAGGTCACAGAGGTGGCAGCATCGGACTGTGACCACATCTGAACAGCTCGGAGGGCATGCCGGGGACGGGCCCGGCGGACCCGGCGCGCGGGCCTCCGGACCACGGGTCCGGCTCGTCGACGTGGCCCGTGAGGCCGGGCTCTCGAAGACGACCGTCTCCGCCGCGCTCAACGGCACCGGACGCCTCTCCCCCGCGGTGCGGGAGAGGGCGCGCGAGACCGCGCGGCGGATGGGCTACCGGCCCAACGCCACCGCCCGGCAGCTGCGCGCCGGGCGGGCCCGGCTGATCGGCTACGTCGTGGGCGAGTTCGCCGGCGAGCCCTGGACCTACCTGGACTCCCCGTACTTCGCCCGGCTGACGAGCGCGACCGCGGCCGCCGCCCTGAGGCACGGCTACGCGCTGGTGATGCTGCCCGCCGGGACGCTGCAGCGGGAGTGGGCCGACCTGCCCCTGGAGGCGGTGATCGTCGCCGATCCCGTCGAGGACGATCCCCTGGTCGAGGACTTCCTCGCCGCGCGCATCCCGGTCTTCAGCGACGCGTCGGTCGCGGACCGGCCGGGCGCGCACTGGGTCGACGTGGACACGGAGGCCGCGGTACGGGACTCCCTGGACCACCTGCGCGAGCGGGGGGCGCGGCGGACCGCGCTCGTCCTCCCGGACAGCACGACCCGCTTCCACCGGCAGGTCCACGCCGCCTACCGCGCCTGGTGCGCGCGGCGCGGCGCCGAGGAGCTGGTCACCCTGGTCCCGGCCCCCGGGAACGGGCCGGTGGTCCGCTCGGTCGAGGAGGCCCTGGGCGCCGAGCCCCGGCCCGACGGGCTGTTCGTGGTGGCGGAGGCGAGCCCGCCGCTGGTCCTGGACGCGGCGCGGCGGCGCGGCCTCTCCGTGCCCGGGGACCTGCGGGTGGTGTGCGTCAGCGAGGACAGCTCCGCCGCCCACGCCGACCCGCCGGTCACCACGCTGAGCCTGCGGCCGGTCGAGGTCGCCGAGGCGGGCGTGTCGCTGCTCGTCTCCGCCCTGGAGGACGGAGGCAGCACCCCCCCGGGTGTGCTGCTCTCCGCCCGGCTCAGGGTGCGGGCCTCGTCGTGACCCCACCGGGGCTCCGGCCCGGCCGCCGCGAGGTGACCCCGGGAAGGCTCCGGACCCGCCGCCGAGAAATGCCCCCGGCCCGGCTTGGGTCCGGGCGCCGAGGGGAGAGCCCTCCGCGGTTCCGGCCCGGCCGCCGCGAGGCGACCCCGCGGAGGCTCCGGACCCGCCGCCGAGGAATGCCCCCGGCCCGGCTTGGGTCCGGCCGCCGAGGGGTGACCCCTCCGGGGCTCCGGTCCAACCGCCGGAAACCGCCGTGGCGGTGCCGCCGGGCGTGCGGTGCCCCGCGGCCCCGCGCGGCGCCGCTCGTCGATCCCGTCCGACCGCCACGACGCCCCCCTAGCCCGCGTACACGCGGGTGCCGCCGACGAAGGTCTGCTCCACGCGGGCCTCGGCGATCTCCGCGTCCGGCGCGGTCAGGATGTCGCGGTCCAGGACGACGAGGTCCGCGAGGTACCCGGCGCGCAGGCTGCCGGCCTCGTCGTGGCCGCCGACGTGCGCGGAGCCGGCCGTGTAGGCGGCGAGGGCGGTGGGGAGGTCGAGGCGCTGCTCGGGCAGGAAGACCCGGCCGTCGGTGGCGCCGGGCTCGGCCCGGTTGACGGCCACGTGCAGGCCGGCCAGCGGGTCGGGGCTGCTGACCGGCCAGTCGCTGCCCGCGACCAGGGTCGCGCCGGCCCGGACCAGGTCGCCGAACGGATACTGCCAGGCGGCGCGTTCGGGGCCGAGGAACGGAATCGTCAGCTCGTCCATCTGCGGCTCGTGCGCGGCCCACAGGGGCTGGATGTTGGCGAGCGCGCCGAGGCGGGCGAAGCGGGCGATGTCGTCGGGGTGCACGACCTGGAGGTGGGCCAGGTGGTGCCGGTTGCCGCGCCGGCCGTTGGCCTCGACCGCGGCCTCGACCGCGTTCAGGGCCTCGCGGACGGCACGGTCGCCGAGCGCGTGGAAGTGGACCTGGAAGTCGAGGGCGTCGAGCTCGGTGACGTAACCGCGCAGCGCCTCGGGGTCGACGAAGCTCAGCCCGGTGTTCGCCGTCGCGCAGCCGCAGGCGTCGAGGTAGGGGCTGGTCATGGCCGCGGTGAAGTTCTCGGCGACGCCGTCCTGCATGATCTTCACCGAGCCGGCCCGGAAGCGCCCGTGGCAGGAGCTCGCGCGGCGCTCGACGAGGTCGGGGATCTGCTCGGCGCCGCGGGCCCGGTCCCACCACAGCGCGCCGCTGACCCGTGCGGTGAGGGTGCCGTCGTGGGCGGCGGCGAGGTAGGCGTCGGCCGGGTCCGCCATCCCGCTGAAGGAGCCGAGGAGGGCGTCCTGCCAGCCGGTGATGCCGAGCGAGTGCAGCAGGGCCTGGGCACGGAGCAGTCCGGCGAGCCGGTCGGCGGCGGTGCTCGGCGGCAGCAGCCGCTGCACGAGCGCGACCGCGCCCTCCTGGAGGACGCCGCTGGGGGTCCCGTCGGCCTCGCGCTCGATGCGGCCGTCGGCCGGGTCGGGCGTGTCGGCGGTGATCCCGGCGAGCTCCAGGGCGCGGGAGTTGGCCCAGGCGCCGTGGTGGTCGCGGTTGACGAGGAGCACCGGCCGGTCGGGGACGATCCCGTCGAGCAGCCGCCGGGAGGGCAGCCCGCCCTCGAAGCTCTCCATGGACCAGCCGCCGCCGGTGATCCAGGGGCGGTCGGGGTGGGCGGCCGCGAACTCACCGATGATGCGCAGGTAGTCGTCGACGCCCGTGGTGCCGGTGAGGTCGCACTCGGCCATCTCCATGCCACCGGAGACGGCGTGGATGTGGGCGTCCTGGAAGCCCGGGATCAGCAGCTTGCCGGCCAGGTCGACGACTTCGGTCTTCGGACCGATCAGGGCGCGGACCTCGTCGTGGCCGACGGCGATGATCCGCTCGCCGACGACGGCGAGGGAGGTGGCCCGGGTACGGGCGGGGTCGCCCGTGAAGACGGGGCCTCCGGTGAAGACCAGGTCGGCCGTGCTCATGTACGTACTCCTGGAGGGTGAGGGGTCAGGGCGGCCGTTGCCGCGCTGAGCCGCCGGACCGGCCCGAGGGGGGCCGGTGCGAGGGGCGTCATGCAACCCCTGCGGCGGTTTACACGTCAAGGGTGTTGTCATAAGGTCCGACGGCATGGCCGAACGAGTGGTGCCGGAGAACCGGCGACAGCGCAGGCGCCCGACCAAGCAGGGCACCGTCCTTTCCGAGCGGATCATCATCGAGACGGCGCTGCGGCTCATCGCCCAGCACGGCGCGGAGGCGCTGTCGGTACGGCGGCTGGGCGCCGCCCTGGGCGCCGACCCGAGCGCGGTCTACCGCTACTTCCGCAACACCGACGACCTGCTCCTGGCCCTGGCCGACGAGCTGATCGGGGTGGCGCAGGCGGGCTGGCGGGCCACCGGCGACTGGCGGGCGGACCTGCAGGACATCGCCCTGCGCATCCACGCCGCCTATCTGGCGAACCCCCAGGCCGCGGCGCTCGCCGCGCACCGCACGACGGGGCGCGAGTACGAGACCCGGGCGGTGGAGGCGATCCTCTCGGTGCTGCGGGGGGCGGGGTTCCCGGACGCGGAGGCGGTGCGGATCTACCACGCGTTCGTGGACCAGGCGCTCGCCTTCGCGGCCCTGGACGCGGCCGCCATGGCCCTGCCGGAGCCCGCCCGGGAGGCCGACGAGCAGGTCTGGCACGCGGCGTACGGGAAGCTCTCGGCCGCCACCCACCCGCATGTCGCCGCGACGTATCCGCTGCTCGCGGCGGACATGCGGGACAGCGGGCACCCGTTCGCGCTGGAGCTGATGCTGGACGCGGTCGGGGCGCGGCTCGCCGCGCACCGCAAGGGGTAGCCCCGAGGGGGGATTCCGGTCGGCGGCGCTTCGGCGGACGCCGGGCGGCGCTCACGCGGACGCCGAGCGGGTCTCACGCCGACGCCGAGCGCGGCCTTACGCGGACGCCGGGCCGGTCTCACGCCGACGCCGGGCGGGGCTCACGCCGACGCCGGGCGGGGCTCACGCCGACGCCGGGCGGGGCTCACGCCGACGCCGGGCGGTCTTAGGCCTACGCCGGGCGGTCTTACGTCAACACCATTGACGCAAAATCGTCCGGCCGGGTCTCATGGCGGCACTTCGGAGGCCCGTACCTCCGCGATCCGAAGGAGCCCCGCCCATGGACCCCGTGCACGCGCTGCGCGACGCCTCGCCCATCCCGTTCTGGCTGGACGACCCGAGCCGGCCGCAGGCCTCCCCCGCCCTCGTCGGCCCCACCGACTGCGACCTGCTGGTGGTCGGCGGCGGCTACACCGGGCTGTGGACCGCGCTCATCGCCAAGGAGCGCGACCCGTCCGCCGACGTGGTCGTCATCGAGGCCGACCAGGCCGGCGGTGCAGCCTCCGGCCGCAACGGCGGCTTCTGCGAGTCGAGCCTCACCCACGGCCTGGGCAACGGCCTCGCGCGCTGGCCGCACGAGATCGGGCGGCTGGAGCGCCTCGGCCGGGAGAACCTCCAGGGCATCGAGGACGCGATCGCCCGCTACGGGATGGACTGCGCCTGGGAGCGCACGGGTTCGCTCGCCGTGGCGACGGAGCCGTACCAGCTCGCCGGGCTCGACGAGGAGGCCGAGGCCGCCGCGCGCCACGGAGCGGAGGTCACGCTGCTCGACGAGTCCGCCGTCCGCGCCGAGATCGACTCCCCCTCCTTCCTCGGCGGGCTGTGGAACAAGGACGGCGTCGCCATGGTCGACCCGGCCAAGCTGGCCTGGGGCCTGAAGCGGGCCTGCCAGGAACTGGACGTCCGGGTCTACGAGCACACCCCCGGCACCGGGCTCACCGAGGACGGCGCCCGGATCTCCGTCACCACCCCGTACGGCCGGGTGCGCGCCCGGCGGGTCGCGCTGGCCACCAACGCGTACCCCTCGCTGCTGCGCCGGCACCGCCCGTACACCGTCCCGGTCTACGACTACGCGCTGATGACCGAGCCGCTGACGGAGGCCCAACTCGCCTCCGTGGGCTGGAAGAACCGCCAGGGCTGGGCCGACTGCGCCAACAGTTTCCACTACGTGCGGCTCTCCGCGGACAACCGCGTCCTGTGGGGCGGCTACGACGCCGTCCACCGCCGCGCCGTGCGGGCCGAGCACGACCGGCGGCCCGCCTCCTTCGCCACGCTCGCCCGGCACTTCTTCGCGACCTTCCCGCAGCTTGCCGGGGTGCGCTTCAGCCACGCCTGGGGCGGCGCCATCGACACCAGCACGCGCTTCTGCGTCTTCTTCGACACCAGCCACCGCGGCAAGGTCGCCTACGCGGCGGGCTACACGGGCCTCGGCGTCGGCGCCACCCGCTTCGGCGCGGAGGTCATGCTCGACCTGCTGGCCGGGCAGCGCACCGAGCGCACCTCCCTGGACCTGGTCCGGCGCAGGCCGCTGCCGTTCCCGCCCGAGCCGGTGCGCTCGCTCGGCATCGGGATCACCCAGTGGTCGATGGCCCGCGCCGACGCCCACGAGGGCCGCCGCAACCTGTGGCTGCGGACCCTGGACCGGGCCGGACTCGGCTTCGGCAGCTGAGCAGGGCGCGCGCGCCCCGCCCGGACCACCGCGTCAGTCGCTCCGGCCGCACCAGCCGCACCACGGGAACCACACGCACTACCCAGCTACACGCACTACTCGAACCACACACCACACACACCACACTCACCACCCGCACCACCTGGGCCCCCCACGCCACCCGTCGCATCCGCGCCATCGCCGAGGAGGCCCCTTTGCACACCCCCGACGCCACCCTGCCCACCGGGTCGAGACCCGCGTCCGCGCCCGGTCCGCGCCGGCTGCTGCCCCTGCTCTCGCTCGCCCACGCGGCCCTGTTCACCGTCTACATGGGCGCCGGGGGCATCCTGCTGCCGGTGCAGGTCGAACTCCTCGACCCCGCCGACAAGGTGGCGAACCTCGGGCTCGTGTCCGGGGTGGCCGCGATCTTCGCGACCCTGTTCAACCCCCTCGCCGGCCTGTTCTCCGACCGGTCGGGCCGGCGCAACCCGTGGATCCTGGGCGGCGGTCTCTCGGCCCTCGCCGCCCTGGCCCTGCTGGGCGCGGTGCGGACCGTGCTGCTGGTGACCCTCGCCTGGTGCCTCGTCCAGGCGACGATGAACGTCTTCCAGGCCGCGCTCACCGCCGTGGTCCCGGACCGGGTGCCGGCCGAACGGCGCGGTCTCGCCTCGGCGATGGTCGGCATCGGCACCCCGATCGGCTCGGCCGTCGGCATCTCCGTCGCCGCGCTCTTCGTCCCCGACGCGCTCACGACCGGCTACCTCGTCCTCGGCGCGGTCATCGCGGGCGCCGCCGTCCTGTTCACCGCCCTCGTGCGGGACCGCCGGACGGCGGAGCGGACCCGACCGGTGCCGCTGGGGCGGCAGTTCGCCGCCTTCGCCGCCACCCTCCGGGACGCCGACTTCCGCTGGGCGTTCATCGGCCGCTTCCTGCTGATGCTGGGATTCTTCTCGGTCTCCCTGTACCAGCTGTACATCCTCCAGGACCACATCGAGCTGCCCGCAGGGCTCTCCCCCACCGACGCCGTCGCGGTCACCGCCCCGATCGACGCGGTCTGCACCCTGCTCGCCACGGTCGGCGGCGGCCTGCTCTCCGACCGGCTGGGCCGCCGCAAGCCGATGATCGCGGTGTCCTGCGCGCTGAGCGGCGTGTCCATGCTGGTGCCGGTGTTCGTGCCGACCTGGACCGGCATGCTGGTCTTCACCGTCCTGACCGCGCTGGCCTTCGGCAGCTTCATGGCCGTGGACACCGCCCTGGTCACCCTGGTCCTGCCCAGCGCCGACGACGCGGCGCGCGACCTGGGCGTCCTCAACATCGCCAACGCGGGGCCGCAGATCATCGCCCCGTTCCTGGCCTCGCTCCTCGTCGGCACCCTGGGCTACGACGGGCTGTACGGGGTGGCCGCACTGCTGACCCTGCTCGGCGCGGCCTCCGTGGCGGGGATCAAGGGCGTGCGCTGAGCAGGCACGGCTGCGGCTCGACCCGGGAGGCCCGGTGCTGACCGTCACGCCGTGACACGGCGGGGGGCCGTGCCGGACGGCACGGCCCCCCTTCCCGCTCCGCGGAGCCGTGGGTCAGACCCCCGGAACGGCGCGCGCCCGGAACGCGGCGCGGACGGCGTCGGCCGCCGCCGGGCCGTACATCCGCTGGGCCGTGGCGATCGTCTTCGTCGCCGCGGCCGAGAAGGAGGTGTCGGGCGCGAAGCCGAACTGGGCGTTCACGATGATCCGGTCGGCGGTCCGGGCGCCGAGCGCGCCGCGGATGTCCCACAGCGCCCGGGACCAGATCTCGCCGTCCGCGTGCACCTCGCCGACCCGGTCCGCGTAGGTCTTGCCGGAGTCGACCCGGCGCAGGCAGTGCGGGGCCGTGCTGTACGGGACGGAGTCCCAGTCGGCGACGCAGGCGAGGTCCGTCCGCACCGGCCAGCCGTAGCGGGCCGCCGCGTTGGCCCCGACCTCGACGGCCAGGTAGTCGCCGAAGGCCTCGCCGATGGCGCCGGCCTCGGCGGAGCTGCCGAAACCGGGGACCTGGGCCTCGTGCACGGCGTGACCGTACTCGTGCACGATCACCTCGGCGTCCTCTGCGTCGTCGACGCCGCCCTTGCCGAAGCGGATCTCGTCCTTCTTGTCGGTGAAGAAGGAGTTGTCCGAGCCCCACTGGTTGAGGCGGACGGGCTGCGGGCGGTCGTTGGCCCCGGGCAGCTCGGTGCCGAAGCCGAGGCCCTGGAGGTACTCCTGGGCCTCGTTGACCCAGAAGTAGGCCATGACCTGCTCGAACCCGTCGTCGTGCCGGTCGTACGCGGCGGCGTCGGCGGCCTTCGCGGGGGCGCCGGTCTCGGACCTGACGTACGCCCAGCGCCCGGAGAGCCCGCCACTGCCGTCGAGGTTGCGCAGCACGGCGGTGGTGTAGGCCGAGGCGGGGACCGCGGCGGCGGCGTCCTTGGCGTCGGCGAGGGTCTGGTCGCCCGTGGACTGCACCGGATTGACCATGAAGATGCGGGCCTGCGGGCCGGTCTCGGCGGGCGTGGCGGCCGTGGCCGTCGTGACCGGGGCGGTGAGCGCGGCCGTGGCGGTGGCCACGGCTATCAGGCCGCGGGTGGTGCGGCGTGCCATCAACGTCCTCCCAGGGGGATGTCAGGGGGGGTGGCGTGGTGCGGCCGTGATCATCGCGCAGGGGCGGGGTCCGCGTCGAGGGTCAGGCCGGGCCGGGCCTCGCGGGCGAGGCCGTGGGCGAACGCGGGCCACCAGGCGCCGGCGGGCGGGTCGACGATGCCGTACTCGGGGTCGACGGTGCCGCCGGTGCCCCGGGCGCAGCTGCCGTCGGACTCGCCGATGGTCTTCACGTACAGGTAGGCGTCGGCCAGCGGGACCCCGGTGTCGGCGGTCGGGCGGAGGCCGATGCCCCGACCGGGCGGGTTGCACCAGGTCTCCGGGTCGGTGTACCTGCCGGGGGCGGGGGTCCAGGGGCCGCGGCCGTTGCGGCTGGTGTCGACGACGAAGTGGAGCAGCTCGGCGGCCGGCGGGCTGCCGGCGACCCGGTCGTACCAGGCGTCGGTCCAGTGCCAGGTGGACGGGTCGGCCGCCGAGACCGCGTTGCCGGGGGCTCCGTCGTTGGGGGCGGCGCCGGAATGGAACTGGCTCGCGCACCAGTCGGTGTGGCCGCGGCCCCAGTCGGGGCCCCGGGTGGCGAACCAGACGCACTTCGAGATCCAGGTGCCGTAGCGGGTCAGCTGCTCGGTGGGCTGGAAGTTGGAGACGTTCAGGGAGAAGCCGTCGGCCTTGTGCACGCCGGCGTCGATCAGCCGCCGGGCGATGTCGCCGACGGCCTTCCACTGACTGTTGCCCGCGTCGAGGTAGACGGCGGTGCCGGGGCGGGCCTTGAGCGTCGTGACGGCGAAGTCGAGGTCGGCGAGCCGGGCGGCGGTGAGCTCCCCGGTCGGATCCACGTTCCCCGCGCAGTCCTCGGGCAGGGCGGCCAGGCCGTCGGGTTCCAGGACCACCAGCGCGGGTCCCTCGCCGACGCCCTCGGCGAGGGCCGCGATCCAGTCCCGGTAGGCGGACGAGGAGGCGGCGCCGCCGCTGGAGTAGAGGCCGCAGTCGCGGCCGGGGACGTTGTACGCGACGAGCACGGGGAGTTGGTGCGCGGCGCGCGCCCGCGCGACGAGGGCGCGCGCTCCGGCGCGCACGCTCCCGGGCGTGCCGCCGGTGAACCAGGCGGCCTGCGGCAGCGCGGCGAGCCGGCGCATGTTCTCGGCGTTCGCGGCACCCTCGGGCCCCCCGGCCGCCGCGTCGACGACGGCCTGGCGCGCGGCGCCGCTGTCGGGGTCGACGTAGAACCGGGTGGCGGCGGTCAGCGGCGCTCCGGGCGCCGGGTCCCCACCGGTCCCGCCCGTGGTCCCGGCCGACGCCGCCGGGGCGACGGAGGTCCAGACGGCGCAGGCGGCCAGCGCCGCCGCCAGTGCGGCGGCGCGCCGCCCCGGAATCCGGAACTTCATGAAGGGCCTCCCGTGGTGCGGTCAGCCGCAGCCTAGGCGGCGGTGATCATCGGGAGGGCCGGAACCGCGCGTTCGGGCGCGATTCAGTCCTGGCGGCTGCTCTCGTCCCGGAGCCAGGTGTCGAAGTCGCGCGCCTTGATGGCCTTCCGCGCGCCCCTGCGCGCCGCGAGCGCCGCCGAGAGGAAGACGACCACGGCCGGCAGCAGCGCGGGCTCGGCGCGGACCAGGGCCTTCAGGTCGGAGACGCCGGTACGGGCCGAGGGCGGCGCGGCGGGCGCCGAGGCGTCCGGCCCGGCCTCCCGGTGACCCGCCTGGTGGGCCTCGAGCTGGGCCGTGGAGGTGGCCGCCCGGACCCGGCGGCGGATCAGGTCCCGCCAGGTGCGCGGCGGCCGGACCACCACCCGGGCGGTACGGACCACGCTGCGCTCGGCCGGCCCGAAGGCGAGCGAGGCGGCCAGGTCGTCGGCCATCAGCGGGGGCAGCGCGGCGATCCGGGCGTGGCCCTCGCCGGACATGGCGATCACGCCCCGCCCGAAGAGCCCCTCGCGGACCGCGGGCAGCCGCTGCCACACCCGGTAGTACGCGCGCACCCGCCAGGAGCAGCCGGTCATCGGCAGCTCCCGCTCGGGCGCGGCGGCGAGGACCTCGCCGGGCGCGTCGAGCGCGGCGGTGAGGGCACGGACGTCCCCGGCGCCGAGCACCACGTCGGCGTCCACGTAGATCCGCGGGAAGCCGCGGGCGTGCGTGTCACCGAGGCGCAGGGCCTCGTGTTTGGAGGGCACGGGGGTCTCGACGACCCGCACCCGCGGGCCGCGCTCCCCGGCGACGCGGGCGGTGTCGTCCGTACAGCCGTTGCACACGACGACGATGTCGAACTCCTCGTCACGGGAGCCCTCCAGGAGGGCGTCCAGGAGGCGGCCGAGGGTACGTTCCTCGTTGTGGGCGGGGATCACGATGCTGGGCACGGGGACAGTATGACCAAGGCGTCCCACTCTTACAGTTCCTTCAACTATCGGTAGGAGTTTCACACAACTCCTGGCTGGCCTGCCCCAGTTGGTCTAGATTGAGCGCTGCCGGATCCGCTGGGGCACGAACACGACTCGTCCCGGGCGGATTCTGCGTCCTGTGCGGACACCGGCCGTGGCTGGGGAGACTTGCGACCGCGGTCCGCACCGTTCAGTCAGGCGGAAGAGCCGCGCACCCTCGTCGCACCACCGCTGCCTTTCCCCTGCCCGCGAGCCGCTCTCGTGGGCGGACCGGGGAAAGAGCGACGGCGTTCGACGGGGTGCGCGTGAAGCGCCCTTGGGGGGAATGGATGACCGTCCTGCCGGTCACGCATGAGCGGCATCGAGTCGAATCCACACATTTCGACGTCCACCGCCTGTGGTGGCGGAGGAGACACCAGATAATCCTGCTGGCCGCGGACACCGCGGCGGCCGTCGCGGCCGCGGTGAGTGTCCTCGGCGCGGTGGGCCACTGGCCCGTCGTCCTCGGCCTGCCGCCGGCCTGGGTCACGCTGATGTACGCCCACCGGGCCTACGAGCGGGGCTCGTTCGGCTCCGGCGGCGAGATATACCGCCGGGTGCTGCGCGGCGCCCTGGTCCTGCCGGCGCTCGCCGCGGTGCTCGGCTGGGGCCTCGTCGGCGACCTCGACCTGCTCCACGAGATGATCCTGGCGGCCCCGGCCGTGGCCGCCCTCGCCCTGGCCGCCCGATTCCTGCTCCGGCGCTGGCTGCGCCGCGACTGGGCGCAGGGCCGGAACCGGACCACCGCGATCCTGGTCGGACCCTCGGCCGGCGTCGCCGAACTCCTCGCCGCGCTCCGGCGGGACGGGCGGCCCGGCGCCCCGGCCGGGGCCGTGCTCCAGGGCCTGGACATCGCCGGCGTGTGCCTGACCGACCCGCTGAACGCCGAGGGCGTCGACGCCTTCGGGGTGCCGGTGCTCGGCGGGGTCGACGAAGTCCCGCGCGCCATAAGGGCCTTCGGCGGCTCCACCACCGTGGTGGTGCTGCCCTCGCCGGAGATCGACGCGACCCTGCTGCGCGGGCTCTCCTGGAGCACCGCCGCGGCCGGCGGCGACTTCCTGCTGGCCCCCGCCTTCGGCGACGTGGCCGCCTCCCGCCTGGAGGTCCGGCCGGTCGGCGGGGTCCCGCTGATCCATCTGAAGGCACCGCGGCTGTCCCGCTGGGCCCGGCTCCCCAAGGAGCTGGCCGAGCGCCTGGCCGCCGCGGTCCTGCTGCTCGTGCTCGCGCCGCTGATGTGCGCCGTCGCCCTGGCCGTCCGGCTCGGCAGCCGCGGTCCGGCCCTGTTCCGGCAGGTCCGGGTGGGCCTGCACGGCAAGCAGTTCACGATGTTCAAGTTCCGTACGATGCGGCCCGACGCCGAGGCGGTCAGGGCCGAGCTCGCCCATGCGAACCACAACAGCGACGGCCTGCTGTTCAAGGTCCGCGACGACCCGCGCGTCACCCGGGTGGGCGCCACCCTGCGCAAGTACTCGATCGACGAACTGCCCCAGCTGCTGAACGTGCTGAACGGGCGCATGTCCCTCATCGGGCCGCGCCCGCCGCTGCCCGAGGAGGTCGCCGGATACAGCCACGAGGTCCGGCGCCGGCTGCTCGTCAAACCGGGCCTCACCGGCCTGTGGCAGGTCAGCGGACGCTCCGACCTGCCCTGGGACGAGGCCGTACGCCTCGACCTGGCGTACGTGGACAACTGGTCGCTCGGCCTGGACGCGCTGATCCTGCTGCGCACCGGCCCCGCCGTCCTGCGCGGGACGGGGGCCTACTGACGATGAAGGGAACACACGTGAGCGACGCGAAGGACGCGGCTCGTCCGGACGGGCCGCTGGGGGTCGCCGTCATAGGCGCCGGCTACTGGGGCCCGAACCTGGTGCGCAACTTCCAGGGCAGCGACCGCTTCCGGCTGCGCTGGCTCTGCGACCTCGACGTCACGCGCGCCCAGCGGGTCCTCGGCGGGTACTCCACCGTCCAGGCCACCGACGACTACGCGGCGGTCCTCGCCGACCCGGACGTGCACGCGGTCGCCGTCGCCACCCCGGCCGGGACCCACCTGGACGTGGCCCTCGCGGCGCTGCGCGCGGGCAAGCACGTGCTGGTCGAGAAGCCGCTGGCCACCACGTACGCCGACGGGGCGCGGCTGGTCGCCGAGGCCGAGGAGCGCGGCCTGACCCTGATGTGCGACCACACCTACTGCTACACCCCGGCCGTGGCGAAGATCCGCGAGCTGGTGCGCGAGGGCGCCCTCGGCGACATCCACTACGTGGACTCGGTGCGGATCAACCTGGGCCTGGTCCAGAAGGACATCGACGTGCTGTGGGACCTCGCCCCGCACGACCTGTCCATCCTGGACTTCATCCTGCCGGAGCACGTGGAGCCGGTCGCGGTCGCCGCGCACGGCGCCGACCCGATCGGCGCGGGCCAGGACTGCATCACGTACCTGACCCTCCAGCTGAACACCGGGGCCATCGCCCACGTGCACGTCAACTGGCTCTCCCCCACCAAGGTCCGCACCACCATGGTCGGCGGCTCCAAGCGGACCCTGATCTGGGACGACCTCAACCCCGCGCAGCGCGTCGCGCTGTTCGACCGCGGGGTGGACCTAGCGACGCCCCAGGAGCTGGGCGCGGACGAGCGCCGGGACGCCCTCATCTCGTACCGCAGCGGCGACATGATCGCCCCGGCGATCGGCGAGAAGGAGGCGCTGCGCAGCATGGTCGACGAGTTCGCGGCGGCGATCACGGAGGGCCGGCCGGCGCTGACCGACGGGCGGGCGGGGCTCCGGGTGCTGGACATCCTGGAGGCGGCCTCGCGGAGCCTGCAGTTCCGCGGTGCCGTCGTCGGGCTGCGGACCGGCTCGGACCGGTCCATCAAGAACGGGAACGAAGTGCTGGGAGAACGGCGTTGAGCGATATCGCGGGCAAGCGGGTCCTGGTCACCGGCGGTGCCGGGACCATCGGATCCCATGTGACCGACCTCCTGGTGGAGGGGGGGTGCGAGCCAGGTCGTCGTCCTGGACAACTTCGTGCGCGGCCGCCGGGCCAACCTCGCCAAGGCCCTGGCCGGCGGCCGGGTCGAGCTCGTCGAGGGCGACATCCGGGACGCGTCGACCGTGCACCGGGTGACCGAGGGGGCCGACCTCGTCTACCACCTGGCGGCGATCCGCATCACCCAGTGCGCGGAGGAGCCCCGGCTCGCCAACGAGGTCATGGTGAACGGCACGTTCAACGTCCTGGAGGCCGCCGCGGCCGCCGGGGTGGGGAAGGTGATCGCCTCCTCCTCGGCCTCCGTGTACGGCCTGGCCGAGTCGTTCCCGACCACCGAGCGGCACCACCCGTACAACAACGACACGTTCTACGGCGCGGCCAAGGCCTTCAACGAGGGCATGCTGCGCAGCTTCCACGCCATGTACGGCCTGGACTACGTGGCGCTGCGCTACTTCAACGTGTACGGGCCCCGGATGGACATCCACGGCCTCTACACCGAGGTGCTGATCCGCTGGATGGAGCGGATCGAGGCGGGCGAGCCGCCGCTGATCCTCGGCGACGGCACCCAGACGATGGACTTCGTCGACGTCCGCGACATCGCCCGCGCCAACATCCTGGCGGCGCGCGAGGGCCTGACCGACGAGGTGTTCAACGTGGCGAGCGCCACCGAGACCTCGCTGCGCGAGCTGGCCGACGGCCTCCTCGAGGTGATGGGCTCGGACCTGGAGCCGGTGCACGGCCCGGCCCGCGCGGTCAACGGGGTGACCCGGCGGCTCGCGGACACCACGCTCGCCGAGGGGCGGCTCGGCTTCAAGGCCGAGATCGACCTGCGGACCGGGCTGCGGGACCTGGTCGAGTGGTGGCGGGCCGAGAAGGGGGCGACGGCCACGGACGCCGACACGGCCGCCGCGAAGGCGCCCGTCCGGATCCCGGTGATGGTGCCCTGGCTCGGCGAGGAGGAGGCCCGGGCGGCCTCCGACACCGTGCGGTCCGGCTGGGTCGCGCAGGGACCGAAGGTCGCCGAGTTCGAGCGGGCCTTCGCGGAGCGGGTCGGCGCCCGGCACGGGGTGGCGGTCAGCTCCTGCACGACCGCGCTCCACCTGGCCCTGGTCGCGCTCGGCCTCGGCCCCGGCGACCAGGTCGTGGTCCCCTCGCTGTCCTTCATCGCCACCGCCAACGCCGTGCGGTACGTGGGCGCCGAACCGGTCTTCGCCGACGTCGACCTCGCCACCGGCAACCTCACCGCCGCCACCGTCGACGCGGTCCGCACCCCGGCCACCAAGGCCGTCCTCCTGGTCCACCAGGGCGGCGTGCCGGCCGACGTGGCCGCGCTGCGGGCCGCCTGCGAGGGCTGGGGGCTGCCGCTGGTCGAGGACGCGGCCTGCGCGATCGGCTCCACCGTCGACGGGGCCTCCGTCGGGCGGGGCGCGCTGCTCGCCGCCTGGTCCTTCCACCCGCGCAAGCTGCTCACCACCGGCGAGGGCGGCATGGTCACCACCGACGACGCCGAGTGGGCGGCGCGGCTGCGCCGGCTGCGCGAGCACGGGATGAACGTGTCGGCGGCCGAACGGCACGCGAGCGGCAAGCCGGTCCTGGAGAGCTACCTGGAGACCGGGTTCAACTACCGGATGACCGACATCCAGGCGGCGGTCGGCCTCGCCCAGCTGGCGAAGCTGGACGCCCTGGTGGCCCGCCGCCGCGAGCTGGCCGCCCGCTACACGGAGCTGCTGGCGGACGTGCCCGGTCTGACGCCGGTGACCGACCCCGCGCACGGCGAGGGCAACTTCCAGTCGTACTGGGTGCTGCTCGCCGAGGAGTTCCCGGTCGGCCGCGACGAGCTGCTCGCCGTGCTCGCCGAGGCCGGGATCTCGGCCCGCCGCGGCATCATGGCCAGCCACCTGGAACCCGCCTACGCGGGCCACCCCGCCGGACCGCTGCCGGCCACCGAGCGGATCGCCCGCGACTCGCTGATCCTGCCGCTGTTCCACACCCTGACCGAGGAGCAGCAGGACCGCGTGGTCGCCGTCCTGCGGGAAGCGGCGGCGCGTCCGTGACCCAGCTCGTCATCATCGGCGCCGGAGGCTTCGCGCGGGAGACCGCGCAGGCCGTCCGGGCCGCCGGCCTGCCCCTGGCGGGCCACCTCGACGACGACCCGGCGCTGCACGGCGTCGAGGTCGACGGCGTGCCCGTGCTCGGCGGCAGCGCGCTGGTGCGGGAGCTGCCCGGCGCGTCCTTCGTGGTCTGCGTGGGCAGCCCGCGCGACTACGCGGCCCGCGCCCGGGTGGTCGCCCGGCTCGGGCTGCCGGACGACCGCTACGCCACCGTCGTGCACCCCACGGCGGTGGTGTCGGGGACGTCGACGCTCGGCCCCGGCACGGTGCTCCTCGCCCACACGGTCCTGACCGCCGCGGTGCGGGTGGGCCGGCACGTCGCCGTGATGCCGCACACCGTCCTGACCCACGACGACGAGGTGGCCGACTTCGCCACCCTCGCCTCCGGGGTACGGCTCGGCGGCGGCGCCCGGATCGGCCGGGGCGCCTACCTCGGCGCCGGCGCGCTGGTCCGCGAGGGCACGGCGATCGGCGCCTGGTCGCTCGTCGGCATGGGCAGCACGGTCCTGGCCGACGTCCCCGAGGGCGAGGTCTGGGCCGGCTCCCCGGCCCGCCGGCTGCGCGCGGCGGCCTCCTCGGCCCTCGAACAGCTCGACCACGACACCACCCAGGGGGACCCGCTGGTCCCGGCACGAGGAGTGAACGGCTGATGAACCAGATTCCCCTGGTCGACCTGAAGGCGGCGCACGCCGAGGTCGCCGAGGAGATACGCGCCGGCTTCGACCGGGTCCTGGCCGGCACCGCCTTCATCGGCGGCGAGGAGGTCCGGGAGTTCGAGCGGGAGTACGCCGAGTTCGGCGGCGTCGAGCACGTCGTGGGCGTCGCCAACGGCACGGACGCCCTGGAGCTGGCGCTGCGGGCGAGCGGGGTCGGGGCCGGTGACCAGGTGATCGTCCCCGCGAACACCTTCATCGCCACGGCGGGCGCGGTCGCCCGCGCCGGGGCCCGGCCGGTCCTGGTGGACTGCGACCCGGAGACCCTGCTGATCGACCCCGCGGCGGCCGCGGCCGCGGTCGGGGCGGGCACCCGGGCCGTGGTGCCGGTCCACCTGTACGGGCAGAGCGCGGACGTGGCGGCGCTGGCCGCCGCGCTCCCGGAGCGCGTACGGATCGTCGAGGACGCCGCCCAGAGCCAGGGCGCGAGCCGGAACGGCCGTACGCCGGGCAGCGGGGGCATCGCCGCCACCAGCTTCTACCCGGGCAAGAACCTCGGCGCCTACGGCGACGCCGGGGCGGTGCTCACCGACGACCCCGAGGCCGCCGCCCTGATGCGGGCGATCGCGAACCACGGCGGGGTCCAGAAGTACCGGCACGACGTGCCCGGCTTCAACAGCCGGCTCGACGGGCTGCAGGCCGTGGTGCTGCGGGCCAAGCTGCGCCGGCTCGCCGCCGGAAACGCGGCCCGGCGGGCGGCGGCGGCCCGCTACGACGAGCTGCTCGCCCCGCTCGCGGGCGCCGGACGGCTCGTTCTCCCCTCCACCGCCGAGGGCAACGAGCACGTGTGGCACCTCTACGTGGTGCGGGTGCCCGGGGCGGACCGCGACGCGGTGGTGGGCAAGCTCAACGCGAGCGGCATCGGCGCCGGGGTGCACTACCCGGACCCGGTCCACCTGACGCCCGCCTACGCCCACCTCGGGTACCACCGGGGGGACTTCCCGCACGCCGAGCGGGCCGCCGGCGAGATCCTCTCGCTCCCGCTCTTCCCGCAGATCTCCCACGACCAGCAGCAGCAGGTCGTGGACGCGCTGGTCAACGCCCTGAACTAGGGCCCGCTCCCCACCCCGGCCGGAAGGCCTGGACCTGTACTGCCCGTGAAAGGTACAGCGATGCAAAACCGATTCCGTCGGGCCAGAGGCGCCTTGTTCGCCCTGGCCGCGGCCCTGACAGCGATCTTCTTGCCGCCGGCCGGAGAGGCGAGCGCGCTCGCCGATCCATGCGGAACGGGCAGCAACCCCATCACCTGCGAGAACTCCAAGCCGGGCACACCCATGTCCGACTGGTTCGCGGGCAGCTCCTGGGGCGACATCGCGGGGTTCCCCACCAAGATGAGCCTCCAGGCCGGGGAGACCCTCCAGTTCAAGGTCCAGTCCCCGTCCTCGTACCGCGTCCGGATCTACCGGCTCGGCTGGTACGGCGGTGACGGCGCGCGGCTGGTGTCCACCCAGGCGCAGGCCGACCAGACCTACCCCGCCACCTACCTGACGCAGCGGCCCAGCTGCCTGAAGGACCAGCCGACCGGCCTGATGGACTGCGGCAACTGGCCCACCACGGCGAGCTGGACGGTCCCCTCCGACGCGGTCTCGGGCCTGTACGTGGCCAACTTCGACCAGGCCGACGGCAACGGCCTCATGCCGTACCCGTTCGTGGTGCGCAACGACGCCAGCCGCTCCGAGATCCTCGTGCAGACCTCGGACCAGACCTGGCAGGCGTACAACGACTGGGGCGGCACCAACCTCTACGACGGGCAGGGGCCCGCCCCCGACGGGCGCGCGTACAAGGTGAGTTACAACCGCCCGATGGACATCGGCGGCGAGAACGGCATCTACGGCTCCGAGTTCGAGATGATCTCCTGGCTGGAGCGCAACGGCTACGACCTCAGCTACGTCTCCGGTCTGGACACGGCCACCCGGGGCTCCGCGCTGCTCGCCAACCACAAGATGTTCATGTCGCAGGGGCACGACGAGTACTGGACGCAGGAGCAGTTCACCAACGTGCTGAACGCCCGCAAGGCGGGCCAGCACCAGACGTACTTCTCCGGCAACGAGATCTTCTGGAAGACCCGGCTGGAACCGAGCATCGACGGCAGCAACACCGCCAACCGCACCCTGGTCTGCTACAAGGAGACCAAGCTCAAGTTCCCCACGCCGAACGGCGTTCCCGACCCGAGCAACGTGTGGACGGGCACCTGGATGGACCCGGACAGCACCAAGGAGGGGGAGCCCTACCGGCCGCAGAACATCCTCACCGGTTCCCTGTTCCAGGTGAACGGCCCGCGCAACGACGCCATCACCGTGCCCGCCGCCTACGCGAAGATGCGCCTGTGGCGCAACACCTCGGTCGCCGGTCTGACCGGCAACCAGGTCGCCACCTTCCCGCAGGGCACCCTCGGCTACGAGTGGAACAGCGACGTCGAGAACGCCTCCCGGCCGGCCGGGCAGATCCGGATGTCCTCCACCACCGTCGACGTCAACGACGGCAACTACCTGCTCGACTGGGGCAACTACTACGGGAACGGGACCGCGACCCACAGCCTCGTCGCCTTCCGTGACCAGACCTCCAAGGCGCTGGTGTTCGGCACCGGGACCGTGCAGTGGTCCTGGGGTCTGACCAACGTCCCGACGGCCGACCCCGCCGGCGGCGTGATCACCGCGGACAAGCGGATGCAGCAGGCCACGGTGAACATCCTGGCCGACATGGGCATCCAGCCGAAGACCCGCCAGGACGACCTGGTCCCCGCCTACGCGTCCGACGACATCACCGGCCCCACGGTCACCGTGAACACCCCGACCGCGAACGCCTCCGTCCCCGCGCTGCGCCAGATCACCGTCACCGGCACGGCGGCCGACTCCGGCGGCGTGGTCGCCCGCGTCGAGGTCTCCACCGACGGCGGCACCACCTGGAAGGCCGCCGAGGGCACCGGCACCTGGAGCTACAAGTGGACCCCGCTGGCGGAGGGACCCGTGCAGCTCAAGGTCCGCGCCGTCGACGACAGCGTCAACCTCGGCAACGTCACCACCGTCCCGCTGACCGTGACCCAGCAGCAGTGCCCGTGCACGGTGTGGCCGGCCACCGCCGCCCCGACGAAGGCGAACAGCGGCGACGGCAGCTCGGTCGAGCTCGGCGTGAAGGTCCGCAGCTCGGTGCCCGGCACGATCACCGGCGTCCGCTTCTACAAGTCGAGCGCCAACGTCGGCACCCACAAGGGCAGCCTGTGGTCCGCCACCGGCCAGCTCCTCGCGACCGGCACCTTCACCAACGAGACCGCCTCCGGCTGGCAGGAGCTGAAGTTCGCCACCCCGGTCCCGGCGAAGGCCAACACCACGTACATCGCCTCGTACTTCGCCCCCAGCGGCGGGTACTCCTACGACGCCCACTACTTCACCGACAAGGCCGCCGGCCTCGCCCCGCTGACGGCGCTCCAGTCCGGCACCGACGGCGGGAACGGCGTCTACCGGTACGGCGGCACCAGCGGCTTCCCGAACCAGGCGTCCGCGGGCAGCAACTACTGGGTGGACGCCATCCTGGAGACGGGCTCGGCCAGCACCGTGCCGCCCACCGTCACCGGCCGCACCCCGGCCCCGGGGGCGACCAACGTGTCGATCACGGCCCCGCTGACCGCCACCTTCAACCAGAGCATCGACAGCGGCACCCTGGTCTTCACCGTCCAGGGCCCCGGCGGCGCCACCGTCCCGGGCCGGGCCACGCTCGACGGGGACGGCAAGACGGCGGCCTTCACCCTCAACAGCCAGCTGGCCCTGGGCACCACGTACACGGTCTCCGTCCAGGCCGCCGACCTGTGGGGCAACGCGATGGCCGACCCGGTCAGCTGGACCTTCACGACCAGCTCGACCCCGCCGGCCGCCGCCTGCCCGTGCACCCTGTGGAACGCGCAGACGGTGCCGGTGAAGACCGCCGAGACCAGTGACGGCAACTCCCTGGAACTGGGCACCCGCTTCCAGTCCTCGCTGGCGGGCAAGGTCACGGGCGTCACGTTCTACAAGGGGGCCACCAACACCGGCAGCCACACCGGCAGCCTGTGGGCCGCCGACGGCACCCTGCTGGCCACCGGCACCTTCACCGGAGAGACGGCCACCGGCTGGCAGACGCTGACCTTCGCCAGTCCGGTCACGATCACCGCGGGCGCCACCTACGTGGCCTCGTACCACGCTCCGAACGGCAACTACGCATCAGATCCGGGGTACTTCACCGGCGCCCACCTGAACTACCCGCTGTCGGCGCCCGCCGACTCCGGCGGCAGCGCCAACGGGCTGTACCGGTACGGCGCCACCAGCGCCTTCCCGAACAGCTCCTACAACTCGACCAACTACTGGGTCGGCCCGGTCTTCACGACCAACTGACCGGCCGACCGTCCGACCGGACACAGCGAAATCGGGGAACGCACCACATGAGCTCAGTCAGCGTCGTCATCCCCTGCTACAAGTACGGCCACTTCCTGGCCGACTGCGTACGCAGCGTGCTCGACGAACAGCCCGGCCTCGACGTGCGGGTGCTCATCATCGACGACGCGTCCCCCGACGACTCGGCGGAGGCGGCCAGGAAGCTGGCCGCCTCCGACCCGAGGATCGAGGTACGGGTCCACGAGACCAACAAGGGGCACATCGCCACCTACAACGAGGGCCTGCTGGAGTGGGCGGACGGCGACTACGTCGTGCTGCTCTCCGCCGACGACCGGCTGGTCCCCGGGGCGCTCGTCCGGGCCGTGGCCCTGCTCGACGCCCACCCGGAGGCCGGCTTCGCCTACGGCAGGCCGCTGCGCTTCCGGCACGGCGGACCGCTCCCCGCGGCCCGCACCCGCTCCACCGGCTCCGTGGTCTACCCCGGCCACTGGTGGCTGGAGCGGCGTTTCCGCGAGGGCACCGGGTGCATCACCTCCCCGGAGGTGGTGGTCCGCACCAGCCTCCAGCGGAAGGTGGGCGGCTACGACCCCGGGCTGCCGCACGCCGGGGACATCGAGATGTGGATGCGGCTGGCCGCCCACGCCGACGTCGGCTACGTCGCGGGGGCGGACCAGGCCTACTACCGGGTCCACGGCAACAACATGTCCACCACCGACTTCGGGGGCCAGCTCGACGACCTGCGCCAGCGCAGGGCCGCGTTCACCGCGGTCCTGGAGAAGTGCGCGGACCTGCTCCCCCAGGCCGACCGCCTGGCGGGCCTGGTGGACACCCGGCTGGCCCGCCAGGCACTGCGCCGGGCCTACCGGGCCTACGACCGGGGGCGCACCGACGTCGTACCGGTCGAGGAGCTGGTGAGCCTCGCCAAGCAGTGGCGGCCGGACGCCGAGACGCTGCCGGAGTACCGGGCGCTGCGGCTGCGGCGGCGGATCGGGGCGCGGGTCATGCCGTACCTCCAGCCGCTGGTGCTCTCGGCCGTGGTCGACCGGGGCCGCGAGTGGCTCTGGTGGCGGTCCTGGAAGCGCCGCGGCATCTAGTCCCCCTCTCCTCCATGGAACGAAAGGCACATCCGTGAACTACCGCGTCCAGCCCACCGCCCAGGTCGACGAGAAGGCCGTCGTCGGCGCGGGCAGCAGCGTGTGGGAGCTCGCGCAGATCCGCGAGGACGCCCGTCTCGGCGAGAACTGCGTGGTGGGGCGCGGCGCGTACGTCGGCCCCGGGGTGACCATCGGGGACAACTGCAAGCTGCAGAACTACGCCCTGGTGTACGAGCCCGCGGTGCTCGGCGACGGCGTCTTCATCGGACCGTCCGTCGTCCTCACCAACGACCACAACCCGAGGGCCGTGGACCCGGACGGGCGGCTGAAGCGGGGCGGCGACTGGGAGCCGGTCGCCGTGCGGATCGGCGACGGCGCGGCGGTCGGCGCCCGCTCGGTGTGCGTGGCGCCGGTGACCATCGGGCGCTGGGCGCTGGTCGCGGCCGGTTCGGTGGTCACCGCGGACGTCCCCGACTTCGCCCTGGTGATGGGCGTCCCGGCCCGCCGGGCGGGCTGGGTCGGCAAGGCCGGCGTCCGGCTGACGGAGGAGCCGGGCACCCCCGGTCTGTGGCGGTGCCCGGAGACGGGCGAGCGCTACGAGGAGCGGGACGGGCGGCTCACGGAGTACGGTGCTGCGCGCTGAGCCGCCGCTCCCGGCCCGCTCGCCGCGCCGTCGCGATCCGCTCGATCCACAGCGCCGTCATCACGCCGGCGAGGGTGCCCAGCGCGCCCACGCCGGCCACCGCGCGGGTGCGGTTGGGCGGCAGCGCGACGGTGCCCGGCCGGTTCACCAGGTCGACGGTGAGGAGCGTGGCGGACGGCACGTGCTGGGTGGCCTGGAGGGCGTTCAGGTGCTTGCCGTACACCCCGATGATCAACTGGACCTGCCGGTCGGCCTCTTCGGCACCGGTCTGCTCCGACTCGACCTGCAGGGTGGGGATCGAGTAGTACGGGGTGGCGCTGGTGCCGCTGTTGCGGGGGGTGAGCCGGTAGGTGCCGTGCACCCCGGCCGCCCGCAGCTCGGCCTGTCCGGCGGGCGACTGGAGCTGCTGGACCACGGCGTAGGACACCAGGGCCAGCGAGGGCTGGAGGTTGGTCAGCTGGTTGGGCTGGTTGCCGGTCCGCGGCGGTTTGACCACCAGCACCGCCGAGCTCTGGAAGCGCGGTGCCGGCCGCAGGGCCGGGTAGCAGGCGACGCCGGTGAGGAGCATGGCGAGGACCAGGACGTACCAGCGGCGCAGCAGCACACGGGCCAGTCCTTCGGGAGTCAGCACGTCTCTTTCCATCAGCACCGATACTGGCAGCACGAAGAGGAACCGGGGGAGGGTTCGTGAGCATCGCCGAGATCTTCCGCGTCCTGGCCGGGCGTTGGTACGTGATGGTGCCGCTGACCCTGCTGAGTCTGCTCGCGGGCGGTTACCTGTACACGACCGTCCCCGTGACGTACGAGTCGCAGAGCCAGCTCGCGCTGCTCAACTCCAGCAAGGTGGCCAAACCGGCGCCCAGTTACGGCAACCCCCTGGCGTACGCGAGCGGTTCGCTGATCGGCACGGCCGACGTGCTGATCCGGGCCCTCCAGTCGGCGGAGACGGCCCGTTTACTCCAAGGCCGTGGGATCACCGACGAGTACGGCGTGGACTTCGCCGCCCAGGCGGAGGGGCCGCTGCTCACGCTGACGGTCAAGGGCGAGGACAAGGACAAGGTCCTGGAGGAGACCCGGAAGATCACCGACTACGCCTCCGAGCAGCTGCGGGTCCTCCAGGACGAGGCCCGGGTGCCGGAGGGCTACTACGTGCGCTCGGCGCGGATCGTGCCGCCGCAGAAGCCGGTCTCGCAGCCCAAGTCCCGGTACCAGAAGGTGGCCGCGGTCGTCGTCTTCGGCATCACGTCCGCCTTCCTGCTGTCCTTCGTGATCGAGACCTGGGCGGCGGCCCGCCGGCGCACCCGCGGGCTGCCGCCGCGGCCGGTCCCGGCGCCCCGGCCCGGCGCGGGGCGGCTGCGCACCCTGCTGACCCGGCCGCTGGACGCCACCGCCGTCCTCACCGGCTATCTGGCGCTCGCCCTGTTCCTGCCGTCGAACCTGGCGCTGCCGGCCCTCGGCGGCGCGGGCACCCCGGCGAACGTCTTCGCGCTCCTCGGCCTGTTCTGGTACCTGGCGACCTGGTGCGGCGGGCGGATCGCCCCCGCGCCCGGGACCCGCACCATGCGGACGGTGATGCTGCTGCTGGCGGTCACGGTCCTCCTGTCGTACGTCGCCAACCAGGACCGGATCAGCTCGCAGAAGGAGATACTGGCCGCCGACCGGGGGCTGATCGTGCTGCTCGTCTGGGTGTCCCTGGTGGTGCTGACCACGGCCGGGATCCAGGACCGGGCGCGGCTGGACGTGCTGATGCGGCGGCTCGTGGTGATGGGCTCGGTGGTCGCGCTGCTCGGCCTGTACGACTTCTTCACCGGCACCAACATCGCCGACTCGCTGCGCATCCCCGGGCTCAACTCCAGCGTGGCGAACGTCGCCGTGCTCGACCGCGGTTCGTTCACCCGGCCGCGTTCGCTGACCGCCCATCCGCTGGAGTTCAGCGGGATGCTCGCCATCCTGCTGCCGTTCGCCATCGCCCAGGCCTTCGACCCGGCCCGGGCCCACCTGAAGAAGTGGAAGCTGTGGGCGCCGGTCGTGCTGCTGGGCGGCGGGCTGCCCCTGACGGTGTCGCGGACCTCGATCATCGGACTGCTGGTGGTCGTCCTGATCATGGTGCCGCGCTGGAAGCCGCAGCGGCGCTGGACCGCGATCGGCATCCTGTTCGGCGCGGTGGCGGTGTTCAAGGTCCTGGTGCCGGGGCTCATCGGCACCATCACCACGCTCTTCTCGGGCAGCCTGAACAACGCGGACAGCAGCACCCAGGCCCGCACCATCAAGTACCCGAAGATCGCCGAGTACTTCCTGCAGGACCCGGTCTTCGGCCGGGGCTTCGGCACCTTCACGCCGGAGCGCTACTTCTTCACCGACAACCAGTACCTGCTGACGCTGGCGGAGCTGGGCGCGCTCGGCGTCCTCGTCCTCCTCGTCCTGGGGCTCACCGGGGTGCACAACGGCGGCGCCATCCGCCGTCTCGCCCGGCACGAGTCCGACCGGGAGCTCGGCCAGGCCTTCTTCGCCTCGGCGCTGGTCGCCCTGGTGATCAGCGCGACCTTCGACACGCTGAGCTTCCCCATGTTCGCCGGCGTCTTCTTCCTGCTCCTCGGCGCGGGGGGCAGCTGCCTCGGTTTCGTACGGGGTGAGGCGGAGGCGGCCCGGAGGGCCGGCCCGGCACCGCGCCCCCGCACGCCCGACCCATCGCACCTCGTGGAGATCTGATGCAAGCTCAGCAGCAGGGCGCAGGGCCCGTCGCCGTCGTCGTCGTGACCTGGAACAGCGCCGAGGTGCTGCCCGGCTTCCTGGACTCGCTGCCGTCCGGGATGGCGGGGCTCGACTGGCGGCTGGTCGTCGCGGACAACGACTCCGCGGACGACACCGTCGCCGTGGTCCGCAAGCACGCGCCCGAGGCCACCGTCGTGGAGACGGGCCGCAACGGCGGGTACTCCTTCGGGATCAACGCGGCCCTGCGGGCCGCGGCCGCCTGGGAGGGCGGCTTCGGCGCGGTGCTGATCTGCAACCCGGACGTGCGGATGGCGGAGGGCTGCGCCGCGGCCCTGGTCGGGGCGCTGGGCACCCCGCTGCCGGACGGGACCGAGGTCGGCATCAGCGTGCCGGTGCTCCACGAGGAGGACGGGGAGCTCATCCACTCGCTGCGGCGCGAGTCCAGCGTGACCCGGGCGCTCGGCGAGGCGGTGCTGGGCAACCGCAGGGCCGGGCGGTTCCCCCGCTGGAGCGAGCTGGTCACGGCGCCGGACGCGTACGCCGGGCGGACCGAGGCGGACTGGGCGACCGGGGCACTGCTCGCCCTGTCACCCGCGTGTGTGGCGGCCTGCGGGCCGTGGGACGAGTCCTTCTTCCTCTACTCGGAGGAGACGGACTACTGCCTGCGCGCCCGGGACCTGGGGCTGCGCACCCGGCTGGAGCCGGAGGCGCGGGCCCGCCACCTCGGCGGGGACTCCCGGGTCTCGCCCCGGCTGTGGTCGCTGCTCGTGGTGAACCGGGTGCGGCTGTTCCGTCGCCGGCACGGCCTGCCGGCGACGGTGGCGTTCCGCTCGGCGGTGCTGCTGCGGGAGCTGTCCCGGGCCGCGCTGGGCCGGGAGCCGGCCCGGGCGGCGGTGCGCGCCCTGCTGGGCGCGCCCCGCTCGCCTCACCAGGAGGTGTAGAAGCTGCCCGGGTTCACCAGGTACCGCACGGTGGGCCGGGCGAGGTGCGCGACCCGGTGGCCGCGGCTGTAGCGGCGGATCAGCTCCCAGTCCTCCCGGGGCAGCACCTCGGGGGTGCGCCGGAGCCTGCTGAAGCGCAGGGCGGGCACCCGGCGGGCGACGAAGGCGTTGGTGTCGAGGAAGGCCTCGTGGGCGGCCCTGCGCCGGTCGAACGGCACCGACAGGACGTCCATGTCGGTGCCGTCCGGACGTACCCTGCGCAGCGCGGTGTACACCCCGTCGGGACCGCCGGGTGTGGTCAGGGTCTCCAGCGCCTCCTGGAGGTGCTCCGGTTCCCAGAGGTTGTCGTCGTCGAGGAAGGCGACGTAGCGCGAGGCGGTCAGCCGGATGCCGACGTTGCGCACCACCCCGGCCACGCCGGTGTTCCGGCTGAGGGAGACGGCGAACAGGCGCGGGTCGGCCGGGAGTTCGGGCAGTCCGGCGCCGTCGTCGACGACGATGACGACCTGGTCCCGCACGGACTGCTCCAGGGCCGAGCGCACGGCCCGCAGCAGCGCCTCGGGGCGCCGGTGGGTGGCGATGACGGTGGCGACCCGGGCCGTCGGGCGCCGGCCCAGGACGCGGGCCAGCCGGGCGGTCTCGGCGTCCTCGAAGCGCCGCAGCCGCACGGCTCCGGGCGCGAGGAGGACCTTGTTGCGGAGCTCGTACAGGACCAGCCAGCCGAAGAGGCGCTTGAGGAGTTCCCACGGCCCCCTGAGGACCCGGCGCATCAGACCCGGGTGCGGACGGCCGTCAGCGACTTGGTGAGCCCGGCCACCCGCTCGCTGAGGATCACGGAGCGGGGGAAGAGGTAGCCCATCTCGGCCCGGGTGAGCAGCTCGATGTTGATGACCGCGTCCATGCCCTCCTCGGGCGTGGCGGGGCGGCTGTGGGTGAGCGGCCAGTGCCGCACCAGCTTGGCCTGGGCGGCCAGCGGCAGGAACTGGAAACCGGGGGCGAGGAAGTGCGGCTCCACCGGGAAGTAGCGGTAGGGCGTCTGCACCCAGTGCAGCGGGGCGAGTTGCTCGATGGCGGCGACGAAGCGGCGGCGCTGGCTGGGGCCGCCGACGTGCTCGATGGTGGAGTTGGAGACCACCAGGTCGAACTCCCCCAGCTTGCCGGGGATCTCCGGGTCGGTGACGTCGGCGATCTCGGCGGTGATCCAGTCGGGCAGCTCGGCCGGGTGCGCCTCCAGGTTCACCAGGTGGACGTGCTTCGGACGGAGCGGGGAGCGCGTCCAGTTCGAGGCGGTGCCGCCCAGGTCGACGACGCGCATGTCGGCGATGCCGGGGAAGCAGTTGCGGAACCGCTCCCAGCGGGCCGCGCGGAATCGTTCGCCGAGCGAGTCGGGCGCGTCGACGAAACGATTGCGGAGGGCACGGAGGCCGGACATCGCATCAACCACCTGATGATCGAGGAAAGGGTGGGGTCGGTCCCAACCCTATGCGTACGGTGGGGATTTATCAGCCGATCTGCCGACGTCGTCGGGTCACTCCGGGGCCGGCACGACGGGGGTCCCGTCGGCCATCCGGTTGCCGCGCCAGATGTTGCCCTGACCGGCGGCGTTCCAGTAGGCGACGGCGCCGTACCGGCCGCCCGAGGGGTAGATCTCGGGCGAGAAGACGTTGTCGGTGACCTCGATGCCGGAGGAGTCCTTGCCGCCGGCGTAGAGCGCGTACGCGCCGCCGGCCAGCCAGTTGTCGTCGACGACGGTGTGGGTGACGGGGGCGGCGTCGGCGAACAGGCCGACGGCGGCCGAGGCTCCCTGGTCGACGGGGGTGGCGTTGATCAGGGTGTTGTGCCGGATGATCAGCTTGCCCTGGCCGCCGCCGTTGCTGATCACGGCGTTGGTGTGCTGCCACACCCCGTCGAGGTTCTTGTACGGGACGATGCCGTGGACGTAGTTGTCGTGCAGGTTGCCCTGGCCCATGGAGAGGGCGTCGCCGAAGCCGGAGATGTCGCAGTGGCCGACCTCGACCGAGCTGGTGCTCATGTTGGAGACGGCGTAGTCCGAGCCGCCGTTGTTGGGGCCCTTTCCGGGGACGGCGTTGATCTCGGTGTGCAGGATCCGCAGTCCCTTGAAGCCCGGACGCAGGTTGATCCCCCACCAGTTGGTGGAGGTGATGCGGCTGTCGATCACGGTCACGTCGTTGGCGTAGATGTCGAGGGAGCCGGTGATGTCCCAGCCCCTGATGACCGTGCCGTCGGTGCGGATGCTCGCGTTCCCGGTGCTCTGCGGGGTCAGCGTCGCCATCCGCGGCCCGGTGGTGCTCGCGTCGGGGTAGCCGCAGGCCCGGGGGCTCGCGCAGCCCCTGCGGGCGGGCGGCTTGGCGTCCCGCGGGCCGGGCGACCGGGAGAGGCTGGAGGACGGGACGGGGCCCGGGGACCCGGAGCCGGACGGGCTCGCGGTGGGGGCGGCGGGGCTCGCGGTCGGGTCCGGGTCCGCCGGCCGGGACGCTCCGCCGGCGCCCTCCCCGGGGGCGGTGATGGCACGGGAGTCGCAGAGCGCCGCGCCGCCCAGGCAGACCGCCTTGCCGCCGAGTCCGGTGAAGGTGATCAGGGAGAAGAGCAGGAGGGCGGTCAGCAGCACCGCTCCGAGGAGCTTGCGGCGGCCGGTGCGGGACGAGAGCTTGTGGCGGCCGGTGGGGGCCAGGGGACTCACCTCATCGTTCGGATGCCGGGGTGGCCGGCTGCTTCTGCGCCGGTACGGCGGGGGCGGCGGCCTCCCGCTGCTCCGCCGCCGGGGCGCGGCGGAACCGCGCGAGCGCGCCGCGCACCAGTCTGCGGGCCGGCAGCACGCACAGCGCGTAGCACACGAGCCCGATGACACACGTGGCGGACAGCGCCCCGAGCCCCTCCCCCAGCTCCCGGCGGAGCAGCACCAGGACGGCGGCCATGAGGGCGCCGCCGAGGACCGGGCGGACGCAGACCCGGGCGACGGCCCGGGTGGCGATCCCGCCGCGGCGCAGGGCCAGCAGGAAGGCGGGCAGCACGACGGCGCCGGCGACCAGGACGTGTCCGGCGGCGACCGTCTCGATGCCCCCGGCACGGGCGGCCAGCACCAGGACGGGGATCAGGGTGACCAGCCAGAGCCCCTGGATGAGCAGGAGCGAGCGGCGCCGGCCGATCGCGACGAGGCAGTCGTACGTGAGCTCGGCGGCGATCCGGGCGAGCCCGAGGGCCATCAGCCAGGGCAGCGCCTGGGCGGCCGGCAGCCACGTGGCGCCGTAGACGAGCTCCACGGCGGGCCCGGCGAGCGCGCCGAGCAGGACGCAGGCCGGGACCGTGGCGCTCATCAGCAGGCCCAGGGCGCTGCCGAAGCCCTGGGAGAGGGCCTTGGGGTCGTCGGCGAGCCGGGAGAAGCCGGCGAAGGAGACCCGGCGGGCGGTCTCCGAGATGACGCGCACGGGCCAGCCGGCCATGTTGAAGGCGAGCATGTAGAAGCCGAGGGACACGTTGCCCAGGACCGCGCCGACGATCATGGCGTCCGCGTTCACGACGGCGAGCGCGAGCATGCTGGCGCCGGCGAGCGGCAGGCCGAAACGGAGCAGTGCCCGGGCCTGGACGGGGTCCCAGCCGAAGCGGAGCATCCCGGGGGCGGCGATCGCGCAGCCGGCCAGGGCGACGACGTTGCCGGCGACGGCTCCGCAGGCGAAGCTCATGGCGCCCCAGCCGTGCAGGGCGAGGGCCAGGGTCACCGAGGTGCTGACGACGAAGTTGAGCGCGTCGATGACCATCCGGCGGCCCTGGGCGAACTCTCGGGTGAGGACGCCCGCGGGGACCTGGGAGAGGCCGTCGAGGACGAGGCAGATGCACATGACGCGCAGCACCGCGGTGGCCTCGGTGGAGCCGAGCAGCGCGGCGACGGCGGGCGCGGCGGCGAAGAGGCTGAGGTAGAGCAGGCCGCTGGAGACCGCGCTGAGGGTGAGGACGGTCGGCGCGAACCGGCGTACGTCCCCCTCCCAGCGGACGATGGCCAGCGAGACGCCGAGCTCGTTGGCGGAGAGCAGGACCATGAGGACGGTCTGGGCGACCCCGTACACGCCCCAGGCGGCGGGGTCGAGGACGTAGCGGACGAGCACGATGCCGGTGGCGAAGTTGCCGAGCCGCATCACCATCGTGTTGATGAGGCTCCACCGGGTCGCCGAGCGGACCTTGGTCCCCAGGGACGCCTGGTCACCGGGGGCGGCGGGCGCGGCGGGCCCGGCGGGCGCTGTTTCCATCGGAGAGGGCTCCTCGTCACTTCACCCAGGACGGTGGGCGCTTGGCCGGGCGGCGCTCGGCGGCGGCGGGCAGCACGGGCAGTTGGACGGTGGGCTGGTCGAGCGGCTGGGCGGCGGACGGCTCGGCCGAGACCTCGGGGTCGACAAGCGGGCCGGGCGCGGCCGGGACCGCCTCCCCCGCGGGATCCGCGGAGTCCGCCGCGTCCGCCGTCTCCGCCGCGGGCGAGGTCTGACGGTGCTTCGCCGGGGCGTCGTGGCGCCGGCGGGCCTCCACGAAGAAGGTGGCCACGAGGCTGAGCACGAAGCCGAGTCCGGCGGCCATGATCAGGTACTGGACCTTGGACTTCATCTGGGCCTGGGGGTCCTGGGGCGGAACGATGGTGGTGAGCCGGATCATGGAGTCCGCCTCGACCTTCTGGTCCGCCTGCAGGTCCTTCAGCCGCTGCGCGGTGTACTCCATGAGCGTCTTGTTGGCCTTCAGCACCGCGTCCGGGTCGTCACCGGTCACGGTGAGCCAGAGCAGCGGCCCCTGGGCGTTGTCCGCGATCTTCGCCTCGTACTTCTCGGTCAGCCCCTTGTCCTTGAGCTCCGCGACCGACACGTCGGAGTTGACGTTGCGGGCGAGGCTGTCGGCCATGCCCGTCAGCGAGGGCTCCATGCTGAGGAAGGGGTTGCCGTCGGCCGCCGCCCCCTTGCGGGAGTTGAGCAGCGCGACGGTGCTCTGCGACTCGTACGCGGTGGGGACGAGCAACCACGCCCCGACGGTCAGGCCGGCCGTCAGCAGCAGCCCGGGCACGAGGACGTACCACCGCCGGCACATGACCCGGAAGATTTCTGCGAGGTCCATGGCGTTCCCCCCTGCGCCCCCGATGTGGCGGCTGCTCAACTGCCGTACCGCTGAAGAGGATAGGTGGGATCGCGTCAGGTTGTGAGCCCTTCGCGATCACCACGTCTGCGATCAACGGGGGTCGGTGGGCCGCGGGCGGTCGCCCGCGGTCCCCCCTTCCAGCAGGACCCGGGCGATCCGGTCCCCCGCGTGCCCGTCCCACAGTGCGGGGCGGCGCGGTGGCGGCGGGTCCGACAGGAGTCGTACGGCGGTGGCCAGAATCCGCTGTGGATCGCGGCCGGCGAGGACGTTGGTGCCCTCGTCGACCGTGATCGGGCGCTCGGTGTTGTCCCGCAGGGTCACACAGGGCACGCCGAGCGCGGTGGTCTCCTCCTGGACCCCACCGGAATCGGTCAGGACGATCCGGGCGCCGGCCTGGAGGGCGATGAAGTCGAGGTATCCGGCCGGCGGGACGAGCCGGATGCCGCCGGGCACGCCGAGCGCGTTCAGCTTCTCGGCGGCCCTGGGGTGGACGGGCAGCACGAGGGGGCAGTGCGCGGCGACCTCGCCGAGCGCCTTGAGCAGTCCGGCGAGCACCTCGGGGTCGTCCACGTTGGCGGGCCGGTGCAGGGTGACCAGGCCGTACTCCCCGGGGGCGACGCCGTGGCGTGCGAGGGCGTCGCCGGCGAGGGCCCGCTCGCGGTTGGCGAACAGGGTGTCGATCATGACGTTGCCGACGACGTGGATCTGGTCCTCGCGGTAGCCCTCGGCCCGCAGGTTCTCGGCCGCGTCCTCCGAGGGGGCGAGGAGGTAGTCGCTGATCCGGTCGGTGGCGACCCGGTTGACCTCCTCGGGCATCGACCAGTCGCGGCTGCGCAGCCCGGCCTCGACGTGGGCGAGCAGCGGCCCGGCCTTGGCGGTGACCAGGGCGCAGGCCAGCGTGGAGTTGACGTCGCCGACCACGACGACGAGGTCCGGGGCGAGGTCCGCCACGAGCGGTTCGAACTCGGCCATGACCCGCCCGGTCTGCACGGCGTGGCTGCCGGAGCCGACGCCGAGGAAGCGGTCGGGCGGGCGCAGGCCGAGGTCGCGGAAGAAGACGTCGTTCATGGCCGGGTCGTAGTGCTGCCCGGTGTGGACGAGGAACACCTCGGCGCCCCTGGCCTCCAGGGCGTCCATCACCGGCTTGATCTTCATGTAGTTGGGGCGCGCGCCGGCGACGCAGACGACCCTCTTGACGTGCGTTCCGTGCGTGTCCTGCGTTCCGTGCATTCCCTGCGTTCCCTGCGTCCCGTTCGTGTCGTGCGTGTCGTTCGTGTCGTCCGGTCCGGACATGCGGCTCAGAGCACCTCGATCCGGGGTCCGCTCAGCCGGCGCCGGCAGTCGAGCACGTAGTCGGCGTGGGCCTCGACGAGCTCGTAGTCGAAGGCGTCGTGGTCGGTGATGAGCACGACGGCGTCGGCGGCCTCCAGCTCCTCCTTGGTGAGGTCGACCCGGACGAGCCGGTTGTCGACGCGGTGGCCCTCGACGACGTGCGGGTCGGCGGCACGGACCTCGGCGCCCATGTCGAGCAGGAGCTGGGAGATGCGCAGCGCGGGCGACTCGCGGGCGTCGCCGGTGTTCTTCTTGTAGGCGAGGCCGAGCAGCAGGACGCGGGAGCCGTTGACCGACCGCTTGCGGGCGTTGAAGGCGTTGACCAGGCGCCGGGTCACGAAGTCCGGCATGTGGTTGTTGATGTCGTTGGCGAGTTCGACGAAGCGGAAGCTGGTGCCGAGTTCGCGCTGAACGTGCCAGGAGAGGTACGAGGGGTCGATGGGCAGGCAGTGGCCGCCGACGCCGGGCCCCGGGGTGAAGCGCATGAAGCCGAAGGGCTTGCTGGAGGCGGCGTCGATGGCCTGCCACACGTCGATGTCGAGGTGGCGGGCGAACATCGCGATCTCGTTGACGAGGGCGATGTTGACGTGCCGGAAGGTGTTCTCCAGGAGCTTGGCGAGCTCGGCCTCCTTGGGCGAGCTCACCGGCACCGTGGTCTCGACGAGTCCGTCGTAGAACTTCCGGACCGCCTTGAGGGAGGCCTTGTCCACTCCGGAGACCACCTTGGGGGTCTGCTCGAAGCCCCAGACCGGGTTGCCGGGGTCGATCCGCTCCGGGCTGTAGCCCAGGTGGAAGTCGGCTCCGGCGACCAGCCCGGAGCCCTCTTCGAGGAGCGGCCCGAACAGCTCCTGGGTGGTGCCGGGGTAGGTGGTCGACTCCAGGATGACGGTCGCGCCGGGGCGCAGGTAGCGGGCGAGGTCCCGGGCCGACTCCTCGATGTAGCGGAGGTCGGGGGGTGCCCTCGTGCAGCGGGGTGGGCACGGTGACGACGGCGACGTCGAAGCCGCCGCAGTCGCGCACGGCGTCGCTCGCCCGGTAGCTGCCGGCCTCCAGGGCGGCGCGCAGCCGCTCGGAGGAGACGTCCTCGACGTACGACTCGCCCGCGGCGAGGCTCTTGACCCGCTCGGTGTCCACGTCGTACCCGATCACCTCGTGACCGGTCTCGGCGGCCCGGATGGCGAGCGGCAGGCCGACATAGCCCTGTCCAACCACGACGACGCGCATCATGACTCCCTGCTGGCGGTGCTGACCGGGGTGACGGACGGGGTGGGGCGCAACAGCTCCCGGCCCGTCATGAGGGCGAAGGAGACGTTGGTGGTGAGGTAGCGGCGGCCGAGCCGGCGCGGCTCCTGGAGCGCCCGGTAGAGCCACTCGAAGCCGAGCCGCTGCCAGCGTTCGGGGGGCGCGGCGGGTGACGCCGGCGAGGACGTCGAAGGAGCCGCCGACGCCGTGCACGAGCGCCACCTTGCTGCGCTCGCCGTAACCGGCGGTGAAGATCTCCTTCTTGGGGGAGGTCATGCCGAGGAACAGCATGTGGGCGCCGCTCTCGGCGATCGCGTCGGCGATGGCGGGCTGGTCGGCGTCCTCGAAGTAGCCGTGCCGGCTGCCGGCGACCCGCAGGCCGGGGAAGCGGACGGCGACCCGGCGGAGCATCTCGTCCAGGACGGGCTGCTTGGCGCCGAGGAAGTAGACGGAGAGTCCGGCCCTCTCGGCCTCGCCGAGCAGCCGGGTGAACAGGTCGATGCCGGCGACGCGTTCGGGCAGCGGGCGGCGCAGCAGGCGGCCCGCCCAGACGACGGCCTGCCCGTCGGCGAGCACGAGGTCGCAGCCGGAGACCGCCCGGGCGAGGGCGGGATCGCGTCGCATGTTGACCAGTTTGGCCGCGTTGACGACGCCTATCTCCAGGCGCTCCCCGGCGCGTACGGCGGAGAGGCAGCGGGCGACGGTCTCGTCCATGGTGAGCGCGTCGAGCCGCACGCCGAACAGGGTCTGCCGCTTCGCCGGGTGCCCGGTGCGGGGGTCGGGGGTCATCTCGCGATCCCTCCCAGCCAGGCGTGGAGCATCCAGCCGAACTCGTACGGGCGGCACTCGCGGTCGACCGCGGTCGGCCGGAACACCCCGTCCAGCGGGCCGAGCCGGAGCCCGGGGGCGACGCGGGTGGTCAGGCCGCGGGCGGCGCGCACGGCCTTCTTGGGGTCGCCGCGGTACACCTTGCGCCAGGTGACGCCGAGCTCGTCCAGGATCATCGGCTCGCTCAGGCCGGCGGCGGTGAGTTCGGGCACGTCGGTCATCCAGCGCAGGCCCTTGCGGATCGGCTCGCCGAAGTCGGTGCCGCCGGCCTCGGTCAGGTCGAGGAGGGCGGTCGGGGCCATGGCGTGCTGGTGGACGCTGTAGACCGGGTACCCCTCCACGACGGTGCCCCGGCGGGCGTCGTAGTGCCACCACCACTGGCCGCCGTCGCCCTGGAGGGCGCAGATGCGGGTGGCGCAGGCGTCGGCGGCGGCGAGCGCCTCCGGGTCGTCGCCGCTCGCGTGGGCGCGGGCGAGGGCCTGCAGCGGGTAGGTCTGGTCGGCGAAGCAGCCGATGTGGGCGCGGTACCAGGGGTTGAGGCCGGGTCCGGTGGCGTGCGGGAAGAGCGGGCTGGTGCCGATCCGGGCGCGCAGCAGGCGGTCGCGGGCGCTCTTCAGCCGGTCCTCGACGTCGAGCGTGGCGCGGGCGGCGGCGAGCGCGGAGAGCACCCAGGCGGCCTCGACGGTGTACTGGGGGCGGCCGGGCTCGTCCAGGGCGGTGACCCGGTCGAGGGCGTCGGACAGCTTGGGGTGGCCGGTCTCGGCGGCGGCCCAGGCGATCAGTGCCGCGTCGCCGAGGTTGCGCACCCCGGGCAGCCGCTCGATCAGCTCTCCGGCGAACTCCTCGGCGGTGTGGCCGCCGAGGACAGCGCGCTGCCGGTCGAGGGGGAGGAAGCGGGCGCCGAGCACGGTGATCGCGGCGTAGCGGATGCTGGTGCCGCGCTGCTCCAGGCGGACGGTGCCGTCGTCGGCGCGGTGGCCGGCGCGGGTGAAGACGAAGCCGTTCCCCTCCGGCAGGAGCATGGCGGGGAGTCCCCGCTCGGCCACCGCGAGCAGGCGGGTGGCGAGGTCGTGGAGCGGCCGGTCCGCTCGGGCGAGCTCCGTCATCCGTGAACTGCTTGGACTGTCGGGTGTGTTGGCAGGACGATCTGACACACCCACCCCCCTCGGGTCGGTTCGGATCAGGGCGCTGATCCGGATCGGCTGGCTGTTGGCGCACGTGCGGAATTGCGGGCGTTGCGGGCGTTGCGGGTCGGTGGTGGCGTGGGCGCCCGGCGCACGCGCACGACGGATTCGCGGCACCCTGGAGGGATGCCGCAGTCGCGCGTCGGCGCGGGTGGCTTCTACTCGGCGGCTCCCCAGCCGCGTTGAACATGACGATGAGAACAGCGGAAACAGCGATGAGAACAGCGGAAACAGCACGGACAGGCGGGCCCGAAGCGACGGCGCTTCGGCCTCCTGCCGGTGGAACCCCCCACGGACACCCCCAGCGCACAGCGCGAACGTTGTGCTCAACTCGCAGCGTACAACGGGAAGATAGGCCTACAACACGGTGTCGATGAGGGCTTTCGAGGAATTGGTGGCAAGCAGTCGCTAAGCCGCCCCGATCCCGCCTAACTCACGGACGTGCAGCGGCTACAGTGGGCGCGCGATCACCCGCGTACCGCATTCTCACGGCAGTTGGGGTCCTTGCACTGTGTATCTTGCCGACCGTTCCACACCGCAGGGGGCGACCTCCGCGCAGGACCGCCTGCGGGGCACGGCCCGGGCGGTCTCCCCGACCGTGCTGGCGCTCGGCACGGTCAGCCTGGTCACCGACGTGTCCACGGAGATGGTCACGGCGGTGCTGCCGCTCTACCTCGTGATGGGGCTCGGGCTCAGTCCGCTCGGCTTCGGCATGCTCGACGGGGTCCAGAACGGGGTGAGCGCCCTGGTCCAGCTGACCGGCGGCCACCTGGCCGACCGGGTGCGCAACCACAAGCTGATCGCGGGGATCGGCTACGGCCTGTCGGCGCTGGTGAAGCCGCTGCTGCTGGTCCACCACCTGGGCGCGCTGGGCGTGGCCCTGGCCCTGGACCGCACCGGCAAGGGGCTGCGCACGGCGCCGCGGGACGCGTTGATCTCGCTCTCCGTGCCGCCGGAGCGGCAGGGCCGGGCCTTCGGCCTGCACCGGGCGATGGACACCACGGGGGCGCTGCTGGGCCCGATCGCCGCGTTCCTGATCCTGGGCGTGGCGGCGGGCGGTTACGACGCGGTGTTCGCGGTGAGCGGCTGCGTGGCGGCGCTCGGGGTGCTGGTCCTGCTTCTTTTCGTTCCGAGCGGAAAGAAATCCCCGGCACCGGCGCCATCGGCATCGGCATCGGCATCGGCATCGGCGGCCGACGTCCCCGGGGAACGGGCCGACCTGCGGGCCGCGTTCGGCCTGCTGCGGGGCCGGCGGCTGCGGGCGCTGTTCGGCTGTGCCGTGCTGCTGGGCCTGACCACCGTGAGCGACGCGTTCCTCTACCTGCTGCTGCAACGCCGTACGGGCGTGGCGGAGCAGTTCTTCCCGCTGCTCCCGCTCGGGACCGCCGCCGTCTTCCTGCTGCTCGCCCTGCCGGCCGGGCGGCTGGCGGACCGGATCGGGCGGCGGACGGTGTTCCTGGCCGGGCACGCGTCCCTGCTCCTCGGCTACGGGCTGCTGCTGTGGGCGCCGGACCTCCCGGCGCTGCCGTACCTGGTGCTCGCCCTGCACGGCGCGTTCTACGCGGCCACCGACGGCGTGCTGCCCGCGGCCGTCGCCGCGGTGGTGCCGGAGCGGCTGCGGGCCAGCGGCATCGCCCTGGTCGGCACCGGCCAGGCGCTGGCCCGCTTCTGCTGTTCCCTGGCCTTCGGAGCCGCCTGGGCCGCGTGGGGCGACGGCCCCGCGCTCGCCGCGGCGGCCGCCGGCCTCGCCTGCTGCGCGGCCGTCGCCGGTGTCGCGCTGCGCCCGACGGGAGATCCTCGATGACCCTCACCCCGCTGCGCCGCCTGCTCGTCCTCGCCGCCGGGGTGCTGCTCCTCACCGGGGTCGGCGCCTGGTCGGTGCTCTCGGCCGCCGACCGGGCCGCCGAGGAGAACACGCCGCGGGCGGGCGGGCCCGCGTTCGCGGAGGGGAGGGTGAACCTGAAGGATCCGGGCCGGCTGGTCTTCCGCAACATGGCCGCGGGCCCGCAGCGCGACCGGCTCGTCTCCGTCCCGGCCGGCTCCCCCGCCGGGGCGACCCGCACCGCCTCGGACGTCTCCTGCCTGCGCTTCCACGCCGCCGCCGGCACCGGTGTGTGCCTGCAGGCGACCACCACGCTCGGCCGGCCCTCGTACCGGGCGCGGATCCTCGACTCCGGCCTGCGCACCCTGCGGACCTATCCCGTCGCGGGCATCCCGAGCCGTGCCCGGGTCTCCCCCAGCGGCCGGCTGGCCGCGTGGACGGTGTTCGTGAAGGGCGAGTCGTACGGAACGGCGTTCTTCTCCACCCGGACGTCCGTCCTGGACACCCGTGGCTGGAAACTGTCGCCGAACCTGGAGGAGTTCGCGATCACCCTGAACGGCGCGCCCTACCGCAACGCGGACGTCAACTTCTGGGGCGTGACCTTCACGGGCGACGACGACACCTTCTACGCCACCCTGAGCACGCGCGAGAAGACGTACCTCGTACGCGGCTCGCTCGCCGGGCGCAGCGTCACCGGCCTGGCGGAGAACGTGGAGTGCCCCTCGCTCTCCCCGGACGGGACGCGGGTCGCGTACAAGAAGCGGGTGCTCGGCACGGCGGCGCTGTGGCGCGAGCACGTCATGGACCTGCGCACCCTGAAGTCGACCGCGCTCGCCGAGCGCCGCAGCGTCGACGACCAGGCCGTCTGGCTCGACGACCGGACCCTCGCCTACGCGCTGCCCGCCACCGAGGGCCGGACCGGCGTCGAGGACACCTGGACCGTACCGGCCGACGGGACGGGCACGCCGCGGCTCCTGCTCTCCGAGGCCCAGGCCCCGCCGCGCGCGACGGGGTGAGCGGGCCCGCCCTCCGCTACGGATAGGTCCGCACGTCGTCGGTGTACTCGCGGGCCCGCTCCCGTACGAGCTCGGGCAGCGTCCCCCGGGCCAGGTCCGCGAGGGTCGTGCCCTCCAGGACCTGCCGCAGGCTCGCCCGTACGGCACGCCACACGTCCGGCATGGGGGCGGCGGCGCCCTGGTACTCCAGGCCCGTCAGCTTGAGGTCGCGGACGCTGACGAGCGGGCCGTCCATGGCCCGGATGACGTCGGCGACGGTGATCTCCCCGGGCGGTCTGGTCAGCGCGTAACCGCCGTCGGGGCCCCGCACGCTGGAGACCAGCCGGGCCTGGCGCAGGTCGCTGAGCACGACGAAGAGAAAGCGGACCGGGATGTCCTGGCGTCCGGCGATGTCCTCCGCCTTCAGCGGCCGGTCCTGCTCGCCGGCCAGTTCCGCCATGGCGCGGATGGCGTAGTCCGTTCGTGCTGAGATCCTCACCCGTTCAATGTCTCACGCCCGGTCGGCGGGTGGCCTCCGCCGGGGTGCGGATCCGTCAACGACACGCCCACGTGACCTGGTTGTCCGGAAGCCGCATTGCGACTCCACTTTGTTCATCGACATAGTGAACTTCATTCGTGCAGTGTCCGCCCGACCCGGAGGTGTCCGACGTGTCCGTGGTGTCCGCTCCCTCGCCCGATTCACCCGCGGCCCCCGCTCCCGGGCGCCCGCGCCCCACCGTCGCGGTCGTCGGCGCGGGCGCGGCCGGTGCGCTCGTCGCCGTCCAGCTGTGCGAGGCGGCCGCCCGTCGGCGCACCCCCCTCGACCTGGTCCTCATCGACCCGGCGGCGGAGGCGGGACGGGGCGTCGCGTACTCCACGGAGGTGCCCGAGCACCGCCTCAACGTCCCGGTCGGCGGCATGAGCTGCTACCCGGACGACCCCGGCCACTTCCGCCGCTGGCTCTGCCGCCACGGCGAACCCACCGTCACCGCCGCGGACTTCGCCTCCCGCTACCGCTACGGCTCCTACCTCGCCGACACCCTCGGCCGCGCCATCATCACGGCGCACGGCACCGTCTCCGTACGCCGGCTGCGCACCCGGGCCACCGGCTGCGCCGAGGCCGCCGGCGGGCGGGTCGAGCTGCGGCTCGCGGACGGCGGCACGGTGACGGCGGACAGCGTGGTCCTCGCCACCGGCCCGGCGGCCGGCCGCTCGGACTGGGCCCCGGAGGAACTGCGCGGCTCCGAGCGCTTCATCGCCCGCCCGTGGACGCCGGGCGCGCTGGACGCCGTGGCCGACTCCGACGACGTGCTGCTCGTCGGCACCGGGCTGACCGCCGTCGACCTCGCGCTCGTCCTCGACCGGCCCGGACGCACGGTGCACGCCGTCTCCCGCACCGGCCTGCTGCCCCAGCCGCACGCGCTCGCCCCGCTCCAGGCCGTGCTGCCGCCCCGGGACCTGGCGGTGCTCCCCTTCGCCCGGCTCCGCCGCGAGGTGCTGCGGTACGTCGCCGAGACCCGCCGCACGCACGGCGACTGGCGGCCCGCGTTCGACGGCCTGCGCCCCTGGATCGGGCAGCTCTGGCAGGGGCTCACCGACGACGAGCGGGCCGAGTTCCTGGGCCGCGACGCCACCCCCTGGAACGTGCACCGGCACCGGATGGCCCCGTCCACCGCCGAGACCGTCGCCCGGGCGCGGGCGGCCCGCAGACTGCGGATCCACTCCGGCCGGATCGCCTCCGCCGCGCCCCGCGAGGACGGCGGCCTCACCGTCTCCCTCGCCGACGGCGGCACGCTGCGGGTGGCCTGGGTGGTGGACTGCACGGGGCCCGGGCTGCGGGCCGACGCGGGCGGCGACCCCCTGTGGACCGGCCTGCTCGGCGACGGCCTCGCCGTTCCCGGGCCGCTCGGCATCGGCGTGGCCACCGACGCGGGCCGGCTCCTCGACGCCGCCGGGCGCGCGGAGCGCCCGCTGTTCACGCTGGGCGCGCCCCGGCGCGGCGAGCTGTGGGAGACCACCGCGATCCCCGAGATCCGCGGTCAGGCCAAGGAGATCGCCGAGGCCGTCCTCGCCCCGTTCGGCGGCGCCCCGCGGCCGGTCCGCCGCAGGCCCACCGACCAGTTCGGGCTTCCGTTGTCCACCCACGCCGCCGCGGCGGCCTCGTTCCGCGGCGGGCTCGGCCGGGTGATCACCGTCCGGGCGAAGGCGGCGGAGGCCTTCGCGCGGGCGACGGAGCTGGACCCCGGGTTCGCTCTCGGGCACGCCGCACTGGCCTTGCTGGGGCACGAGTGCGGGGCCGAGGTCGACGTGGCCCGGGCGCTCGCGGACGCGCAGCGCAGCGTGCGGGAGCGGGGGGACGAACGGGAGCGCTCGTTCGTGGAGATGGTCACCCGGCGGGTCGAGACCCACGGTGCCGGACCCGGCGGACCGGACGGCCCCGACGGCCCGGGCGCCGGCGACCGGGCCCTCATCGCCCACCTGGACCGCTTCCCCGGTGACGCCTTCGCGCTCGCCGTCGCGGTCCCCACCATCGCCTTCTCCGGGGTCGGGGACATCGACGGTTCGCTGGCGCGGCGCCTGGTGGAGGGCACCGCGCACGCCTACGAGGGCCACTGGTTCCACACCTCGCTGCTGTCCTTCGTGCGGCAGGAACAGGGCCGGATCGACGAGGCGGGCGAGCTCGCGCGGACGGCCCTCGCGGCGGAGCCCGCCTCCGGCCACGCCGTGCACGCCCTCGCCCACGTCCACTACGAGTCGGGCGACCACCAGGCCGGCCGGGACTGGCTCGACGGCTGGATCGGCTCCCAGGGGCGCGGCGCCGTGCACCGGGCGCACTTCTCCTGGCACGTGGCGCTGCACGAGCTCGCCCTCGACGACGCCGCGGCGGTGCGCCGCCGCTGGTACGCGCAGCTCGCCCCCGGGCAGGTGAACGGCGTGCGGGCGCTGGTCGACTCGGGCTCGCTCCTGTGGCGTGCCCGGATGGCGCAGAACTGGACCGGCCGGGTACCGGTCGACGGCGTGCTCGACGCCTGCGCCCGCGAGCTGGTCGAACGCCCCGCGTCCGCCTTCACCGCGCTGCACGGCGCCGTCGCCCTCACCGCCGCCGGCGACCTGCCCGCGCTGCGCCGGCTGCGGACCCACGCGGCGGGCGCGGACCCGGTGCAGCGCGAGGTGGTCGTCCCGCTGTGCAGCGCGCTGGAGGCCGTCCTGGAGGAGGAGTGGAACACGGCGGTCCGGGGGCTGCGCGAGCTGCTGCCCTCACTGCGCCGGGTGGGCGGCAGCGCGGCCCAGCGCGAGGTCGTCGAGGAGACGCTGCTGTACGCGCTGGTGGAGGCGGGCCACGCCGACACCGCACGCGACCTCCTGGAACAGCGCCTCGACCGCCGCGCCTCCCCGCTCGACCGGCGCCGGCTGGCCGGACTGGCCGGAGGCGCCTGACGGCCGGTCACCCTCCCCACCCGCCCCCATAGGATCAGGTCCTCTGCCGGAGCAGGCGAAGAAGTCGACGGAGGGCCACGACCATGGCGGACCAGCGGGTGTACCTGGTGACCGGCGGCGGGACGGGCATCGGCGCCGCCACCGCGCGGCTGCTGCGCGGGGCGGGTCACCACGTGGTGGTCTCCGGCCGCCGCCCCGAACCCCTGCGGCTCGTGGCGGCGGAGACCGGGGCGCTGCCCGTCCCGTCGGACATCACCGAGCCGGCGGACGTGCGCGCCCTCGTCGAGACGGCCGTCACCGCCTACGGCCGCCTCGACGGGCTGGTGCTCAACGCCGGGATCGGGCGCGGCGGAAGCGTGGGCTCGGTGACGCTGGAGGACTGGGAGTCGGTCATGCTGACCAACCTCACCGGCCCCTTCCACCTGCTGCGGGCCGCGCTCCCGCACCTCCTCGAAGCCCGCGGCGCGGTGGTCGCGGTCGCCTCGGTCTCCGCCCTGCGCAACGGCGTCGGCAACGCCGCCTACGCCACCTCCAAGGCGGCGCTCCTCCAGCTCTGCCGCTCGCTCGCGGTCGACTACGCGGGCGCGGGGCTGCGCGCCAACACGGTGTGCCCGAGCTGGGTGCGCACCGACATGGCGGACCGCCGCATGAGCCGCTTCGCGGAGGAGGCGGGACTCGGGGCGGGCGGGGTCGACGCGGCGTACGAGGAGGTCACCCGGCCGCTGCCCGCCGGGCGGCCCGCCGAGCCCCGCGAGGTCGCCGAGGCCGTCGCCTGGCTGCTGTCCCCCGCCGCCTCCTTCGTGAACGGCGCGACCCTCACGGTCGACGGCGGCACGACCGCCCTGGACCCGGGCACCCTGGCCTTCGACTTCCGCGTCGAGCCGCGGGAGGCTCGCGACTGAGCTGCTGAGCTGCTGAGCTGCTGAGCTGCTGGGCAGCTGCCCAGCTGGGCCGCCGTCGCAGCGTTTCCGCATCGTATGGTGGGTGGTATGCCCGACCCATCCGGCCCATCCGGCCCGTCCGGCCCGTCCGGCCCGTCCGGCCCGTCTCACGGGATCACGACGGGCGCCGTCGCGCGGCGCCTGGGCGTCTCCCCCACCACGGTGCGCTCCTGGGACCAGCGGTACGGCATCGGACCCGCCGTCCGCGCGGACGGACGGCACCGCCGGTGGAGCCCCGCGGACGTCGCGATGCTGGAGGAGATGTGCCGCCTCACGGCCTCCGGCGTCCCGCCCGCCGAGGCGGCCCGGGCCGCCAGGGCCGCCCAGGCGGTGCTCCCCGGCGCCGCGCCTCCGGAGGAACCCCGGGAGACGGCCCCCCGCCGGGCGGGGCCCGGCGGCGGGCTGCCGCTGGGCGACGTACGGCAGGAGTGCCGGGGGCTCGCCCGCGCGGCCGTGCGCCTCGACGGTCCGGCCATGGAGGTGCTGCTGCGGCAGGTGCTGGCGGAGCACGGGCTGGTCACCGCGTGGGAGGAGATCATGGCCCCGACGCTGCACGCGGTGGGCCGGAAGTGGGAGTCCTCCGGGGACCGTTACGTCGAGGTGGAGCACCTGCTGTCCTGGCACGTCTCCACCGCGCTGCGGCGGGGCGCCGTCGCCGGACCCGCCTCCCCGCTCGCCCCCGTCGTGCTGGCCTGCGTCCCCGGCGAGCAGCACACGCTGCCCCTGGAGGCGCTCGCCGCCGGACTGGCCGAACAGGGCCTGCCGACCCGGATGTTCGGCGCGGCCGTGCCCGCGGAGGCCATCGACGCGGCGGTGCGTCGGTCGGGGCCCGCCGCCGTCGTGCTCTGGTCACAGGCGCGCTCCACCGCGCACCACGCCCTGGCCCGGCACCTCGCGGGCACCTCGTTCGGGGTGCGGGGAGCGCGCACCGCTCCCCTGGTCCTGCTCGCGGGCCCCGGCTGGCTCGGCCGGACGCCCGCCCCCGGCACGGCGCGGCCGACCGGACTGCGCGAGGCGATCGCCGTGATCTCCCGGCTGTACGGGGAGCCCGCGGGCGGCGTCACGGCCTGACCCCGCGACCGCCCGCTCGCGCCCGGGGGCGGCCCGCCGTTGCCGGGCCCCGCCGGCCGGGGGACGGAGCCGCCCGTGCGGGCCCGGCAGTCCGCGTAGCCCGGGAGGGCGGGAGGACGGTCCGCGTGCGCTCGGTCGTTCGGGACGCTGCCGTACGGGAGCCCGGGGTCAGGCCCCGCCCCGGTCCGCCCGGAAGCGCTCCAGGGCCTCCGCGAGGTCGACCAGCGGCTCCGGGTAGTCCAGGGACGCCCGGTCGAGCCCGACCAGCCGCCAGGGCTCGTGGACGGCCGGACCGTCGAGGCCGGCGAGCTCCGGGACCCAGCGCCGGACGTAGGCGCCGTCCGGGTCGTAGCGCCTGGCCTGCCGCACCGGGTTGAGGACGCGGTTGGGCCGGGTGTCCGTGCCGGTGCCCGCCGCCCACTGCCAGTTGAGCTGGTTGTTCGCGACGTCGCCGTCCACCAGCAGGCCGAGGAAGTGGCGGGCCCCCTCGCGCCAGTCGATGCGGAGCGTCTTCGTCAGGAAGGAGGCGGTGAGCAGCCGGCCCCGGTTGTGCATCCACCCTTCGTGGGCGAGCTGGCGCATGGCGGCGTCCACGACCGGGTAGCCGGTCCGTCCCTCCCGCCAGGCGGCGAGGTCCGCCTCGGCGTCGGCGCCCCGGCGCCAACGGTCGTGCCGTGGACGGTAGTCGGCGCCCGCCGCCGAGGGGCGCGCGGCCAGGACCTGGTGGTGGAAGTCGCGCCAGCACAGCTGCCGCACGAACGCGGCGGCCCCCGCGCCGCCCCGCCGGTTCGCCCGGTGCACCGCCTCGGTCGCGGAGACGGCGCCGAAGTGGAGGTAGGGCGAGAGGCGGGAGGTGACGTCGCCGGCCAGGTCGTCGTGGCGCTCCTCGTACGCGTCGGCGTGGGCCGCGAGCCACGCGCCCAGCCGTGCGCGCCCCTCGCTCTCGCCCCCGACGGCGAGCGCGGGCGAGACGTCCGCGACGGCGGCCCGCCGCGGGAGCGGCGCGGACCGCACCCCGGCGGGCACGCGGACCGCCCGCGGGGCGGCCAGGGGGGTCCGGATCGGCTCGGCGGCCCAGCGCCGGTGGTACGGGGTGAACACGGCGAAGTGGTCCGAGCCCTGCGGGAGGACGTCGCCGGGCGGGACGACGGTGACGACGCCGTCGTGCACGTAGAGCCGCCGGCCGTCGTTCTCGAGCGCCTTGCGCAGCCGGGCCTCCCGCGCGGCGGCGAAGGCCGTGACCCCCGCCGCCATGTGCACCTCGTCGGCCTCGGTCCGCCGCACCAGGTCCAGCACCTCGGAGACGGTGTCGCCCTCCCGCACCACGAGGCGGCCGCCGCGCTCCGCGAGGCCCCGGTCGAGGTCGGCGAGGCAGTCGGCGAGGAAGGCGAGCCGGTTGGGAGCGGCGAAGCCCGCACGGTCCACGGCCGGGTCGCGGACGAACACGGGGACCACCTCCTCGGCCCCTTCGAGCGCGGCCCTGAGCGGCGGATGGTCGTGCACCCTGAGGTCCGAGGTGTACAGAACGACGGAGACGGTCATCGCGCCCTCCCTGCTGGGCCGCCGTCCGCGAACCCGCGCCGGCGGCGTACGTACTGGTCGCAGACTCCTGCACCCCGGGTTTCCGGCCCGGGAGGCCGTCCGGATGCACCTGATGCGGAAACGGCCGAAGAACGCGGTCGCCCGGCTCCCGTGGTCGGGAACGGCCGGGTTCTGCCCGAGAATGCGGGGCATGGACAGTTGGAATCCACCAGAGAGCGGGCCGTTCGTCGGGCGGGAAGGGGCCGTCCGGGAGCTGGGCGCGCTGGTGTCCGGGCGGTCGCTCGTGACGCTGGTGGGCATGGGCGGCATCGGCAAGTCCCGGCTCGCCGCGCGGGTGGCCGGGGAGTGCGGGCCGGAGGCGTTCGCCGCCGTGCACTGGGTCCCGCTCTGGTCGCTGAGCGGCCCGTCGCTGGTCACCTCGCTGGTCGCCGACGCCTGCGGCCTGTCGGACCACTCGGCCGGCGATCCGGTGGACGGCCTGGCCGAGTGGATCGGCGGCCGCCGCGTGCTGCTGGTCCTGGACTCCTGCGAGCACGTCCTCGCCGCCTGCGCCGCGCTGGTCCGCGTCCTCCTCGCGCGCTGCCCCGGGCTGGTGGTGCTCGCGACCAGCCGCGAGCCGCTCGGCCTCCCGGGGGAGACCCGGTTCCGCGTCGGCCCGCTGGACCCCGACACCGAGGCCATGGAGCTCTTCGCCGCGCGCGCGGAGGCCGTCGGCGTCCGGTGGACCCGGCCGGAGGAGTACGTCGCCGCGGCCGACGTGTGCCGCTGGCTGGAGGGGGTGCCGCTGGCCCTGGAACTCGCCGCCGGGCACCTGCGGAAGCGGCCGGTGCGGGAGATGGCCCGGCTGCTGCGCGGCAGGCTCGCCCTCGCCGAGGCCCCGGACAGCCGGGTCCAGCCGGCCCGTCACCGGGCGCTGCGGACGACGATCGGGTGGAGCCACGAACTGTGCGAGCCGCAGGAACGCCTGCTGTGGGCGCGCCTCTCGGTGTTCCGGTCCGGCGCCACGATCGAGGACGTGACCCGGGTCTGCCGGGGCGGACCGCTGACCGAGGACGTGCTGGCCGGGGCGCTCGACGGGCTGGTCCGCAAGAGCGTGGTCACGCTGTCCGGCGGCCGGGTCCACCTGTACGACACGGTGCGCGAGTACGGGGCGCTGTGGCTCGCGGAGCTCGGCGAGACCCGGGCGACGACCACCCGGCACGCCCGGCGCTTCCACGAACTCGCCCGGACCGCCGAGGACTCCTGGTGGGGTCCGGGGCAGGCGGAGGCGGCCACGCGGCTGTCCGCCTGCTACGGCGACCTGTGCGCGGCGCTGGAGCACCTGCTGGCGACCGACCCGCGGGGGGCCGCCGAACTGGCCGGGGCCGTGGGCTTCTTCTGGGCGTGCTCGGGGCACCTGCACGAGGCCTCGCACTACCTGGAGGAGTGCCTGCAACTGGTCTCCGGGCCCCCGGCCGTGATGGCGCGGGTGTGCTGGGCGCTCGGGGTGGTGCGCTGTCTGCGGGGCGAGTACGACACGGCGGCCCGGCTGGCCGGCCGGGCGGACGAGGAGGCGGTCCGGGCGGGGGACGCGACGCTGCTCGCGGACGCGGCGTACCTGCGCGGCCTGGTGATGCTGCTGCGGGGCGAGCCCCTGAACGCGCTGGCCGTCGCCGACCGCGCGCTGACCGGGCCGGTGGCCGGCGCGGCCGCGGCGGCGCGGTGCCGGCTGGTGCGGGTCTTCGCGCTGACGGCCTCCGGGGCCCTGCGCAGGGCCCGGGCCGCGGCGGAGGCGCTGCGGGACGACTCGGTCGCGGCGGGCGAGCACTGGACGCGTTCCTACACCGAGTACCAGCTGGCGGTGATAGCGCTGTTCGAGGAGCGCGCCTCGGACGCCGCCGCGCACTCCCGGGCCATGCTGCGCGACAAGCGTCTGATCGGCGACGCCTTCGGCCTGGGCCTGGGCCTGGATCTGCTGGCGGTCGCGCTGGCGGCGCTGGAGCGGGGCGAGGAGGCGGCGGTCGCGTACGGCGCGGGCCAGGTGTTCTGGGAGATGGTCGGTCATCCCCAGCGCGGCACCCCGGAGTTGAAGCCGCTGCGGCAGGACGCGGAGCGGGCGGCGCGGCTCCAGATAGGCGACGGGGCGTACGAGGAGGCGTACGAACTGGCCCGGCTCGCCGACCCGTTCACGACCCTGGAGACGATGCTGGCCGGATGAGCGGTCACGGGCGCGGGTCCGGCGGGCGCGGGTCCGGGGTGCCGTTCCCTTCCCCGGACCCTCGCCCGCCCTCGGCCCCGCCCTCGGCCCCGCCCTCGGCCCCGCCCTCGGCGGTCCGGGCGACGGCCTCCGCCTCGGCGGTCCGGGCGATGTTCCGGGCCATGCCGCCGAAGACCACGGCGTGGAAGGGGGCCACGCTCCACCAGTACGCCTGCCCGGCGAGGCCCCGGGGGTGGAAGAGCGCCCGCTGGCGGTACGCGGTGCGGCCCCGTTCGTCGCGGTCGACGCCCATTTCCAGCCAGGCGAGACCGGGCAGGCGCATCTCGGCGCGGAGGCGGAGCAGGCGGCCGCGGTCGATCTCCTCCACCCGCCAGAAGTCCAGCGCGTCACCCGCCCGGAGCCGTTCGGCGTCCCGGCGGCCCCGGCGCAGTCCCACGCCCCCGACGAGCCGGTCGGCCCAGCCCCGGACCGCCCAGGCGAGGGGGAACGAGTACCAGCCGTTCTCGCCGCCGACGCCCTCGATGACCCGCCACAGCGCCTCCGGGCTCGCGTCGACGGCGCGCGAGCGTTCGTCGGTGTACAGGCTGCCGCCGGCCCAGTCGGGGTCGGTCGGCAGCGGGTCGCTCGGCGCGCCGGGCGTGGCGGCGGAGGACCAGCGGGTGGTGACCCGGGCGTCCCGGACCCGGCGCAGGGCGAGCCGCAGCGACTCGTCGAAGGTGCGGGGCTCCCCCGGGCCGTCGGGGACGTAGCGGGTGATGTCGTCCTCGGTGCGGACGACCTCGTGCCGGAGCGATTCGGCGAGCGGCCGGGCCAGGGCGGCGGGGACCGGGGTGACCAGTCCGATCCAGTGGCTGGAGAGCCGGGGCGTGAGCATCGGCACGGAGACGATGAGGCGCTTGCGCAGTCCGGCGACCTGCGCGTACCGCACCATCATCTCCCGGTAGGTGAGCACGTCGGGGCCCGCGATGTCGAAGGTCCTGCTGACGTCCGGGGGCATGGCGGCGCTGCCCGCGAGGTAGCGGAGCACGTCGCGGACCGCGATGGGCTGTACGCGGCTGCCGACCCAGCTCGGCGTGACCATGACGGGCAGCCGTTCGGTCAGGTAGCGCAGCATCTCGAAGGAGGCCGAGCCGGAGCCGATGACGACGGCGGCCCGCAGGACCGTGGTGGGGACGCCCGAGGCGAGCAGGATGCGCCCGACCTCGGTGCGGGACCGCATGTGCGGCGAGAGGGACGCGTCCGGTACGCCGCGCGGGGCGAGGCCGCCCAGGTAGACGATGCGGCGCAGGCCGGCCGCCCGGGCCTCGGTGGCGAAGGTGCGGGCGGCGAGCCGGTCGGCTTCCTCGAAGCGCGCCGTCGAGGCCATCGAGTGGACGAGGTAGTAGCCGATCTCGACGCCGTCGAGGGCCGCCCGCAGGCTCACGGCGTCGGTGACGTCCCCGCGTACGATCTCCACCCGCCCGGCCCAGGGGAAGTCCCGCAGCTTCTCCGGATGCCGGGCGACGCACCGCACCCGGTACCCCCGGTCGAGCAGCTCCGGCACGAGCCGCCCGCCGATGTACCCGCTCGCGCCGGTGACCAGGCAGAGGGCGCCCTCGGAGGGGTTGGGAGTGTCCATGCGCTGATCCGTTCCACCGGGGTTCGTGGCGTGGTCGCGGCCGGGTCCGGGCCGCGCACGCCCTTGTGCCGATGGTTCGGCGCGGAGCGGGTCCGCGGATGCGGGGAGCGGCCGGCGGCGGGCTTCAGTCGCCGTCGGGGGCGGGCTCCATGGAGCGCAGGGCCGCCTGGGCCCGCTTCTCCATCTCCTCCTCCGGGACGTCCTCGACGTGCGTGGCGAGGTTCCAGCGGTGGCCGAACGGGTCCTCCAGCTGCCCGGTGCGGTCGCCGTAGAACTCGTCCTTGACCGGCGACAGCTCCTTCGCGCCCCGGGCCAGGGCCCGGGCGAAGACCTGGTCGACGTCCTCGACGTACACGTGGAGGGTGATGGGCGTCCCGCCCACCGCCTTCGGCGAGCGGAAGCCCATCTCGGGGTACTCGTCGGCGAGCATGAGGACCGAGTCGCCGAGCTCCAGCTCGGCGTGGCCGATCCTGCCGTCGGGCGCCGGCATCCGCGTCCGCTCGGTCGCGCCGAGCACGGCGACGTAGAAGTCGATCGCCGCGGCGGCTCCGTCGACGCAGAGGTACGGCGTGACGCGCGGACGTCCCTCGGGAACGGGCTTGACGGCCACCGGACTCCCGCCTTTCCGAAGCAGGGCGATCACCGCCGACCGCCGACGGCGACCACTCCTATCCCGAAGCCCGGCGAAAGGGTCCGGCGCCACGCGGAGAACGGGTGCCGGATGCCCCGAAGGGACGTGGTCCCGCCCGTGCCCCCAGGTGTGCGGCCGGTCCGGCGGAGGGTCAGAGCCAGCCGTTGCGGCGGAAGCCCCGGTGGATGACGAAGCAGGCGACGGCCATGACGCCGAGGACCACGGGATAGCCGTAGGTCCAGCGCAGCTCGGGCATGTGGTCGAAGTTCATCCCGTAGACGCCGCAGACCATCGTCGGGACCGCGATGATCGCGGCCCAGGCGGTGATCTTGCGCATGTCCTCGTTCTGGGCGACGGTCACCTGCGCGAGGTGGGCCTGGAGGATCGAGTCGAGCAGGGCGTCGTACGAGGCGACCTGTTCGGTGACCCGCGCCAGGTGGTCGGCGACGTCGCGGAAGTACGCGCGGATCTCGGGCGCGACGACCGGCACCGGCTCGGTCGCCAGCCGCTGCAGCGGCCTGCCCAGCGGCGTCACGGCCCGCTTGAGCTCCAGGAGCTCGCGCTTGAGCTGGTAGATGCGGCCGACGTCGCCGCGGTGCCCCTGCTCGGAGAAGACCGCCGTCTCGATCGCGTCCAGGTCGTCCTGCACGGCTTCGACGACGGCGAGGTAGTCGTCGACGACGTGGTCCGCGATGGCGTGCAGGACGGCCGAGGGCCCCTTCGCGAGCTGCTCGGGCACCGACTCCAGCACCTCGCGGAGCGGGCCGAGCGAGCCGTGTCCCCCGTGGCGGATGGTGATGACGAAGCCGGGCCCTATGAAGGCCATCAGCTCGCCGGTGTCCACCACCTCGCTGGTCGCGGTGAGCTCGTCGTGCTCCACGTACCGCACCGTCTTGAAGACGGCGAACAGCACGTCGTCGTACTGCTCCAGCTTCGGCCGCTGGTGGGCGTGGACGGCGTCCTCCACCGCGAGCGGATGCAGCCCGAACAGCTCGGCCAGCCCCGCGAACTCCTTCTCCTCCGGCTCGTGCAGCCCGATCCACACGAACCCGTCGTCCGCCCTGCGGACGCGCCGCACGGCCTCCTCGGCCGACCGGACGGCGGGCTGCCGCACCCCGTCCCGGTAGACCACGCAGTTGACGACCGCGCTGCCGAGCGGCGAGCGCGCCGGGTGGCTGAGGTCCACGGCACGCCGGTACGTCCGGCGGACCGCGCTGCGCAGACGGTGGATCATCGACACGAGGTGCTCCTTCGGCAGATCGCCGGCCAGTCTGTCAGCGGCCCGTCCGGCCTGGCCAGGCCGGACGGGAGGCGACGAGGCGCCCCCCGGGTGGGTCCGCCGCCGTGCGGGACTCGGATGGCGGCGGTACCCGAGCGGACATAGCCTGCCCGAGAGCGCAGTCGCGTCCCCCGCTGCCCCGGTAAGGGTGAGAGTCATGAGCGTCGACAAGGGCGAGCGGCGATCCCCGGAACCCGAGGGATCCCCCGCATCGAAGCGATCCCCGGAAGCGCGGGAGTCCCTCGAACCCCGCGTGGGACCCGTCCCCGAGGGGAAGCCGGAGTTCCGCCCCTACCACCACCCCGCCGCGGGCTGGGGCGCGGCGGACAGCGTGACCCGGTTCATGGTGCGCGAGGGAGCCCTCCCCTTGGACGGGCCCCGGGCGATCATGAAGATGAACCACGAGAACACCGGCTTCGACTGCCCGGGCTGCGCCTGGCCGGACGACACCAAGGGGCTGCACCTCGACATCTGCGAGAACGGCATCAAGCACGTCACCTGGGAGATGACCCGGAAGCGGGTGGACCGCGCGTTCTTCGCCGCCCACACGGTGACCGAGCTGGCCGGATGGACCGACTACGACCTGGAGAACCAGGGCCGGCTGACCGAGCCGATGGTCTACGACCCGGAGTCGGACCACTACGTCCCCATCACCTGGAAGGACGCCTTCGCGCTCGTCGGCGGTGCCCTGCGCGCGCTCGACGACCCGAACCGGGCCTCCTTCTACACCTCGGGCCGGCTCGGCAACGAGGCCACCTTCCTCTACCAGCTGATGGCCCGCGAGCTCGGCACGAACAACCTGCCCGACTGCTCGAACATGTGCCACGAGGCCAGCGGCCGGGCGCTGCAGGCCTCCCTGGGCACCGGCAAGGGCACCGTCGACCTGAAGGACTGGGAGAGCGCCGACGCGCTGTTCATCCTGGGGGTCAACGCGGCCTCCAACGCGCCCCGGATGCTGACCGCCCTCGCCGAGGCGTACCACCGGGGCGCGCAGATCGTGCACGTCAACCCGCTCGTCGAGGCGGCCGCGACGCGGACGATCATCCCGCACGACTTCAAGGACATGGCCACCTTCCGCTCGACCCGGACCGGCACCCTCGACCTCCAGCCGCGCATCGGCGGCGACATGGCGCTCCTGCGCGGCATGGCGAAGGCGGTCCTGGAGCAGTCGGTCACGGACCCGAAGGCCCTGGACCGGGAGTTCATCGAGCGGTACACCGCCGGCTTCGAGGAGTACCGCGCGCTGTGCGAGGCCACGCCCTGGGAGGAGCTGGAGACCCAGTCCGGTCTGAGCCGGGCCGACATCCTGAAGGCCGCCAGGGTGTACGGCGAGGCCGACCGCTCCATCGTCAGCTGGTGCCTCGGCGTCACCCAGCACGAGCACGGCGTCGACACGGTGCGGGAGATCGTCAACCTGCTGCTGCTCCGCGGCAACCTCGGCCGGGAGGGCGCGGGCCCCTCCCCCGTGCGCGGGCACAGCAACGTGCAGGGCAACCGCACCTGCGGCATCGACCACCGTCCGAGCGAGGAGTTCCTGGACCGGCTCGCCGAGGCCTGCGCGATCGACCCGCCCCGGGACCACGGCCTGGACACCGTGCGCACCATCAAGGCGATGCACCGCGGCGACGTGCGGGTCTTCGTCGGCATGGGCGGCAACTTCGCCCTGGCCGCGCCCGACACCCCGTACACGTACGAGGCCTTGCGGGCCTGCGAGCTCACCGTGCAGGTGAGCACCAAGCTGAACCGCAGCCATGTCGTGCACGGGCGGCGGGCGTTGATCCTGCCCTGCCTCGGCCGGACCGAGAAGGACCACCAGCGCAAGGGCGTCCAGTCCACCTCGGTCGAGGACTCGATGAGCATGGTGCACCTCTCGATCGGCATGAAGAAGCCCGCGTCGCCGCACCTGCTCTCCGAACCGGCCATCATCGCCGGCATGGCCCGCGCCGCGCTCCCCGACAGCGCCACCCCGTGGGAGTGGTACGTCGAGGACTACGACCGCATCCGGGACACGATGGCCCGCGCGCTCGACGGCTTCGAGGACTTCAACCGGCGGGTGCGGCTGCCGCTCGGCTTCCGCATCCGGCAGCCCGCCCGCGAGCTGGTCTTCCTGACCCCTTCCGGACGCGCCGAGTTCTCCGCCGCCGCCCTGCCGGACGTGGTGCCCGCCCCCGGCACCCTGGCGCTGGGCACGATGCGCTCGCACGACCAGTGGAACACCACGATCTACTCCGGCAACGACCGGTACCGCGGCATCAGGAACCTGCGCACGCTGGTCTTCATGAACCGGGCGGACATGCGCGAGCGCGGCATCGCCGACCTCGGCCCGGTCGACATCACCAGCACCGCCCGGGACGGGAGCGAGCGCTACCTCAAGGGCTATCTCGCCATCCCGTACGACATCCCGCGCGGCTGCGCGGCCGGCTACATGCCCGAGATGAACGTGCTGTGCGCGCTGGACGACTACAGCACCCAGAGCGACCAGCCGATCATGAAGCACGTGAAGGTGACCATCACCCCGGCCGGGTGAGAGCCCGATGCCGGGCTGTCCGAGGCCGGCCGGCTACCCGAGGAACGACAGCCGGACCTCCCGCTGGGGATTGTCCCGGTTGGTGTCCACCAGGCAGATCGACTGCCAGGTGCCGAGCTCCAGGCGGCCGCCGAGGACCGGCACGGTCGCGTGCGGGGGGGACCAGGGCGGGGAGGACGTGGTCGCGGCCGTGGCCCGGGGAGCCGTGGCGGTGCTGCCAGCGGTCGTCGGCGGGGAGCAGGTGGTGGAGGGCGGTGAGGAGGTCGTGGTCGCTGCCGGCACCGGTCTCCAGGATGGCGAGGCCCGCGGTCGCGTGGGGGACGAAGAGGTTGAGGAGGCCGTCGGCTCCCTGCGCGGTGCGGGCGAGGAAGTCCTCGCAGTGGCGGGTGAGGTCGGTGACGGTCTCCGTGGAGCCGGTGGTGAGGCTGAGGACCGTGGTGCTGAAGGGCATGGGGTCATCCTGCCGTTCACGGGCCGGGATCGCGCGTCCACGCTCCGAGACACCGTTGACCCGGTACGGGACGGCTCGCTACGTTCGCGCCATGTTGCGTACAGCCCTGCTCACCACGCGCGGTCACATCGACCTGCTGCGGGTGGCCTCCGCCGCGTGTTGTCGCGGCCGCTGACGCCCTCCCCTTCTCTTTCTGCGGCCCCTCGGGCCTTTCCGACGCGGTGACGGCCGCGGACGTGGCGCCTGCGCGGTGCGCGTCCGCGGGCGGCGGCGCGTCTTCCCGACGTCTTCCCTCCGCCGGTGGTGCGGGGTCGGCGTTCGCACCTTCGAAAGGCTGCCGCCCATGGCGACCGACCTTCCCCGGGCCGTGACCGTCCGCGGTCTGACCCGCTCCTTCGACGGGCGCACCGTGCTCGACGGGCTCGATCTGAGCCTGCCGGCCGGTGAGTTCACCGCACTGGTGGGGCGGAGCGGCTGCGGCAAGTCGACGCTGCTGCGGGCGCTCGCCGGGCTCGACCGCGAGATCAGCGGCACCGTGCTCGTACCCCGGCGCCGCGCCGTCGTCCTCCAGGCGCCGCGCCCGGCGCCGTGGCGGAGGGTGTGGCGGGGGCCCGCCCGACGCGCCGCGCTGGCCGGGGCGGTGGAGCGGGAGTCCGATCTGCTGCTGCTCGACGAGCCGTTCGCGGGGCTCGACGCTCCGGCCCGGGTCAAGGCCCTGCGCCTGGTGGGCGAGGCGTCGCGGCGGCGCGGCCGCACCGTGCTCCTGGCCGCCTCCGAGGTCGACGAGGCGCTGCTCCTCGCCGACCGGGTGCTGGTGATGCGGGACGGCGGCATCGGGTACGACGTGCCGGTCGCCCTCGGCCGGCCCCGCTCCCCCGCCGACCCGGCGCTCGCCGCCCTGCGCACCCGGCTGCTCGCCGAGCTCGGCGAGCGGGCGGGCGTGCCCGTACCCCAGGCCGCCTGACCGCGCAGCGGCCGGTTCCTCCGGACCGCTGCCCCACCGCTTCGCCGACCGTGTCGGCACCCGCTTCGACGACCACCCGCCGCCGTCCGCCGACCCGGCGCGGCTACCGAAAGGGCAGCTCCCGATGACCGTCCACCTCCACTGGTTCCTGCCGACCGGCGGCGACGGCCGCACCCTCGTCGACCGGCACGTGTACGGCGACGGCGGCATCGGCCGCACGCGCGCCGCGAGCGGGGTGCGGGCCCCGGACATCGAGTATCTGGCGCAGATCGCCAAGGCGGCCGAGCGGCTGGGCTTCGAGGCGGTCCTCACGCCGACCGGGACCTGGTGCGAGGACGCCTGGCTGACCACCGTCGCCCTCGCCCAGCACACCGAACGCCTCAAGTTCCTGGTGGCGTTCCGGCCGGGGGCGATCTCCCCCGTGCTCGCCGCCCAGATGGCCGCCACGTACCAGCGGATCACCCGTGGCCGGCTGCTGCTCAACGTGGTGACCGGCGGCGACTCGGCCGAGCAGCGGCGCTTCGGCGACTTCCTCGACCACGACCTGCGCTACGAGCGGACCGCCGAGTTCCTGCGGGTGGTGCGCGGGGTGTGGGGCGGGCGGCCGTACGACTTCGAGGGCGGCCACTACCAGGTGGAGGGCGGGCTGACCGCGCTGCCGCCGGAGCCGCTGCCGGAGATCTTCTTCGGCGGCTCCTCGGCGGCGGCCGGGCCGGTCGCCGCCGAGCACGCGGACGTCTATCTGACCTGGGGCGAGCCGCCGTGGCAGGTGAAGGAGAAGATCGACTGGATCCGGCGGCTCGCGGAGGCGCGGGGCCGCGAGGTGCGTTTCGGCATCCGGCTGCACACCATCTCCCGCGACTCCTCGCGCGAGGCGTGGGCGACGGCCGAGCGGCTGCTCGCCGACCTCGATCCGGAAACGGTGGCAACGGCCCAGGCGGCGCTGGGCCGCAGCGAGTCGGTGGGCCAGCAGCGGATGCTGGCGCTGCACGGCGGCGGCACGCTCGACCGGGACCGGCTGGAGATCGCGCCGAACCTGTGGGCGGGCGTGGGCCTGGTACGGGGCGGGGCCGGGACGGCGCTGGTGGGCAGCCACAGGGACGTGGCCGACCGGATCGAGGAGTACCACGACCTGGGCGTCGAGCACTTCGTGCTGTCGGGCTATCCGCACCTGGAGGAGGCGTACTGGTTCGGCGAGGGCGTGACCCCGGAGCTGGCGGCCCGCGGCCTGCTGCCGACGGTCCCCGACTCGCCGCTGCGGGGCGTCCCGGCGGCGAACGGCCGCCCCGCCTCCGCGCCGGGCGGGGCGCCGCTGCTCGTGACGGGCGGTGGCGGGCGGTAGTTCCGCACCGTCGGTGCGGGGTGCGGGCAGCTCCGTGCCGCCGGTGCGGGCAGCTCCGTGCCGTCCCCGTGGGTGGGGCGGGAAGAAGCCGGACCCGCCCACGGTTGGTGGAACCGTGAACGATTTCGGGGTACACGCAGTGGACGTGGTCGTCGTCGGCGCCGGGCAGGCGGGCCTGTCCGCCGCCTACCACCTGCGGCGCTCGGGGTTCGAGCCCGACCGGGACTTCGTGGTCCTCGACCACGCCCCGCGCCCGGGCGGCGCCTGGCAGTTCCGCTGGCCCTCGCTCACCTACGGCAAGGTCCACGGGATGCACGCCCTGCCCGGCAAGGAGCTGACCGGGGCCGATCCCGCCCGTCCCTCCGCCGAGGTGATCGGCGCCTACTTCGCCGACTACGAGGAGAGCTTCGGCCTGCGGGTGCACCGCCCGGTCGAGGTGTCGGCGGTGCGCGAGGGCGAGGGCGGGCGGCTGCGCGTCGAGACCTCCGAGGGCGTGTACTCCACGCGCGCGCTGATCAACGCCACCGGCACCTGGGACCGCCCGTTCTGGCCGCGCTACCCGGGACAGGAGACCTTCCGGGGCCGCCAGCTGCACACGGCGCAGTACCCCGGTCCCGAGGCCTTCGCCGGGCAGCGGGTGATCGTCGTCGGCGGTGGCGCCTCGGGCACCCAGCACCTGATGGAGATCGCCGAGGTCGCGGCGGAGACCACCTGGGTCACACGGCGCGAGCCCGTCTACCGCGAGGGCCCCTTCGGCGAGGTCGAGGGCCGGGCCGCGGTCGCCCTGGTCGAGGACCGGGTGCGCCGCGGACTGCCCCCGCAGAGCGTCGTGTCGGTCACCGGACTCCCGCTCAACGACGCCGTCCGCTCGGCCCGCGAGCGCGGGATCCTGGACCGGCTGCCCATGTTCGACCGGATCACCCCGTCCGGGGTGGCCTGGGACGACGGGCGGACGGTCGAGGCGGACGTGCTCCTGTGGGCGACCGGCTTCCGGGCCGCGATCGACCACCTGGCGCCGCTGCGGCTGCGCGAGGCGGGCGGCGGCATCCGGGTCGAGGGCACCAGGGCGGTCCGCGACGAGCGCGTCCACCTGGTCGGCTACGGCCCCTCGGCCTCGACGATCGGCGCCAACCGCGCCGGGCGGGCGGCCGTCTCCGAGATCGGCCGGCTCCTCAGGAACGCCCCGCGGCCCGTCGCTGCGCGTTGAACTCGGCGACGTTCGCCTGGTGTTCGGCGTAGTTCGCGGTGAAGCGGGTGTCGCCCGGCTTCACGGTCACGAAGTAGAGCCAGTCGCCGTCGGCCGGGTCGATCGCCGCCGTCATCGCCGCGTCGCCCGGGTTCCCGATGGGCGACGGGGGCAGGCCCCGGCGCTCGTAGGTGTTGAAGGGGCTGTCGATGCGGGTGTCCTGGTGGGTGGTGTCCACGGTGTCCCGCCCCAGGGCGTAGTTGATCGTGGAGTCCATCTGGAGCGCCATGCCCCGGCCGAGCCGGTTGTAGACGACCCGCGCCACCCTGCCCATGTCCGCCGCGCTGTCGGCCTCCGCCTGCACGATGCTCGCGATGATCACGGTCTGGTGGACGCTCATGCCGTGCCGCCGGGCGCCCTCGGTGATGCGCTCGCCGGCGAAGCGCCTGCCCGCCGTGTCGACCATGTAGCGGAGCAGGCCCTGCGGGGTCGTGGCCTTCACCACCGGATACGTGGCGGGGAAGAGATAGCCCTCCGGATTGCCCGCCGCCGCGGGCGGCAGGGCCAGCCCGGTGGCCCGGGCCCCGGCGGCCGCGCGGGTCGTGCCCTGCGGCAGGCCGAGGGAGCGGTCGACGGCCGCGTACACCTCTCCGGCCCGCCAGCCCTCCGGGATGAGCAGGGTGCGCCGCTTCTCGGGCGCGGGCCGCTCCTCCCCGCCCAGCAGCAGGGGCACGGTGATCGCGGCGGCGACGGCGAGGACGGCGCCGAGGAGCAGCGCGAGGCGGCCGCGCCGGGTCAGGCGGGTGCGGCGGCGGCGACGGCGCTCGGGCTGCCAGGACCGGTACGTCATGGGCGCACGCTAACCCGGTGCGCGCGCGAATCCGGGGAGCGCCGGACACACGGCGGCGCCGCCGGTCCCCTGGGACGGGGGACCGACGGCGCCGCTTTCCTGCCGGGCGTGAGGGTCAGACGAGCCAGCCCAGGAAGTGGAGGACGCCGGCGAGCAGGTGGGTGATGACGTTCATGGTGGTGCTTCTCCTCGTACAGAGCTTTCTGTGGGACTGCGCGGTCGCGGTCTGCAGCCCGCCGTTCGCGCTCCGTAATCATCCGACGCCGTACGGGAGTTGGGCAACGAAAAGCAGCACGATCACACGTTCTGGGGAACAACCGCTCCCACGTTCGCGTGTTCGTCCCGACGGACCAGTGCCGCGTACCGCCCGTCCCGGGCGAGGAGTTCGTCATGGGTGCCGCGCTCGGCGATCCGCCCGTCCTCCAGGACGACGATCTGGTCGGCGTCGCGGACGGTGGAGAGCCGGTGGGCGATGGTGATGGTGGTGCGGCCCGCGGAGAGCGCGTCGATGGCCTGCTGGACCGCGTGCTCGGTACGGGTGTCGAGGGCGCTGGTCGCCTCGTCGAGGATGAGCACCGGCGGGTCGCGCAGGATGGTGCGGGCGATGGCCAGGCGCTGCTTCTCGCCGCCGGAGAAGCGGTAGCCGCGCTCGCCGACGAGGGTCTCGTACCCCTCGGGCAGCGAGGCGATGTGGTCGTGGATCTGGGCGGCGCGCGCGGCGGCCTCGATCTCCGCGTCGGTGGCGTCGGGCTTGGCGAAGCGCAGGTTGTCCGCGACGGAGGCGTGGAAGAGGTGGGTCTCCTGGGAGACCACGCCGACGGCCTCGGCGAGGGTGTCGAAGCCGAGGTCGCGCACGTCGGTGCCGTCGAGGGTGACGCGGCCCTCGGTCACGTCGTACAGGCGGGGCACCAGGTAGCTGAGGGTGGACTTGCCGGAGCCGGTGGGGCCGACCACGGCGAGGCTGCCGCCGGCGGGGACGGTGAGGTCGATGGAGTCGAGGGTGGGGCGGCCCTCGCCCTCGGGGTCGTAGCGGAAGCCGACCTTCTCGAAGACCACCTCGCCGGCGATCTTCGCCGGGCGGACGGGCTCGGCGGGCTCGGTGATCTCGACCGGCAGGTCGAGGTACTCGAAGATGCGCTGGAACAGGGCGAGCGAGGTCTGGATCTGCACGCCGGTCGACAGCAGGCTCACGGCGGGCCGGAACAGGCCCTGCTGGAGGGAGACGAAGGCGACGAGGGTGCCGAGGGAGACGGCGGGGCCGCCGGCCTGGAGGGCGAGGCCCGCGGCCCAGTAGATGAGGGCGGGCATGGCGGCCATGACGATGCCGATGACGGACATCCGCCAGCGGCCGGCCATGGAGGAGCGCACTTCGAGGTCGACGAGGCGCTCGGACTCCGCGGCGAAGGACCGCGTCAGCGAGTCGGCGCGGCCCATGGTGCGGCCGAGCAGGATGCCGCTGACGGAGAGGGATTCGGTGACGGTCGCCGCCATGGCGGCCATCTGCTTCTGCCGCTGGGTGGTGATCCGCTTGCGCTCGCGCCCGACCCGGCGGCTGACCCAGACGAAGACCGGGAGCAGGAGCAGGGAGACGAGGGTGAGCCGCCAGTCGAGCGCCAGCATGGCGACGACGGTGGCGACGACGGCGGTGAGGTTGGAGACCAGGGAGGTGGCGGTCGAGGTGACCGTCGCCTGCATGCCGCCGATGTCGTTGGCGATCCGGGACTGGACCTCACCGGTGCGGGTGCGGGTGAAGAAGGCCAGCGGCATTCGCTGGAGCTGGGCGTAGACCGCGGTGCGCAGGTCGTGCATGACGCGCTGGCCGACGGTGGTGGAGATCAGGGTCTGGAGCACGCCGAAGACGCCCGAGGTCACGGCGGTGACGATCATGCCGAGCGCGAGCAGGCTGAGCAGCCCGGTGCGCCCCTGCGGGATCGCGGTGTCCAGGATCTCCTTCAGGAGGAAGGGCGAGGCGATGGAGACGAGGGACGACGCGCCGACCAGCAGGCCGACGACGGCGAGACGGCCCCGGTAGGGGCGGAAGAGCCGCAGGATGCGCCGCAGCTGCGCGGGCTCCTCGGGGCGGCCGGGTTCACGGGAGGGAGGCGTCCAGGTGGACTCGTCGTGCGGATGCATGGGCTCCTACGAGGATTCGGGTGCGGCGGCGGGTGCCGGTGCGGGGAGGGGCGGGGAAGCGGGGGGACAGGAAAGTGAGGGGACGGGGACGGGGACGGGCTCAGTCGACTCCAGTCGACCACATGCGGAGCATAGCTCATTGTTACCTATACTCACAATGAACTTTCTCCTGATATCATTCCCGCATGAGCACCCCGGACCGCGCCCCCGACCCCGACGGCCTCCTCGCGGAGCAGCTGCTCCGCCTGACCCGCCGGCTGCAGCGGGCGCACAAGGGGTACATGGAGCCGGTCGGCATCACGCCCGCCCAGTTCCGCCTGCTGCGGACCGTCGCGCACTACGAGGAGCCGCCCCGGATGGCGGACCTCGCGGCCCGGCTCGAAGTCGTGCCCAGGGCCGTGACCAGCCTCGTCGACGGCCTGGAGGCGGCCGGGCGGGTGCGCAGGGTGCCCGATCCGAGCAATCGCCGGGTGGTGCGGATCGAGCTCACCGACACCGGCCGCGACACGCTGAGGGAGCTGCGCAGCGCGCGCCGCGCCGCCGCAGAGGACATGCTGGCCCCACTGACCGTCGAACAGCGCGAGGTGCTCGGAGGTCTGCTGTCCGCCCTGGTCGACCGCGGTCCGGGGCGCGCCTGCTGAGACCGGGGCCCGGCCGCGCCGGAGGGGAGCCCTGGCCATGCCCGTACTGGAGCCGAACCCGCAGGCCCTGCGAGCCGGAACGCCTCGGCGGGCGGCGCCCGACCGGGTGCCGGACCTCCAGGCCCGTGGCACGCCGAAGCACCTGCGGGAGGAGCTGACCGCCGTCCTCGGCCCCGGCAAGGTGCTCTCGAAGATCTCGGACCTGGTGCGGTACGCCTCCGACGCGAGCCCCTACCGTTTCGTGCCGCAGGTCGTGGTGGTCGCCGAGGACATCGACGACGTGTCCGCCGTCCTCTCGTACGCGCACGGCAAGGGCCGCGAGGTGGTGTTCCGGGCGGCCGGGACCAGCCTCAACGGGCAGGCGCAGGGCGAGGACATCCTGGTCGACGTGCGCCGCCACTGGGCGGGCGTCGAGGTCCTGGACGGCGGCGCCCGGGCCCGGATCCTGCCCGGGACCACGGTCGTCCGGGCCAACGCGGCCCTGGCGCCGTACGGGCGGGTGCTCGGCCCCGACCCGGCGAGCGCGATCGCCTGCACGATCGGCGGCGTCGTCGCCAACAACGCCTCCGGGATGACCGCGGGAACGACCCGGAACTCGTACCGCACGGTCGCCTCCCTCACCTTCGTCCTGCCGAGCGGCACCGTCGTCGACACCGCCGACCCGGCCGCCGACGAGGAGCTGGCCCGGGCCGAGCCTCGGCTGTGCGCCGGGCTGCTCGGACTGAAGGCGGACATCGAGGCGGACCCGGAGCTGACGGCCCGGATCCGCGCCAAGTACGCCATCAAGAACACCAACGGCTACCGCCTGGACGCCTTCCTCGACGCGGACACCCCGGTCGGGATCCTGCGCGGCCTGATGGTGGGCTCCGAGGGCACGTTCGGCTTCATCTCCGAGGTCGTCTTCGACACCCTGCCGCTGGACCGGAAGGTCAGCACGGCACTGCTCTTCTTCCCGTCCCTGCCGGCCGCCGCGGCGGCCGTGCCCCTCTTCAACGACGCGGGGGCACTGGCCGTCGAGCTGATGGACGGCAACACCCTGCGGGCCTCGGTGAAGGTGCCCGGGGTGCCCGCCGACTGGGCGGAGCTGCCCAAGGAGACGGCCGCGCTGCTCGTCGAGTTCCGCGCGCCGGACGAGGCCGGGCAGTTGGCGTACGAGGAAGCGGCGGCCGGGGTGCTGGCCGGGCTCGACCTGGTCGCCCCGGTCGGCTCCGTGACCAACGCCTTCACCCGGGACGCCGGGACGATCTCCGGCTACTGGAAGGCCCGCAAGGCCTTCGTGACCGCGGTCGGCGGCTCGCGCCCCTCCGGGACGACGCTGATCACCGAGGACTTCGCGGTGCCGCCGGCCCGGCTCGCCGAGGCCTGCGCCGAGCTCCTCGAACTCCAGTCGCGGCACGGCTTCGACGCGGCCGTCGCCGGTCACGCCGCCCACGGCAACCTGCACTTCCTGCTCGCCTTCGACGCCGGCGACCCCGCCGACGTCGAGCGCTACGCGGCCTTCATGGACGACTTCTGCAAGCTGACCGTGGAGCGCTTCGACGGCTCGCTGAAGGCCGAGCACGCCACCGGCCGCAACATCGCGCCCTTCCTGGAGCTGGAGTGGGGGCCCAGGGCGACGGAGCTGATGTGGCGGACCAAGGAGGTCATCGACCCGGACGGGGTGCTCGCCCCCCGGATCGTCCTCGACCGCGACCCGCAGGCCCACCTGCGCGGCCTCAAGACCATCCCGACGGTGGAGCCGATCGCCGACCCGTGCATCGAGTGCGGCTTCTGCGAACCCACCTGCCCGAGCCACGACCTGACGACCACTCCGCGCCAGCGGATCGTGCTCCGGCGGGAGATGATGCGGCAGGCGGACGGCGCCCCGGTCGAGACGAGTCTCCTGGAGTCGTACGGGTACGACGCCGTCGACACCTGCGCGGGCGACTCCACCTGCAAGCTGGCCTGCCCCGTCGGGATCGACACGGGCGCGCTGATGAAGGAGTTCCGGCACGAGCGGCACTCGCCGCGCGAGGAGCGGATCGCCGCGCTCGCCGCGGAGCACTTCCGCGCCGTGGAGGCCGCGGCCCGGCTCTCGGTGGGGGCCGCCGAGCGGATCGGCGACCGGCTGCTCGGCTCCGTGACGGGGCTCGCGCGCAAGGCGGTGCGGCCCGACCTCGTACCGGAGTGGCTGCCGGAGATCCCGGGCGCGGCTCCGCGCCGGCTCCCGCGCACGCACCGGCCGGCGGCGGTCGCGGTCTACTACCCGGCGTGCGTGAACCGGATCTTCGGCAATCCGGACGGCTACCGGGGCCCGTCGCTGCCGGAGGCCGTGGTGGCGCTCTCGGCGCGGGCCGGGCGCCCGGTGTGGATCCCCGAGGACGTCGCCGGGACCTGCTGCGCGACGATCTGGCACTCCAAGGGATACGAGCGGGGCAACGAGGTGATGGCCAACCGGATCGTGGAGGCGGCCTGGGGCTGGACGGCGGGCGGGCGCCTTCCGCTGGTGGTGGACGCCTCGTCGTGCACGCTCGGCATCGCCCACGAGGTGGTGCCGTACCTGACCGACGACAACCGGCAGCTGCACGCCGAACTGACCTTCCTCGACTCGCTGGTGTGGGCGGCGGACGAGCTGCTGCCCCGGCTGGACGTGCGCCGCCGGGTCGGGTCGGCGGTCGTGCACCCGACCTGTTCCATGCGGCACCTGGGCGACGAGGACCGGCTGTCGGTGCTCGCCGGGGCGTGCGCGGAGGAGGTGGTCGTGCCGCAGGACGCCGGCTGCTGCGCCTTCGCGGGCGACCGGGGCATGCTGCACCCGGAGCTCACCGCGTCGGCGACGGCCCGGGAGGCGGCCGAGGTGACGGCCCGGCCGTTCGACGCGCACCTGTCGGCGAACCGGATGTGCGAGATCGGCATGGACCGCGCCACGGGCCGCAGCTACCACTCCGCCCTCATGGAGCTGGAGCGGGCCACCCGCCCGTGACCGGGACGCCGTGCGCCGCGGGGGCGGGTCCTCCCGTCCCCGCGGCGCACGGACTCCGCCGCACGTGCCTGCCGGGGGCTACTGCGGCGGCGGGTCCTGGGGCCGGTCGGTGCCCAGTTGGTCCTTCAGCCTCTCCTGGGCGGTGTCGACGTGGCCGCTGTACTTGCCCTGGGTCTTCTCGTCGACGAAGTCACCGGCCTTGTCGATGCCCTGACCGGCCTTGTCCTCGTGACCCTTCAGCATCTGCTTGAGCTTGTCCATCACGCTCATCCGAGCCTCCTTGGCGGGCTGTGCTCCCGTCCAGGATCACCGGTCGGGCGCCGGACCGCATCCGCTCAGCAACGCCGCAGGTCCTCCACGAGGGTGCCCTGGACGGTCCTGAGCGAGCGGTCGTGGCAGCCGTCGGAGCCGTACAGGCGGTAGCGCTCGGCGCTGGTGCCGACCGCGTGCCGCTGGTCGCGGGGGACGCCGGTGGTGTAGGTGGCGTCGCCGGTGTACGTGTCGTCGAGGCGGGACCAGGACAGCCGCTTCCCGTTCCGCTCGACGGTGACGGCCGCCCGGTCGCCGAGGGTGAGCACGGTCCGCAGCCGGTCGCCGGCGCCGACGGTGGTCTCGCCGTCCATGGTGTACGTGCGGTGGGTGCGGGTGACGGTCCGGCCGACGGTCACCGTCTCGTCGTCGGTCCAGTACGCGGTGAGCGCGTCGGGGTTCTCGTCCGCGCCCCAGCGGTGGGCGGAGCGGTGGTCGAGGGTGCGGGCGACAGTGGTGGAGACCCGGCCGTGCGAGGTGTTCAGGTGGCCGGCGACGGTGAGGGTGTGCCCGCCGGTGGTGTCCAGCCGGGCCGGTGCGCCGGCCGTGTACACGGCGGAGCCGCGCGGGGCGCCCTCCTCGTGCCGGTCGAGGCCTCCGGTGACGACGGCGCTGCCCTCGTCCTGCCACAGCAGCAGGTTGGCGGGCGTGCCCCAGCCGGTCTGCCCGGCGGGGACGCCCGCCACGGAGACCTCCACCCGGTGCGGGCGGCCGTCGTTGAGGAGCGCGGCGAAGGGGGTGAGGTCGTAGACGACCGGCTGGATGTCGAAGGCGCGCGGGGCGGGGGTGACGTACCAGAGGAAGGGGTTGGACCAGCCTCCGGTCCAGACGGTCGGGAACGGCGCGGCGATGCCGGCGAGCCGTCCGTCGACGGCGATCCGCACCTCGCGGTACGGGCCGTCGGCGGCCTTGCAGGAGTAGGGCGCGGCGTCGGGGACGGTGAGGTACCAGTACTCCTCGCAGCCGCCGCCCGAGCCCGTGGCGTACACCTCGGCGAGGACGCGCTCGGTGTTGCGCGGGGTGGTGAGGGTCGCGCCGGTCAGCGGCAGGATCCGGTCGGGGGTGCCGGCGGCGGGCTTCACCGGGCCCTCGGCGGTGTGGAAGGTGAGGGTGACGCGGACGTCGAAGACCCCGGTGTACGTGTCGTTGACGACGTTGCCGATGAGCATCTCGACGGGCTGGGGGCGGCTGAGGACCTCGCGGTAGCGGGTCACGTCCTTCTCGACCGACCAGGCGATGCCGTCGGGCGAGGGCTGCGGGGTGGAGGTGCGGAAGATCTCCACGCCGCCGACGGAGAGGTGCCCGAGGCGGTCGTACTGACGCCCCTTCACCTTCCCTTCCAGGCGCAGGACGACCTTGTTCCAGCGGGTGCCGCACTCCCTGGGCGGGGTGTAACTCCCGCGGTACGGGGTGAAGTCGCGGAACTGCGCCTCGGCGAGGGTCACCTGGCAGCTGGGGGTGCCGGGGGTGGTGACGGGCGGGGCGGCGGTCACGGGATCGTGCCAGTCGGTGGTGAACTCGGCAGGCGGGGTGGCGGGGTCGTCCGCCGCGTGCGCCGCCGGGGCGGCGAGCAGCAGACCCGCGGCGAGGGTGAGGCCGCCGATCATGCTCATGATCTTCCGTTGTCTCATGGGACCGGAGTGAAGCGCGGGTTCCGGCGCCCGGTCCAGAGGGCGTGGGCCGGGCTTGGCGGGTTCTGTCTCGAAGGTGCCGAAAGCGGTGCGCAGGAAAACCGATTGCCGAGCGGTGGGCCGTGGAGCGAGCCTTGGTGGGTTCGGGACATCACAGGATGCGGGACACCACAGGACCGGTGGGAGTCACCGGACAGGACCGGTGAGAGACACCGGTCGAAGGCGCTTGGGACATCATGCAGATTCGCGATCTACCGTATGCCGACCCAGGGGTCCCGGACGTCCGGTCGGGCGGCAGGTTCCTCCTCTGGCTCGGCCGTCAGCAGCTCGGCGGGCAGGTGAAGTGCCTGCTCTGGGGCCTGCTGTTCCAACTGGGCATCGCCGGGCTGCCGATCGGCGTCGGCCTCGCCGTCCAGGCGGTCGTGGACCGCGACGGCGGCCGGCTGGCGCTGGGCGTGGGGCTGCTCGCCCTGCTCGGCTGCGCGATCGCGGCCGGCGACACGATGGCCCACCGGGTCGCCGTGACCAACTGGATCACGGCCGCCGCCCGGGTCCAGCAGCTGCTCTCCCGCAAGACCGCCGAACTCGGCTCGCTGCTGACCCGGCGGGTCGCGGCGGGCGAGGTCGTGGCCGTGTCGACCGGCGACGTCGAGAAGATCGGCTGGTTCGTGGAGGCCGCCTCCCGGTTCGCCGCGGCGGCCGTCAGCCTGGTCGTCGTCTGCGTCGGGCTCGTGCTCTACCAGCCGGACCTCGGCGTGGTCGTCGCGCTGGGCGTCCCGGTCCTCGCGCTCGCCGCGCTGCCCCTGCTCCCCCGCGCCACCCGCCGGGCCGACGTGCAGCGCGAGAAGGCGGGCCGGGCCACCGAGCTGGCCTCCGACACCGTGGCCGGGCTGCGCGTGCTGCGCGGCATCGGCGGCGAGGAGCTGTTCCTCGGCCGCTACCGGGCCGCCTCCCAGGAGGTGCGCGAGGCCGCCGTGCACAGCGCCCGGATGTGGGCGGTCATCGCGGCCGTCCAGGTGCTGCTGCCCGGACTGCTGATGCTCACGGTCGTGGTGTACGGCGCGCGGCTGGCACTGGACGGGCGGATCTCGGTGGGCGAACTGGTCACCGTCTACGGGGCGGTGGCGCTCACCCATCACGCGCTGCGCACCTTCGAGGAGATCGCGATGGCGTACTCCTTCTCGCGCCCGTCCGCGAAGCGCGCCGCCCGGGTGCTCGCCCTGTCGCGCACCACGACGGCCCCCGCCCCCGCGCGGGACGCCGAGGAGCTGCCCGCGGGCGACCTGTACGACCCGGTCACCGGGGTGCTCGCCCCGGCGGGCCGGTTCACCGCGGTGGTGTGCGGGGGACCCGGACCTGGCGGGACGGCTCGCGGACCGCTTCGGCGGTCATCCGCCGGAGCCGGGCGAGGACCACGCCTCGGTGCTGCTCGGCGGGGTCGCCCTCGACGAGCTGACGCTCGACGCGGCCCGCACGGCGGTCCTGGTCCAGGACAAGGACCCGGTGCTGCTCTCGGGCACGCTGCGGGAGCTGCTGGACGTGCCGTCCTCGGGGGCGGTCGCGGCGCGGGCGGCCCTGGAGGCGGCCCAGTGCGGGGACGTCCTGGACGCCCTGGCCCAGGCCTCCGTCGACACCGGCGGCGACCCGATGCGCACCCGGATCACCGAGCGCGGCCGGTCGCTCTCCGGCGGACAGCGGCAGCGGCTCGCCCTGGCCCGCTCCCTGGTCACCGACCCGGAGGTGCTGGTCCTGGACGAGCCGACCTCGGCGGTGGACTCCCACACCGAGTCCCGGGTGGCCGACGGGATCAAGCGGCTGCGCGCGGGCCGCACGACCGTGGTGCTGGCCTCCTCGCCGCTGCTGCTGGACCTCGCCGACCGGGTGGTCCTGGTCCACGAGGGCGCGGCGGTCGCGGTCGGCACCCACCGCGAACTGCTGGCCGACGAGCCCCGCTACCGGGCCGTCGTGACCCGCGAGACGGACGACGAGCGCGACGAGCCTGCCGGGCACGCCCTCGACGGCGGGCCGCGGCGGCTCGGGGACCTCGACGACGTGCTGGCGGAAAAGCTGGAAGAAGAGCTGGAAGGAGAGTCGGCATGATCGGCCTGGCGCCCCCGGAGTACGACCCGGCGGCACCCCAGTCGGCGACGACGCTGCCGGTGGGCGGCTCGGCGACGGTGCGGACGTACGTCCGGGACCTGCTGCGCCGCCATCGCGGGGCGTTCGCCCTGCTCGTCGGGGTCAACGCGATCGCGGTGATCGCCTCGATGGCCGGTCCCTATCTGCTCGGCTCGGTCGTCGAGCGGCTGACGGACGGCGCCCGCGAGCTGCACCTGGAGCGCACGGCGGCCCTGTTCGCGGTCGCGCTGCTGATCCAGACGGTCTTCACCCGGCTGGTGCGGCTGCGCGGCGCGATGCTCGGCGAGGAGATGCTGGCCGATCTGCGCGAGGACTTCCTCGTGCGCTCGGTGGCCCTGCCGCCGGGTGTCCTGGAGCGGGCCGGGACCGGCGACCTGCTGTCCCGGATCACCACCGACATCGACCGGCTCGCCAACGCGATGCGCGAGGCCGTGCCGCAGCTCGTCGTCGGTGTGGTGTGGGCGGGACTGCTGATCGGCGGTCTCGCGGTGACCGCCCCGCCGCTGGCGCTCGCGCTGGTGTGCGCGGCGCCGCTGCTGATCGTCGGCTGCCGCTGGTACTTCCGCCGGGCGCCCTCGGCGTACCGCTCGGAGGCCGCCGGGTACGCGGCCGTGGCCGCGGCCCTCGCGGAGACCGTGGACGCGGGCCGCACGATCGAGGCGCACCGCCTCGGCAAGCGCCGGATCGACCTCTCGGACCAGCGGATCCGGGAGTGGACGCGCTGGGAGCGCTACACGCTCTACCTGCGCTCGGTGCTCTTCCCGGTCGTCGACCTCACGCACACGATCGTGATCGCGTCCGTACTGCTGGTCGGCGGGGTGTTCGTCTTCCAGGGCTGGATGGACGTGGGGCAGCTGACCACGGGCGCGCTGCTGGCGCAGATGCTGGTCGACCCGATCGGCATCGTCCTGCGCTGGTACGACGAGCTCCAGGTCGCCCAGGTGTCGCTGGGCCGGCTCGTGGGCGTCCGGGAGATCGAGCCGGAGGCCGGGGACGGGACGGTGCGCCCGGAGGGGCGGGCGGTCCGCGCCGACGAGGTGCGCTTCGGCTACCGCGAGGGCGTGGACGTGCTGCACCGGGTGTCGATGGACGTCGCCCCGGGCACCCGGCTCGCCCTGGTCGGTCCCTCGGGGGCCGGCAAGTCGACGCTCGGCCGGCTGCTCGCGGGCATCTACGCGCCGCGTTCCGGGAGCGTCACCCTCGGCTCCGCGGAGCTGGCCCGGATGCCCGCCGAGCGGGTCCGCGAGCACGTGGCCCTGGTCAACCAGGAGCACCACGTCTTCGTCGGCTCGCTCCGCGACAACCTGCGGCTGGCGCGGCCGGGCGCCGAGGAGGCGGAGCTGTGGGAGGCGCTCGGCGCGGTCGACGCCGACGGCTGGGCGCGGGCCCTCGACGCGGGCCTCGACACCGAGGTCGGCTCGGGCGGCCTGGCCCTCACCCCGGCCCAGGCCCAGCAGGTCGCGCTCGCCCGGCTCGTCCTGGCCGACCCGCACACGCTGGTCCTGGACGAGGCGACCTCGCTGCTGGACCCGCGGGCGGCCCGCCACCTGGAGCGCTCGCTGGCCCGGGTGCTGGACGGCCGCACGGTGATCGCCATCGCGCACCGGCTGCACACGGCGCACGACGCCGACCTGATCGCGGTGGTCGAGGGCGGCCGGATCAGCGAGCTGGGCAGCCACGACGAGCTGGTGACGGCGGACGGGGCGTACGCGGCCCTGTGGCGCTCCTGGCACGGATAGGCGCACGCCGGGCGCGCCGGGCCCGCTCGGCGTGCACAGCGCGAAGGGGCCGCCCCGGTCGAACCGGGGCGGCCCCTTCCGCGTACCTCGGCCCAGGGGCGGAACGGCTGACGGAACCGCTACAGGAAGCCGAGGGCCGAGGCCCCGCCCACCCCGCCGAGCAGCATGAAGACCGGCATCAGGACCTTCAGCTCGACCCAGCTGCCGGCGCGGAAGCGCAGGGCCTTCGGCGGGCCGATCGGGTACCAGCGCTTGCGGCCCACCGGGATGGGCCACAGGATCGGGCAGCCGGAGACGGTCAGGGCGTCGCCGATGTCGTGGACGAGGGCGCCCAGCACGATCGGCAGGCCGAGCCACAGGTACTCCTGGCCGGGCTCGGTGAACAGCCACGCCGCGCCGTTGCCGGGCTGGTCGAGGACCCCGGCGAGGATCCAGGCGCTGGTGGCGCCGAGCAGCCACACCAGGATGTCGCTGGACATCCGGGCGGCCCGCCACAGCAGGCCCTCCACCGCGAGGACCAGGTGCACGAAGAGGATCGCCAGGACCGCCCAGCGGCCGCCGGTGACCGCGGCCACGGAGCAGCCGGCGCCGATCAGGACCGCCCACAGCCAGGTGTGGGTGAGGGTGCGGTGGCCGCCGGACCTGCGCGGGTCGGCGGAGGAGCGGGTGGCCTTGTAGACGGCGTACGAGAGCTTGTCGACGACCTCGCACAGGCCGCGGGAGACGGGTCCGAAGGCGCGCGAGATGGTGGCCGACTTGTGGTCGAGGTCGGGGGCGAGGGCAGCGCCCGCGCAGATGAGCGCGCCGACGACCAGAACCGGCCACGGCATCGGGTGGTCGAGCGCCGCCGCGGCCGCCCCGACACCCAGCCAGGCCGCTGCGCCGGACAGCGAGTGCGCCGGTCCCATCATGGTCGTGCCCGCCCCGTTTCCTCGTACGCCGGCGCCCAGTTGACGCACGGTCGGCCGACCGGTCGCGCGACCGGTCGACGGGCCAGCCTATCCTCCGTGATCTTCCTTCCGGTGGCCGGTTCCCTCATCCGAACGGAATCCAGGCAAGATGGGGGCGTGACCCTTATCGATCAGCTCCCGCCGACCGCCGACCCCGACGCCCTTTTCGAGGCTTTCTCCTCATGGGCGGAGGACCAGGGCATCACGCTCTACCCGGCTCAGGAGGAGGCGCTGATCGAGGTGGTCTCCGGGGCGAACGTGATCCTCTCCACCCCGACCGGCTCGGGAAAGTCGCTGGTCGCGGCGGGGGCGCACTTCACGGCCCTGGCCAATGACCAGGTGACCTTCTACACGGCGCCGATCAAGGCGCTGGTGTCGGAGAAGTTCTTCGACCTGTGCAAGATCTTCGGCACCGAGAACGTCGGCATGCTCACCGGCGACGCCTCGGTGAACGCGGACGCCCCCGTCATCTGCTGCACCGCCGAGGTGCTCGCCTCGATCGCGCTGCGGGACGGCAAGGACGCCGACATCGGCCAGGTCGTGATGGACGAGTTCCACTTCTACGCGGAGCAGGACCGCGGCTGGGCCTGGCAGATCCCGATCCTCGAACTGCCGCAGGCCCAGTTCATCCTGATGTCGGCCACCCTCGGCGACGTGTCGATGTTCGAGAAGGACCTGACCCGGCGGACCGGGCGGCCGACCTCGGTGGTCCGCTCGGCGACGCGGCCCGTGCCGCTCTCCTACGAGTACCGGCTCACGCCGATCACCGACACCATCACCGAGCTCCTGGAGACCCGGCAGGCACCGGTCTACATCGTCCACTTCACCCAGGCGCAGGCCGTGGAGCGGGCGCAGTCGCTGATGAGCATCAACATGTGCTCGCGCGAGGAGAAGGACAAGATCGCCGAGCTGATCGGCAACTTCCGGTTCACCACCAAGTTCGGCCAGAACCTCTCGCGCTACGTGCGGCACGGCATCGGCGTGCACCACGCCGGCATGCTGCCCAAGTACCGGCGGCTGGTCGAGAAGCTGGCGCAGGCGGGTCTGCTGAAGGTGATCTGCGGGACGGACACCCTCGGCGTGGGCGTCAACGTGCCCATCCGCACGGTGCTGTTCACGGCGCTGACCAAGTACGACGGCAACCGGGTGCGGACGCTCCGGGCGCGGGAGTTCCACCAGATCGCGGGCCGGGCCGGCCGGGCCGGCTTCGACACCGCGGGCTTCGTGGTCGCGCAGGCGCCCGAGCACGTCATCGAGAACGAGAAGGCGCTCGCCAAGGCCGGCGACGACCCGAAGAAGCGCCGCAAGGTGGTCCGCAAGAAGGCCCCCGAGGGCTTCGTCGCCTGGAGCGACACCACCTTCGAGAAGCTGATCGACTCCGAGCCGGAGCCGCTGACCTCGCGCTTCAAGGTCACGAACATCATGCTGCTGTCCGTGATCGCCCGGCCGGGGAACGCCTTCGAGGCGATGCGCAAGCTCCTGGAGGACAACCACGAGCCGCGCCGCAACCAGCTGCGGCACATCCGCCGGGCCATCGCGATCTACCGCTCGCTGCTGGACGGCGGCGTGGTGGAGCAGCTGGACACCCCGGACGCCGAGGGCCGCACGATCCGGCTCACGGTCGACCTCCAGCAGGACTTCGCGCTGAACCAGCCGCTGTCCACCTTCGCGCTGGCCGCGTTCGACCTGCTGGACCCGGAGTCCCCCTCCTACGCCCTGGACATGGTCTCGGTGGTCGAGTCGACCCTCGACGACCCCCGCCAGATCCTCGCCGCCATGCAGAACAAGGCGCGCGGCGAGGCGGTCGGCCAGATGAAGGCGGACGGCGTCGAGTACGAGGAGCGCATGGAGCGGCTCCAGGAGATCTCGTACCCGAAGCCGCTGGAGGAGCTGCTCTGGCACGCGTACAACGTCTACCGGAAGTCGCACCCGTGGGTCGGCGACCACCCGGTCTCGCCGAAGTCCGTCATCCGTGACATGTACGAACGGGCGCTGTCCTTCACGGAGTTCACCTCCTGGTACGAGCTGGCGCGGACCGAGGGCATCGTGCTGCGCTACCTGGCGAGCGCGTACAAGGCGCTGGACCACACGATCCCGGACGACCTGAAGACCGAGGACCTCCAGGACCTGATCGAGTGGCTGGGCGAGATGGTGCGCCAGGTGGACTCCTCGCTGCTCGACGAGTGGGAGCAGCTGGCGAACCCGGAGGTCCAGACGGCCGAGGAGGCCCAGGAGAAGGCCGACCAGGTCAAGCCGGTCACGGCGAACGCCCGCGCCTTCCGGGTCCTGGTGCGCAACGCGATGTTCCGCCGGGTGGAGCTGGCGGCGCTGGACAACGTGGACGCGCTCGGCGAGCTGGACGGGGAGTCCGGCTGGGACGCCGACGCGTGGGGCGAGGCGATGGACGGGTACTGGGACGAGTACGAGGACCTGGGCACCGGTCCGGACGCCCGGGGCCCGAAGCTGCTCGCCATCGAGGAGGACGCGGAGCACGGGCTCTGGCGCGTCCGGCAGACCTTCGCCGACCCGAACGGTGACCATGACTGGGGCATCAGCGCGGAGGTGGACCTGGCGGCCTCGGACGAGGAGGGCCGGGCGGTCGTGCGGGTGACCTCGGTCGGACAGCTGTAGGCACCCCTCGTAGGCATCGCTCGCAGGCACCCCTCGTGGGCATCGCCTGGGGGCATCCCCGTGGAGACATCCGAAGGAGCATGAGGTGACCAACCCCGCCGAGAGACTCGTGGACCTGCTCGACCTGGAGCAGATCGAGGTGAACATCTTCCGCGGCCGCAGCCCGCAGGAGTCGCTGCAACGGGTCTTCGGCGGGCAGGTCGCCGGCCAGGCCCTGGTGGCGGCCGGGCGCACCACGGACGGCGAGCGCCCGGTGCACTCGCTGCACGCCTACTTCCTGCGGCCGGGCCGGCCGGGCGTGCCGATCGTCTACCAGGTGGAGCGGGTGCGCGACGGGCGCTCGTTCACCACCCGGCGGGTCACCGCGATCCAGGAGGGCCGGACGATCTTCAATCTGACGGCCTCCTTCCACCGCCCGGAGGAGTCGGCCTTCGAGCACCAGCTGCCGCCCCGGCACCTGGGCGACCCGGAGAGCCTGCCGAACCTGGCGGACGAGATCCGCGACCACCTGGGGGCGCTGCCGGAGGCGCTGGAGCGGATGGCCCGGCGGCAGCCCTTCGACATCCGCTACGTGGACCGGCTGCGCTGGACGAAGGAGGAGGTCCAGGGCGCGGACCCGCGCAGCGCGGTGTGGATGCGGGCGGTGGGGCCGCTGGGCGACGACCCGCTGGTGCACACCTGCGCGCTGACCTACGCCTCGGACATGACGCTGCTCGACGCGGTGCGCATCCCGGTGGAGCCGCTGTGGGGGCCGCGCGGCTTCGACATGGCGTCGCTCGACCACGCGATGTGGTTCCACCGCCCGTTCCGGGCCGACGAGTGGTTCCTGTACGACCAGGAGTCGCCGATCGCGCACGGCGGGCGCGGGCTGGCCCGCGGCCGGATCTACGACCGCGAGGGCCGGCTGCTGGTGTCGGTGGTGCAGGAAGGGCTGTTCCGCAAGCTCTAGCGGGGCCCCTCGCGCCTCACACGCCGGGCAGGGTGTCCTGCTCGACCTCGTGGCGGCGGGTGCGGATGTCCGGGCCCGGCGGGTGCAGCTTGGCGTCGCAGGAGGGGCCGAGTCCGGTGCGGCGGGACTCGGCTCCGGTCAGCGGGCGGCCGCACAGCCGGCACCACACGCGGCCCGGCGCCGGCTGTGCGGCGGAATCGATCTCGATTGCCAGTGGTTCGTCTCCCATGTTGAGATCAAACCCCATGCAACCGAGGAGCTGTCCATGAGCCTGTACGAGATCCCGCTGAAGACCCTCACCGGGGACCCGATCTCCCTCGCCGACTTCCGTGACCGTGCCGTCCTGGTGGTCAACGTGGCCTCGCAGTGCGGCCTCACCCCGCAGTACGCGGGTCTGGAGCGGCTGCAGAAGGAGTACGGGGACCGCGGCTTCACCGTGGTCGGTGTGCCCTGCAACCAGTTCGCGGGCCAGGAGCCGGGCAGCGCGGAGGAGATCGGCACCTTCTGCTCCGCGACGTACGGCGTGACCTTCCCGCTCCTGGAGAAGACGGACGTCAACGGCGCCGGCCGGCACCCGCTGTACGCGGAGCTGACCAAGGTCGCGGACGCCGAGGGCGCGGCCGGGGACGTGCAGTGGAACTTCGAGAAGTTCCTGATCGGCCGCGACGGCGTGGTCACCCGCTTCCGCCCGCGCACCGAGCCGGAGGCCCCCGAGGTCGTGGCCGCGATCGAGGCCCAGCTTGCCTGAGCTCGCGATCGCCGGCGTGGTGGAGCGGCTGCGGGCCGCGGGCTGCGTCTTCGCCGAGGAGGAGGCGGAGCTGCTGACCGCGGCGGCGCGGGGCCCCGCCGAACTGGACGCGATGGTCCGGCGGCGGGTCTCGGGCCTGCCGCTGGAGCACGTGGTGGGCTGGGCCGGGTTCGCCGGGCTGCGGATCGAGGTCGACCCGGGCGTGTTCGTCCCGCGCCGGCGCACGGAGTTCCTGATGGGCCGCGCGGTGGCGCTGGCCCGGCCGGGCGCCGTCTGCGTCGACCTGTGCTGCGGCTCCGGAGCGGCGGGGGCGGTGCTGCTCGCCTCCGTGCCGGGCGCCGAGGTGCACGCCTCGGACATCGAGCCGGCGGCGGTGCGCTGCGCCCGGCGGAACCTGGAGCCGCGCGGCGGCCGGGTCTACGAGGGCGACCTCTTCGAGCCGCTGCCGGAGGCGCTGCGCGGCCGGATCGAGGTCCTCGTCGCCAACGTGCCGTACGTGCCGAGCGAGGACGTGGCCCTGCTGCCGCCCGAGGCGCGCGACCACGAGCCGCTGGTGGCGCTGGACGGCGGCGCGGACGGCCTGGAGGTGCTGCGCCGGGTCGCGGCCGAGGCGGCCGACTGGCTGGCGCCGGGCGGCCACCTGCTGGTGGAGACGAGCGAGCGCCAGGCCGACCGGGCCGTGGCGGCGGTCACCGCGCACGGCCTGTCGGCCCGGATCCTGGAGGACGAGGAGCTGTACGCCACGGTGCTGGTGGCGACGCGGCCCTTGCTCGTGTCCGGATCCGGCCTGGCACCGCGGGCCGGCCAGGCCTGATCCGAACGACAGGGCCTCGGTCGCGTCCGGAAAGTCCCGCCTGGCCTGCGGGCCTAGCCCTCCCGGGCGGTGCGGGGCCTCAGCCGGCAGCGGGCCGGGCCGAGGGCCTGGAGGGTGATCGCCGAGCCGAGCGGCACGTGGGTGTCGATCGCCTCCAGCTCGTGGCGCTGGAGGATCATCGCGAGGGCGATCACCGACTCCAGCATCGAGAAGTGCTGTCCGATGCAGGCGCGCGGGCCGCCGCCGAAGGGGAACCAGGCGTAGCGGGGGCGCTCGGCCTCCCGCTCCGGGGTGAAGCGCTCGGGGTCGAAGCGCTCCGGGTCGTCCCAGTAGCGCGGGTGGCGGTGGGTGACCCAGGGGGCGACGATCACGTCGGCCCCGGCGGGGATCGCGTACCCGCCGATCTCGGTGGCCTCGACGGCCCGCCGGCCGATGGCCGGGGCGGCCGGGAAGAGCCGCATGGCCTCCTTGAGGACCCGGGTGAGGTAGGGCAGCGCGTCGAGGTCGGCGGCGCCCGGCGTGCGGCCGCCCAGGACCTCGTCGAGCTCCTGGTGGGCCCGCCGCTGCACCTCGGGGTGGCGGGCCAGCAGGTGGAGGGCGAAGCCCATCGAGGTGGCGGTCGTCTCGTGGCCGGCGAGCAGGAACACCAGGACCTGCTCGCGCAGTTCGCCCGCGTCGAAGCCGTCGGCGCCGTCGCTCGCGGCGACCAGGCGGCTCAGCAGGTCCTCGCCGTCTCCCCCGCCGTCGGCGCCGTCGGTGCCGGCCGCGCGCCGCTCGGCGATGATCCGGTCGCAGACCGCGTACAGCTCCTCGTGGGCCGTGGCGGCGCGCCGGTTGACGGGCGTGGGCCAGGAGCGCGGGAGCTTGCGGGGCGCGTAGCCGCGGCGCGAGACGTAGTCCCCGAGGACGGGGAAGCAGCGCTCGACGATGCCGACGGCCTCGTCGACGTCGGTGCCGAAGAGGATGCGGGCGACGGCGCGCAGGGCCAGCCCGGCCATCTCGTGGACGACGTCCACGGAGCCGTGGCCCGCCGTGCGCCAGCCGTCGGTGAGCCGGGTGACCTCGGTGGCGACGGCGGCGGCGTAGCCGTCGACGCTGCGGCGGGTGAAGAGCGGCTGGACGAGCCGGCGCTGGCGCAGGTAGTCGCCGTCCTGGCTGGTCAGCAGTCCGTTGCCGAAGGACTCCCGGATCTCCTGGTAGAAGGCGTTGTCCTTGCGGAAGTTGGCGGCGTCGGTGGCGAGCACCTGCTGGGCGCCCTCGGCGGAGAACACGCAGTGGACGGTGGCCCGGGCGCCGGGCGGTCCTGCGGTGATCCGGACGACGTCGCCGTGGTCGCGGCGGGCCTTCAGGAAGGTGCCGAGCGAGTCGTTCTTGAGGTCGAGCAGCGAGCCGAGCAGCGGGACGCCCGTGAGTTCGGGCACCTGCCGTGCGGTGGCGCTGGTGGTCGTCGTCATCGTGCGGCCCCCCGTGTGACGTTCCGTCCGACGTCCCGTGGTGTTCGTCGGCGCGTTCGATTCTGCCGTACGGGAGCGGGCTCCGGCAGTCGTCGTTCCGGTCCGCTGTCAGTGGGGTCTGGGAGGCTTCCGGGATGGACGAGACCGAGATGACCCTGCAGCTCACGATCGACTGCGTCGACCCCCGGCGCCTGGTGCCCTTCTGGGCGGAGGCCCTGCGTTACGAGCCGGAGCCGCCGCCGGAGGGCCACGTGAGCTGGCTGGCGTACTGGCGGGCGCTGGGCGTCCCGGAGGAGGAGCTGGCGGACGGCGCGGGCGAGCTGCCCGAGTCCATCGTCGACCCGAAGGGCGTCGGGCCGCGCGTCTGGTTCCAGGCGGTCCCCGAGCCGAAGACCGTCAAGAACCGGCTCCACCTGGACCTGAAGGTCGGCGGCGGCCGGGCGGTCCCGCTCGCCCTGCGCCGCGAGCGGGTCGACGCCGAGGTCGCCCGGCTGACCGTCCTGGGCGCCTCGGTGCTGTACACGATGGACCGGCCGGAGGGCATGGAGTACTACGCGGTGGTGCTCCAGGACCCGGAGGGCAACGAGTTCTGTGTCGTGTGACACGCTCCGCCCCCTCCGGGCCCCGGCTCCGGCTCCGGCTCCGGCTCCGGCTCCGGGTCAGCGGATCGGCATGCCCGACAGCGTGCGGGCGATGACCAGGCGCTGGATCTCGCTGGTGCCCTCGAAGATCGTGTAGATGGCGGCGTCGCGGTGCATCCGCTCGACCGGGTACTCCCGGGTGTAGCCGTTGCCGCCCAGGATCTGGATGGCCTGGGCGGTGACCTTCTTGGCCACCTCGCTCGCGTAGAGCTTGGACATCGAGCCCTCCGCGGAGGTGAAGGGCTTGCCCGCGGTGGCCATCCAGGAGGCGCGCCAGACGAGCAGCCGGGCGGCGTCGATCTGGGTGCGCATGTCGGCGAGCTGGAAGGCGACGCCCTGGTTGTCGATGATGGGGCGGCCGAACTGCTCGCGGGTCTTCGCGTAGTCGAGGGCGACCTCGTACGCGGCGCGGGCGGTGCCCACGGCCATGGCGCCGACGGCGGGTCGGGAGGCCTCGAAGGTGGCCATGGCGGCGTTCTTCACCCGCTCGCCACCGCCCGCCTTCGCCTTCTCTCGGGCGCGGGCCAGGCGCTCGTCCAGCTTCTCCTTGCCGCCGAGCAGGCAGCTGCCGGGGACCCGGACGTCCTCCAGGACGACCTCGGCGGTGTGCGAGGCGCGGATGCCGTGCTTCTGGAACTTCTGGCCCTGCGAGAGGCCGGGGGTGTTCGGGGGCACGATGAAGGAGGCGTGGCCCTTGGAGCCGAGCTCGGGGTCGACGGCGGCGACGACGACGTGGACGTTGGCGATGCCGCCGTTGGTCGCCCAGGTCTTCGTGCCGTTGATCACCCACTCGTCCTTGGCCTCGTCGTAGACGGCGCGGGTGCGCAGGGAAGCCACGTCGGAGCCGGCGTCGGGCTCGGAGGAGCAGAAGGCGGCGACCTTCACGTCGGCGGCGTCGCCGTACATCTGCGGGATCCAGGTGCCGATCTGCTCCTCGGTGCCGTTGGCGAGCACGCCGACGGCGGCGAGGCCGGTGCCGACGATGGAGAGGGCGATGCCGGCGTCGCCCCAGAAGAGCTCCTCCATGGCCATCGGGATGCCGAGGCCGGTGGGGTCGAAGAACTGCTGGGCGTAGAAGTCGAGGGAATAGATGCCGATCTTGGCCGCTTCCTGGATGATCGGCCAGGGCGTCTCCTCACGCTCGTCCCACTCGGCGGCCGCCGGGCGCATCACATCGGCGGCGAAGCCGTGGAGCCAGTCGCGCACCTGCTTCTGGTCGTCGTTGAGTTCGAGCGTGAACTCGGCCATGTTCCCTCCCGGCGGTATGTTACTTGCGGTAACAGCAGTCTGTTACCGACGGGTAGAGGCTGTCAACCAGCAGCGGAGCGGTTCCGCCCGATCGGCACCGAGTGCCGTCAGGGTGTTACGTTGCGACAGCCTCAGGAATTCGCACGGGCGGGGAGACACGCTTATGGACACCACACACCGGACCACCACCGAGCAGCAGAAGCCGGCCGACCAACGGCGCCGCGAACTGCTGGAGGCGGCGGACCGCGTGGTGCTCCGGGACGGCCCCAAGGCCTCGATGAACGCGATCGCCGCCGAGGCCGGGATCACCAAGCCGATCCTCTACCGCCACTTCGGCGACAAGGGCGGCCTCTACCGGGCCCTCGCCACCCGCCACACCGACGCCCTGCTCTCGGCGCTCCGGGCCGCGCTGGACGCGCCCGCCGACCGCCGCCGCCGGGTCGAGTCCACCCTGGACACCTACCTGGCCTCCATCGAGGCGATGCCCCAGGTCTACCGCTTCCTCATGCACCCGGCCGAGGAGTCCCACCAGTCCGAGCAGGGCTTCGACGTGGGACGCCACTCGGCGCCGCTGCTGCGGCGCATGGGCGAGGAGCTGGGCCAGGTCATCGCCGAGCGGGTCGACCTCGGCCCCGACGGCGAGGCCCAGGCCCGCATCTGGGGCCACGGCATCGTCGGCATGATGCACGCCGCCGGGGACTGGTGGCTCGGCGAACGCCCCTGCTCCCGGGAGCAGTTGGTCCGCAGCATGGCGGACCTGCTGTGGGGCCGCCTCGCGGCGGCCGGCGACCGGCCGGACGGGCCCGGGTTCTGAGCCCGCGCCCGCACCCGCGGCGGCTACAGCGCCGCCGCCCCGCTCCCCCACGGCTCCTTCCGGATCTGCCGCAGCAGCCTGCCCCGCCGCCACCCGGTCACGTGGTCCGCGTAGACGCCGCCCTCCAGGTGGTCGGACTCGTGCTGGAGGCAGCGGGCGAAGAAGCCCGTGCCCTCGACCCGGACCGGGGTGCCGTCCACCCGGACGCCCTCGACCACGGCACGGTCGAAGCGGGGCGTCGGCGCCTCCAGGCCCGGCAGCGACAGACAGCCCTCGGGGCCGCGGTACACGTCGCCGTCGGCCTCGACCAGGCGCGGGTTGACCAGATGGCCCAGGTGCCGGACGTCCTCGTCGTCGGGGCAGTCGTACACGAAGACCCGCAGCCCCACGCCCACCTGGTTGGCGGCGAGGCCCACGCCGTTCGCCGCGTACATGGTCGCGAACATGTCCTCGACGAGCCGGGCGAGCTCCGGCCCGAAGTCGGTGACGGGCGCGCAGGGCGTGTGCAGCACCGGGTCGCCGAGCAGGGTCATCGCTCGGACATGGCCGGAACTGCCGGGGATCAAGCGGTTTCGCATGGGCGCAAGGGTACGTTCAGGGGGCAGCCACCCGCGCCACGGAGGCGCGGTTCGGGCTGCTGGCCGGATCTCGATAGGCTGAGCCCGGACCGACGCAAGGAGGAACAAGGACGATGTCAGGCAGCAACTCGGAGCCGCTGTCGCCGCGCGCGAAACTGGCCGTGACGGCGGGCAAGGCCGCCGCCGCGGTGTCGCGGGCAGCGGGACGCGGCAGCGGATCGGTGATCGGCGGCCGGGTCGCGCTCAAGCTGGACCCTGATCTGCTGGGCCGGCTCGCGCAGCACCTGGACGTCGTCCTCGTGTCGGCGACCAACGGAAAGACCACCACGACGCGACTGATCGCCGAGGCGCTGCGCGCCAGCGGCCCGGTCGTCTCGAACGCCCTCGGCGCCAACATGCCGGCGGGCATCACCTCGGCCCTGGCCGGCGGCTCGGACGCCAAGTACGGCGTCATCGAGGTCGACGAGAAGTACCTGGCGGGCGTCGCCCGGGACACCACCCCGAAGGCGATCGCGCTGCTCAACCTCTCCCGCGACCAGCTCGACCGCGCCGCGGAGACCCGCATGCTCGCGGAGAAGTGGCGCGAGGGCCTCAACGGCACCAAGGCCGTCGTCATCGCCAACGCCGACGACCCGCTGATCGTCTGGGCCGCCTCCTCCTCGCCGAACGTGGTGTGGGTGGCCGCGGGCCAGGAGTGGAAGGACGACGCCTGGTCCTGCCCCGCCTGCGGCGGTGTGATGCAGCGCCCCGGCGACGACTGGTTCTGCGGCGAGTGCGGCTTCCGCCGTCCGGCGCCGAGCTGGGCGCTCAGCGGCGACCACGTGCTCGACCCGCACGGCTCGGCCTGGCCGATCCACCTGCAGCTGCCCGGCCGCGCCAACAAGGCCAACGCCGCCACCTCCGCCGCGGTCGCCGCGGTCTTCGGGGTGCCGCCGCAGGTCGCGCTGGAGCGCATGTACCAGGTGCAGGCCGTCGCCGGCCGCTACGACGTGGTCTCCTTCCAGGGCCGCGAGCTGCGGCTCCTGCTGGCCAAGAACCCGGCCGGCTGGCTCGAAACGTTTTCCCTCATCGACCAGCCGCCGACCCCGGTCATCCTCGCGGTCAACGCCCGCGGCGCCGACGGCACGGACACCTCCTGGCTGTGGGACGTGGACTACGGCCGCCTGGCCGGCCACCCGATCATGGTGATCGGCGACCGCAAGCTGGACCTCGCGGTCCGGCTGGAGGTCGCCGGCGTGGACTTCCGCGTGTGCGAGACGATCGACGAGGCCGTGACGGTGGCACCGCCCGGCCAGATCGAGCTGATCGGCAACTACACCGCGTTCCAGGACGTCCGCCGCCGCGTCGGCAACTGACCCGACACGACCCCGCAGAAGGACTTGCAGCATGACTGACAGCAGCCTGCGTCTGGTCTGGGTCTACCCGGACCTGCTCAGCACCTACGGCGACCAGGGCAACGTCCTCGTCGTCGAGCGCCGCGCCCGCCAGCGCGGACTCAGCGTCGAGCGCGTCGACGTGCGCAGCGACCAGCCCGTCCCGACCTCCGGCGACATCTACCTCATCGGCGGCGGCGAGGACCGGCCGCAGCGGCTCGCGGCCGAGCGGCTGCTCCGCGACGGCGGTCTGAGCCGGGCGGCGGCCAACGGCGCGATCATCTTCTCGGTCTGCGCCGGCTACCAGATCCTGGGCCACGAGTTCGTCAACGACGTCGGCGAGCGCCAGGCGGGCCTCGGCCTGCTCGACGTGACGACGGTCCGCGGCGAGGGCGCCCGGTGCGTCGGCGACGTGCTCGCGGACATCGACCCGAACCTGGGCCTGCCCCAGCTCACCGGGTTCGAGAACCACCAGGGCGTCACCCACCTCGGCCCGACCGCCCGCCCGTTCGCCCGGACCGTCTTCGGCAACGGCAACGGCACCGGCGACGGCACCGAGGGCGCGTACAACGACACGGTCTTCGGCACGTACATGCACGGCCCCGTCATGGCCCGCAACCCGCAGGTCGCGGACCTGATGCTGAAGCTGGCGCTGGACGTGAACGCGCTGCCGCCGACGGACGACCGGTGGTACGAGGCGCTGCGCGCCGAGCGCATCGCGGCGGCCTCGCAGCCGGCCTGACGGCCCGTATCGCCCCGGTCCGTACATCTCTCGTACGAAAGTACGTTGTCCACTGTGCGGACATCCGGTTCGGCCCCGCCACCCTGCACCGATAGGGTGGCGGGGATCCAGCCGGACGACGTGGTCCGGGAGTCGGCCCACGTTGCAAAGGTTTTTGGGCTATGCGCATTGGTGTGCTCACCTCCGGCGGAGACTGCCCCGGTCTGAATGCCGTCATCCGGTCCGTCGTGCACCGCGCCGTCGTCGACCACGGTGACGAGGTCATCGGCTTCCACGACGGGTGGAAGGGCCTCCTGGAGTGCGACTACCGCAAGCTGGACCTCGACTCGGTGGCGGGCATACTCGCCCGCGGCGGCACCATGCTCGGTTCCTCCCGGGTCCAGCCCGCGCACCTGGTCGACGGCGTCGAGCGCGCCAAGGGCCACGTCGCGGACCTCGGGATCGACGCGATCATCCCGATCGGCGGCGAGGGCACCCTCAAGGCCGCCAACCTGCTCTCCGAGGCGGGCCTCCCGATCGTCGGCGTGCCCAAGACCATCGACAACGACATCGCCTCGACCGACGTCACCTTCGGCTTCGACACCGCCGTCACGGTGGCCACCGAGGCCCTGGACCGGCTGAAGACCACCGCCGAGTCCCACCAGCGCGTGCTGATCGTCGAGGTCATGGGCCGGCACACCGGCTGGATCGCGCTGCACTCCGGCATGGCCGCCGGCGCGCACGCGATCGTCGTGCCCGAGCGTCCCTTCGACATCGACGAGCTGACCGCCCGGGTCGGCGCCCGCTTCGAGGACGGCAAGCGCTTCGCGATCGTGGTGGTCGCCGAGGGCGCGAAGCCCCGCGAGGGCTCGATGGAGTTCAAGACCGCCGGCACCGACATCTACGGCCACGAGCGCTTCACCGGCGTGGCCAACCAGCTCTCCGCCGAGCTGGAGCGGCGCCTCGGCAAGGAGGCCCGCCCGGTCATCCTCGGCCACGTCCAGCGCGGCGGCACCCCGACCGCGTACGACCGCGTCCTCGCGACCCGCTTCGGCTGGCACGCGGTGGAGGCGGCGCACCGCGGCGACTTCGGCATGCTGACGGCGCTGCGCGGCACGGAGATCGAGCTGGTGCCGCTGGCGCAGGCCGTGGAGACCCTGAAGACGGTCCCGGCGGAGCGCTACGCCGAGGCCGAGTGCGTGCTCTGAGGCACCCCGTCACCCCAGGAACCGCCCCCGGTCGCAGTCGCGGCCGGGGGCGGTTCTAGTCTGGTGCGGACAACAAGCGCGAATCGGGCTCCAGGAGTAGAAAAATGGATCACAGCGGGCACGGCATGACCATGGATCTGCCGCCGTTCACGCTGGGGCGGGCCCTGGAGTTCTCCCCCGACCTCTTCTTCCTGATCGGCTGCGTCGCCGGGCTCGGGCTGTACGGCTGGGGCGTGGCGCGGCTGCGGAAGCGCGGGGACGCGTGGCCGGTGAGCCGGACGGTGTTCTTCGCGGTGGGCGTGCTGAGCATCGCCCTGGTGATGTGCACCAAGCTCAACGACTACGGCATGGTCATGTTCAGCGTGCACATGGTGCAGCACATGGTGATCTCCATGCTGTCGCCGATCCTGCTGCTGCTCGGCGCGCCGGTGACGCTGGCGCTGCGGGCGCTGCCGGTGGCGGGGCGGGGCTCCACGGGTCCGCGCGAGCTGCTGCTGAAGCTGCTGCACAGCCGGTACATGCGGATCATCACGCACCCGGCGTTCACGATCTCGATGTTCATCGCGAGCCTGTACGGGCTGTACTTCACCCCGCTGTTCGACACGCTGATGGGCTCCAAGGCGGGCCACATCGGGATGATGGTCCACTTCCTCATGGTGGGCCTGGTCTTCTTCTGGCCGATCATGGGCGTCGACCCGGGCCCGCACCGCCCCGGCTACGTGATGCGGATGCTGGAGCTCTTCGCGGGCATGCCGTTCCACGCGTTCTTCGGCATCGCGATGATGATGGCGACCGAACCGCTGGTCGAGGTGTACAAGAACCCGCCGGCCTCGCTCGGGATCGACGCCCTGACCGACCAGAACGCGGCGGGCGGCATCGCCTGGGCGTTCAGCGAGATCCCGTCGGTGCTGGTGCTGATCGCCCTGGTCTACCAGTGGTACCACTCCGAGCAGCGCCAGGCGGTCCGCAAGGACCGGCAGGCGGACCGGGACGGCGACAAGGAGCTGGAGGCGTACAACGCGTACCTGGCCTCGCTCCAGGGGCGTCCCTCGCAGTAGCGCCCCCTGGTTCCGCCCCTAGCACGGTTTCCCCGCCGTCGCAGGGCTGGCGCCCGGCCCGTCCCAGGAGTCACGATGGCTTCGAGGAGGGCTGAGCGATGATGTCCGGTCCCACGAAGACGATGGCGGCGGTCACCGCCGCCGCCCTGGTGCTCACCACCGCGTACACGGTGGCGCTCGGCAGCAGCGGCTGGCTCTGGTTCGGCTGGGTGATTCTCGGCGTGGTCACGATCGGGATGGCCGCCGCGGACAGCGGCGAGCCACGGGCCGGGCGCCCGCGTCCACGCCCGAAGCCCCAGCCCTGACGGGGCCGCGCACAGCTTGTCCGACGTCCGACGGGGGTTGCCGGTGATCTATCACGTCCTCAAGCACCTGCTCTTCGGTCCGCTCCTGAAGCTGCTGTTCCGGCCCCGTGTGGAGGGCCTGGAACACGTGCCGGAGGAGGGCGCGGCGATCGTCGCCGGCAATCACCTGTCCTTCTCGGACCACTTCCTGATGCCGGTGATGCTGGACCGCAGGATCACCTTCCTGGCCAAGCAGGAGTACTTCACGGGCCCGGGCCTGAAGGGCCGGCTGACGGCCGCGTTCTTCCGCGGCGTCGGGCAGATCCCGGTGGACCGCTCCGGCAAGGAGGCGGGCCGGGCGGCGATCCGGGAGGGGCTCGGGGTGCTGGGCCGCGGCGAGCTGCTCGGCATCTACCCGGAGGGGACCCGCTCGCACGACGGGCGGCTCTACAAGGGCAAGGTCGGGGTGGCCGTGATGGCGCTGACCGCGGGGGTGCCGGTGGTGCCCTGCGCGATGGTCGGGACCTTCGAGATCCAGCCGCCCGGGCGGGTGCTGCCGAGGATCCGGCGGGTCACGATCCGCTTCGGGGAGCCGCTGGACTTCTCCCGCCACGCGGGGATGCAGGGCGAGCGGGCCGTGGTCCGGGCGGTCACGGACGAGATCATGTACGCGATCCTCGGGCTGTCCGGGCAGGAGTACGTGGACGCCTACGCGGCGGACGTGAAGGCGGCGGGCGGCACGGACGAGGGACCGGGGAAGTTCCCGCCGGCCTGACGCCCACAGCGGATCCGCGCACGGCGAAAGGGCCTGGGCGGCGCGGCCCCCGGCCCGTAGCGTCCCCCGCATGACCAAGGGAAACGCGTTCGTGCTGGGAGCGACGGGACAGATCGGGCGGGCGGCCGTGCGGGCGCTCGTCGAGGACGGCTGGGAGGTGACGGCCGCCTCGCGCCGCGGCGGCCGGGACGAGAGGTGGCCGGCGGAGGTCCGGTCGGTGGCGGTGGACCGCACGGAGGAGGGGGCGCTCGCGACGGCGCTCGGCGGGGGCACCGACGTCCTGGTGGACGTCGTGGCCTTCGACGCCGCGCACGGGCGGCAGCTGACGGGGCTCGCCGAGCGGATCGGATCGGCGGTGGTGATCTCCAGCGCCGCCGTCTACCAGGACGCGCAGGGCCGCAACTTCGACACGCAGGACGAGCCGGACGGCTTCCCGGACTACCCGCTGCCGGTCCCGGAGACCCTGGGCACGGTCGCGCCGGGCGACAGCTCGTACAGCACCCGGAAGGTGGCGCTGGAGCGGGAGCTGCTGGCGGCGGCCGGGAGGCTGCCGGCCACCCTGCTGCGGGCGGCGGCCGTGCACGGCCCGTACAGCCCGGGGCCGCGCGAGCTGTGGTTCGTCAAGCGGGCGCTGGACGGGCGCCCGGTGCGCATCCTGGCGGAGGGCGGGCGGTCCGTCTTCCACCCGGTGCACGTGGACAACCTGGCGGAGCTGGTCCGGCTGGCCGCCGCGCAGCCGGGGACGCGGGTGCTCAACGCCGCCGACCCGCAGGCGCCCTCGGTGGCCGAGATCGGCGCGGCGATCGACGCGGCGATGGGCGTGAGCAGCGAGACGGTCCTGTTCGACGGGGCGCCCGGGAAGGACATGGTCGGCTACACGCCGTGGACGACGCCCCGCCCGATGGTCTGCGACATGGCGGCGGCGGAGCGGGAGCTGGGCTACCGGCCGGTGACGGGGTACGCGGAGTCGCTGCCCGGCACGATCGAGTACCTGGCCGCCGCGGTGGCGGAGCGGGACTGGCGGGAGGCCTTCCCCGGTCTGGTGAAGTACGGCGTGGACTTCTTCGACTACGCGGCGGAGGACGCCTGGCTGGCCGCGCGCTGACACGCGGAGGGGCGGCCGCCGTACGGCGACCGCCCCCCTGTGGTGCGGGTGTTACGGCTTGGGCGTGGCGTGCGGCTCGCACGTCACGTCCTGGCTGTCGACCTTGCCCGTGAGCAGGTAGGCCTCGACCTTCGGGTTGATGCAGGAGTTCACCAGGTTGGTGACGCCGTGCGAGCCGGCGCCCTTCTCGGTGATCAGGCGCGAACCCTTGAACCGCTTGTGCAGCTCGACCGCGCCGGCGTACGGCGTCGCCGCGTCACGCTCGGACTGGACGATGAGCACCGGCGGCAGGCCCTTGCCCGTCTTCACCTGGGTGGGCTGCTGGCGCGGCCCGGACCAGGTGGCGCAGGGCAGGTTCATCCAGGCGTTGGCCCAGGTCATGAACGGGTTCTGCTCGTGCAGGCGGGAGTTGTCCCGGTCCCACTTCTTCCAGCTGGTCGGCCACGGCGCGTCGGCGCACTCGACGGCCGTGTAGACCGCGTTGCCGTTCTCCGAGGCGATGTTGCCGGCGGTGTCGGTGAGATCCGGGGCGGCACCGTCGATGAGCGGCTGCGGGTCACCCTGGGCGTAGGCGCTCCAGGCCTCGGCGACCGGGATCCACGAGGAGTCGTAGTACGGCGCGCTCTGGAAGAAGTTGATGAGCTCGGCCGGGCCGACCTTCCCCCCGAGGGGGGCCTTCTTGGCGGCGGCGCGCAGGGTCACCCACTGCTGCTGCACCTCGGCGAGGGTCTTGCCGAGGTGGAAGGTGTCGTCGTGCTGGGCGACCCAGGTCATCCAGTCCTTGAGACGGCCCTCGAAGGCGATGTCCTGCTCCAGGTTGGCCTGGTACCAGATGTTGCTCTTCGCCGGGTTGACCACGCTGTCGACGACCATGCGGCGCACGTGGTCCGGGTACATCGTGCCGTAGACGGCGCCGAGGTAGGTGCCGTAGGAGACGCCGACGAAGTTGAGCTTCTTCTCGCCGAGCGCCGCCCGGATGACGTCCAGGTCACGGACGGTGTTGCGGGTGGTCATGAAGGGCAGCATGTCGCCGCTCTTCTCGGCGCAGCCCTTGGCGTACGCGGCGGCCAGCTTGCGCTGGGCCAGCTTGTCCGCCTCGCTGTCCGGGACCGGGTCCAGCTTCGGGCCCTTGACGAAGTCCGTCGGGTCGACGCAGGAGATCGGCGCCGAGTGGCCGACGCCGCGCGGGTCGAAGCCCACGAAGTCGTAGGCCTTGGCGGCGTTCGCCCAGATCTTGTTGTTCGTGGTGACGCGGCGCGGGAAGCGCAGACCGGAGCCGCCGGGGCCGCCCGGGTTGTAGAGCAGCGCGCCCTGCTTCTCGGCCGGGGTGCCGGTCGCGCCGATGCGGTCCACGGCGATCTTGATGGTCTTGCCGTTGGGCCGCGCGTAGTCGACCGGAACGGTCACCCAGCCGCACTTGATGGGCTTCTCGAGCCCCCAGTCGGCCGGACAGTCCTGCCAGTCGATGCCGGCCTTCGCGGCGCGGGCGGCGGCGATGGTCGCGCCGCGCGCCTCGTCGTCGCGGTCGTGGCGGCTCTGCGCGCCGGCCGTCGGTGCGGCCAGCGCGCCGACTATGAGCGTCGCCGTCATCAGAGTGCCGGCGGAGCCGAGCACTGCTGTACGTCTCAAGTGGTTCCTCCCCCTCGGTGGGCGCCGCCCCCGTGGCAGCGCCGTGGTGGGCTGTCCGGGGGATCCTTTCGTCCTTGGGGCCTCCGGTAAAAGGGCGTACGCGTGTTTCTTTGCCGAACCAATAACCGGAGAGCGGTGTACCGCTGAGCGGGACTCACTTCGGAGCGAGCAGCTCCAGGCCCTCGTCCAGGGCGCGGCGCAGCGCGAGCGCGTCGGGCGCGACGGCGGTGACCAGGGCCGCGGGACCGGCGAGGGGCACGAGCACGGCATGCTCGCCGAGGAGCCGGGATTCGACCGGTTCGCCCCTCTCGCCCCCTTCTGCGAGGAAGGCCGGGTCGACCACCAGGAGTTGCCCGGTGGCCCGGTGACCGCCGAGGACGGCGGGTCCGTCCCAGCCGCCGGGGGCGCCCGGCCCGTACCCCAGCTCCTGGTCGAGCAGGGGACGGCCGGCGCGCCGCACGGTGAGCCGGGTGGCGAGGGTGCCGGGCCGTTCGCCGTGCCGGCCGAGGATCTGCTCCTCCCGGAGCACCAGCCGGGCGCCCTCGGCGAGTTCGACCGTGGTCCGCATCCGCAGCTCGGAACCCTCCGCCGAGACCAGCTGCTCGGGCAGCCAGCGGAGCTCCGCCCCCTCCCCCACGGTGAGCCGGAGGTCGTACGTGGCGGGGGCCGAGTCGACGCCGGGCAGGGCGACGGTCGCCGCGGCGGAGTCGACCAGGAGCCGCGCCCCGTCCCGTACCTCGGCCTCCAGGAGGAGCCGGTCGCCGCCCAGCGGGGCGCTCATGGCGCCGACGACGGTGACCCGGGTGTACGGGCCGGGGGCGCGGGTGCGGCGCAGGGCGAGCGGCCCGTCGCTCTCCAGGACGGGGAGCGAACCGTCCGGCGCGGCGACGATCCGGGCGGTGGCGCGCAGGCTCATGCGGTCCACGCGGCGAGCCGGGCCCGGACCCAGTCGGCGACCGGGGCGACGCCCTCGGCGGAGCGGAGCGACTGGAAGGCCACCGGCAGCTCGCCGCGCTGGGCGGCGGCGTCGCCGGCCATCCGGTCCAGGTCGGAGCCGACGTGGGGGGCGAGGTCGGTCTTGTTGACGACGAGGAGGTCGGCGGTGGTCACGCCGGGGCCGCCCTTGCGCGGGATGTCGTCGCCGCCGGCGACGTCGATGACGAAGATCTGGGCGTCGACCAGGCCCCGGGAGAAGGTGGCGGTGAGGTTGTCGCCGCCGGACTCGACGAGGACCAGGTCGAGCGGGCCGACCGAGTCCTCCAGGTCCTCGACGGCTTCGAGGTTGGCGGAGATGTCGTCCCGGATCGCGGTGTGCGGGCAGGCGCCGGTCTCGACGGCCTGGATCCGCTCGGGCGGCAGCACGGCCTCGCGGAGCAGGAACTCGGCGTCCTCCCGGGTGTAGATGTCGTTGGTGACGACGGCGAGGGAGAAGCTGTCGCGGAGCTCGCGGCAGAGGGCGGCGACGGTGGCGGTCTTGCCGGAGCCGACGGGGCCGCCGAGTCCGATGCGCAGGGCGCGGCGGGTGCCGTCGGGGCGGCGGGCGTCGGCGGAGACGGCGTGGATGTGGTCGTGGCCGTGGTCGAGGTGCATGGGGGCTCCAGGGTTGTCGGGGTGCGGGGGCCGCTCGGGGGGACTACCGCGTACGCGGCGCCCCGCGGCGTCCTCGGGTGCCGGGGTGCCGGGGTGCTCGGGCGCCGTGGTGCTCGGGGTGCCGGGGTGCTCGGGGTGCTCGGCGCGCCGAGGCCGTGGTTCAGGAGGCGAAGAGGCGGACCGGCCAGGTCGCGTGCTGTTCGGCCGTGAGGTCGAGCAGCGGGGCGGAGGCGGCGGGCAGGGCGTCCACGTCGTCCTCGCGGGCCGCCGCCGCGGCCCGGGCGGCGACGTGGTCGAGGTCGGGGGCGAGCCGGGCGAGGACCGCGGTGGCCTGGAAGGGGTCCAGGCCGAGCAGGCGTACGGCGGCGGTGGCGGGTCCGCTCACCGTCTCGTAGCCGACGCAGTGCGCCGCGTCCTCGGGGCCGAGCCCGGCGGCGCGGGCCGCGGTGCCGAGGACCACCGGCTGGTGGGCGCCGCGCGGGAACGCGGTGGACAGCCGGTCGAGTTCGGGGCCCGGCCAGGCCGCGCGGGCGGCCCGCATCATCTGCCGGCCGAGTCTGCGGGCGGTGGCGCGCAGGGCGGGCGAGGGGGTGCGGGCGTCGGCGGCGGCGTCGAGTGCGTACGGATCGGCGCCGAGCGCCGCGGCGGCGGCGAGGGCCGCCGCGGTGAGCCCGGTGGTGTGCAGCCGGCCGCGGCAGAAGGCCTCCAGGTCGGCGGCGTCCTTGAGCCGGCCGGCCTTGACGGCGGCCTCGGCGCCGCCCGAGTGGGCGTGCCCGCCGGCGGGGAAACGCCCGTCGGCGAGCACGAGGAGTGCGGATCTCATGGAGTGCGGGGCCCGTCAGAAGAGGAAGTAGCGCTGGGCCATGGGCAGTTCGACGGCGGGAGCGGGTTCGACCGCTTCGCCGTCGATGCTCACCGAGAAGGTGTCGGCGTCGACCTCGACCCGGGGCAGCGCGTCGTTCTCCCGCATGTCGGCCTTGGTGATCCGGCGGGTGGAGCCGATCGCGGTGAACTCCTTGTGCAGGCCGAGCTTCCGCGGCAGGTCGTCCTCGATCGCCGCCTCGGCGACGAAGTTGACCGAGCCGGCCGCGGCCGCCCGTCCCAGCGCGCCGAACATCGGGCGGGGAAGCACCGGTTGGGGGGTGGGGATGGAGGCGTTGGCGTCGCCCATCTGCGCGTAGGCGATCTGCCCGCCCTTGATCACGACGAGCGGCTTGACCCCGAAGAAGGCCGGCTCCCACAGCACCAGGTCGGCCAGCTTGCCGGGTTCGACCGAGCCGATGAGGTGGCCCATGCCCTGCGCGACGGCCGGGTTGATCGTGTACTTGGCGACGTAGCGCCGGGCCCGGTGGTTGTCGGCGTCCCCGTCGCCGGGGAGGGCGCCGCGCCGCCTCTTCATCACGTGGGCGGTCTGCCAGGTCCGCATGATCACCTCGCCGATCCGTCCCATGGCCTGGGAGTCGGAGGAGATGATCGAGATGGCCCCGAGGTCGTGCAGGACGTCCTCGGCCGCGATGGTCGAGGGCCGGATCCGTGACTCGGCGAAGGCGAGGTCCTCGGGGACGGCCGGGTTGAGGTGGTGGCAGACCATCAGCATGTCGAGGTGTTCCTCGATGGTGTTGACGGTGTGCGGCCGGGTGGGGTTGGTCGAACTGGGCAGCACGTGCGGCTCGGAGACCACGGTGATGATGTCCGGGGCGTGCCCGCCGCCCGCGCCTTCGGTGTGGTACGCGTGGATGGTGCGGCCGCCGATGGCGGCGAGGGTGTCGCCGACGAAGCCCGCCTCGTTGAGGGTGTCGGTGTGGATGGCCAGCTGGGCGCCGGTCTCCTCGCAGACGCTCAGACAGGCGTCGATGACGGCCGGGGTGGCCCCCCAGTCCTCGTGGATCTTGAAGCCGAGGGCGCCGCCGCGCAGTTGGGAGTGCATGGCCTCCCGGGACATGGTGTTGCCCTTGCCGAGCAGACCGATGTTGACGGGGAAGGTGTCCAGGGCCTCGAACATCCGGGCCATGTGCCAGGGGCCGGGGGTGATCGTGGTGGCCTTGGTGCCCTCGGCCGGGCCGGTGCCGCCGCCGACGAGGGTGGTCACGCCGGTGGCGAGGGCCTGCTCGACGACGGTCGGCGAGATGAAGTGGACATGGGTGTCGACGGCGCCGGCGGTGAGGATCCGCCCGTTGCCGACGATCACCTCGGTCTCGGGGCCGATGACCAGCTCGGGGTGGACCCCGTCCATCGTGTCGGGGTTGCCGGCCTTGCCGAGGGCGGTGATCCGGCCGTCGCGGATGCCGATGTCGGCCTTGACGATGCCCCAGTGGTCGATGACCACGACGCCGGTGATCACCGTGTCGGGGGCACCCTCGGCGCGGGTGGTCCTGGACTGGCCCATGGACTCCCGGATGACCTTGCCGCCGCCGAACACGGCCTCCTCGCCGGCCCGGCCGGGCCCGCCGGAGCGGTCCTCCTCGATCTCGACGAGCAGATCGGTGTCGGCGAGCCGGATCCGGTCGCCGGTGGTGGGGCCGAACAGGTCGGCGTACACGGCGCGGTGCAGCTCAGGCACGGTCGCCTCCTTCCGGCCGGGTGGTGTCCAGGGGTCCGGCGGTCTCGCCGCGCAGCCCCGGTACGACCCGGCGGCCGGCGATCGGCACCAGCTCGACCTCGACGGGGATGCCGGGCTCGAAGCGGACGGCGGTGCCCGCGGCGATGTTCAGCCGCAGCCCGCGCGCGGCGGCGCGGTCGAAGTCCAGACCGGGATTGGCCTCGGCGAAGTGGTAGTGGGAGCCGACCTGGACGGGCCGGTCGGCGGCGTTGAGGACGGTGAGGCGGCTGACCGGGCGGCCCTCGTTGAGGACCACGGGGCCGTCCGCGTACAGGATCTCTCCGGGGATCATCGGCCGTGCCCCCTCAGATGATCGGCTCATGCACGGTCACCAGCTTGGTGCCGTCGGGGAAGGTGGCCTCGACCTGGACGTCGTGGATCATCTCGGGGATGCCGTCCATGACGTCGTCGCGGGTGAGCACCTTGCGGCCGGAGGCCATGAGTTCGGCGACGGTCCGACCGTCCCGCGCGCCCTCCAGGACGTGCGAGGTGATGAGCGCGACGGCCTCGGGGTGATTGAGCAGGACGCCACGGGCCCGGCGCTTCTCGGCCACGTCCGCCGCGACATGGATGAGCAGCCGTTCCTGCTCATGGGGGCTGAGTTGCACGCTTCCACCTCACTGTCGTCCACCGGGCATGACTCCCGGACGCAGGGACCCTAACGATCTTCAACACTCTGTTGACGTCGGGGGAAGGGCCTGCGGGCCAGACATTGCACGTTAGGGCGGAAGTTTTTCCTGCTGGTTAACTCGGGCTTTGCGACGCCGTGGAGTTCAGCACGCGGGAGTACGGGGTGGACGATTCCCGGCCACGGACTTCCCGTCGCCGGGGTCGGGGCTCGTATACCTTCACGGGCCCCGACCGAACGCGCTCGACGCGAAGGCGTTCGCCCCTGCCTCAGCCGCCGACGCCGGGGGCGCCCGGCGCGCCCGGGTCGCGGTGGTGGGCGGCGATGCCGAAACGGCGCTGTTCACCCGGAGCGGACGCGATCGTGTGCACGGCGGCGACCGAGCTGATCGCCCGCTCCTCGGACGGCTGCTCGGCCGCCTCGAGAAGTTCCAGGTCAGCGGCGGACACCAGGGCGACGAGCGGCTTGCCGTGGCGGGTCACGACCACGCGCTCATTGCCGTAGACGACACGGTTGATCAGATCGGCGAGCTCTGCGCGCGCTTGCGTCACCGGAATCTCGTAGGCCATGCTCCTCATCTTACGGTCTGTACGTCCTGTACATTTTTTACAGACAGAGGAGTACGCCATGCACGAGGCCCGCTACGTCCTTCCCGAGTTCACCGAGCGCACCGGCTACGGCAGCCGCACCCTCGACCCCTACTCGAAGCTGCTGGAAGGACGCATCGTCTTCCTCGGCACGCCGATCGACGAGACCTCGGCCAACGACGCCATCGCCCAGTTCCTGTACCTGGACCACGCGTCCCCCGGGCAGCCGCTCTCCCTCTACATCAACTCCCCCGGCGGTTCGATCAGCGCCATGACCTCGGTCTACGACACGATGCGGACACTCTCCTGCGAGGTGGAGACCACCTGCCTCGGCCAGGCCGTCGGGCCCGCCGCCGTCCTGCTCGCGGCCGGCTCGCCGGGGCGGCGGCTGGCGCTCCCGGGGGCCCGGATCGTCCTCCAGGAGCCCACCATGGACGAACCGTTGCAGGGGCAGCCGAGCGATCTGGACATCCACGCCCGGGAATTGCTGCGCCAGCGCGAGCTGGTCGTCGGCCTGCTCGCCGAGCACACCGGACAGAGCCGCGAGCGGACCGGCGCCGATCTGGACCGGACCACCGTCCTGGACGCGCCGGCCGCGCTGGCGTACGGCCTGGTGGACCACGTGGTTCAGACCCGCGCCCACTCGACCGGCGCCGGGGAGGGGTGATCCCGCGATGGTCCCGGAGCTGCCGCCGCTCCCCGCACTGACCCGCGCCGAGGGCGAGTTCGTCGACACGTACCTCGAAGTCGTGGACCTCCTGGGGCGGATCAATCCATCCAGATCCACGCATACCTATGGGGCCCTGCGCGCCGCTCAAGCGCTGGTGGGGCGGGCGACGGCGCTGCGCGACGCCCTGACGCTCATGCATATGCGGGGCGAGAGCGAGGTCCACGCCGACACATTGGCGCGCGCGTTACGGGTGTTGGACGGAGAGCGACGGGCCGGCCGGGTCACCGTCCCCGAAGAGCCCGCGAGTTGACACTCCGGCGTGTCGTGTCGAGGTCCACCCGGGGCACGGAAAGCGCAGAATCACTCCCTCGTTCGGCGTAGTCGACGTATCGACATAGAACCCGGACGAGTTGCGCAACAGGAGTACGCATCTGGCGGAATCGGGCGTTCCGTCGCAGGTGCGGGGCTCATCGGCCAAACCTCCGAAGATCGAGAAACGAGACTGTCCACCCGTATGGATCAGTCGTGAGGAGCCTCACATATCGCCGTTTCAGCTCGGATTTCGCCCTGTCCGTGGGTCAAGATCCTCGTCGACGACAAGCCCCCGCCACCCACGGCGGGGCGGTCCGGGCGGACGCCGAGTCCTGCCGCCGTCCCGGACGTCTGGTCGACAGGAGTGGATCGGCAGGAGTGGAGGACCCGAGCAGTACGGGACGTTCGCGAGCAGTACGGGACGTTCCTCGGGGTGAAGCCGCAGCCGCGGCCGGGCATCTTCGCCTGCCCGAACCCGACAGGTCATCCTTCACAGGCGGCTGACGAAGGGTTGCGCATGACTGCGCAGATTCATGTCCCGTCCCTGCTGTCCCGGGCCGGAGCCGTCTCGGCTCTCACCCTCGCCGCCGTCGGCGGCACGCTGCTCGCCCCAGGAGCGGCGCCGGAGGCCCAGGCCGCGACGTCCTACGCCAACACGGCCTTGAACGTCGCCGCCTCGAAGAAGGGATCGCCCTACAGGTACGGAGCCACGGGACCGAGCCGGTTCGACTGCTCGGGACTCACGCTCTACTCGTACAAGAAGGCGGGCAAGACGCTGCCCCGCACCGCGCAGCAGCAGTACAACAAGACCCGGCACATCTCGGCGGCCGGCCGACAGAAGGGGGACCTGGTCTTCTTCCATTCCGGCGGAAGGGTGTACCACGTCGGAATCTACGCGGGTAACAACAAGATCTGGCACTCGCCGAAGACCGGCTCATGGGTGAAGCTCGACAAGATCTGGAGCTCGAAGATCTCCTACGGCCGCGTCCGCTGACGAGCGGACCCCGCCGCACGGGCTCGTCGGCCTGATCAGCCGATGCGCTGATGCGCCGATGTACGAAGTGTGAAGTACCGACGTGATGCACGACGGTGCGGGAGGAGCGTCCGGTGGCGCCGCCGGCCCCTCCTCCCGCCCGGGCGCGACCCCCGCGACCGCACGGACCGCCGCTGGGCCGAGAAGCCTAGGCGGCGTGCGCCGCCGGCCAGGGCAGTCGGATCCAGACCGTCTTGCCGCCCTCCTCCGTGGGCGTCACGGAGAGCCGCCCGCCCGCCTCGGCGGCCAGATAGCGGATGATCACCATGCCGCGCCCGTTGTCCTGCTGCACGGCGGCGGGCAGCCGCCGCGGCCAGCGCGGGTGGCTGTCAGTCACCCCGATGCGCAACTGCTCGTCGCGCTCCAGGCGCACGTCGACCGTGAAGGTCGGCGACTGGCCGAAGGTGTGCTGGACGGCGTTGGTCGCCAGTTCGGAGACGATCAGCCGCACCGTGTCCGCGATGTCGTCGCCCTCGTCGATGTCGTCGAGCCCCCAGGACCCGAGGACCTCGGCGACGTACCGCCGGGCGGCCGCTACCGAGGCCGGATCGCTCGGCAGCGTGACGGTTGCTTCCTGGTGATCTGCCATGGCGACGCCGTCCCTTTCCCACCGGGCCGAGCCCCGGTTTGCGCTGCGCGCCAGACTGCCACCGATCGTGCCGCCCTGGGTGGCGATCCACCAAGATATGCGGATATCTGTCGCCCGAAGCAGTGAACGGTGCGACGGGCGACCGGACAACCGCGCGTGACCCGCGGTCAGCCCGCGTCGGGCTCCCTCTCCGCCGCCCCGTCCGGAGCCGTCCGGACGATGGTCTCCACGGCCCGCTCGATCTGCGCGTCCGTGAGGTCCGCCCGGGCGGTCAGCCGGAGGCGGGAGATGCCGTCCGGGACCGACGGCGGCCGGAAGCAGCCGACGCCCAGACCCCGTTCACGGCAGTCCGCCGCCCAGCGCAGCGCCTCCTGCGGGCCCGGGGCGCGGACCGAGACCACGGCCGCGTCGGGGCGGGCGGCGGTCAGCCCGGCCTCGGTGAGCAGCCGGTGCAGGCGGGCCGCCACGGCACGGGCCCGGGCCGCCAGGCCCGGTTCGGCCGCGATCAGACGCAGGCTCGCCAGCGCGCCGCCCACGGCGGCCGGGGCGAGTCCGGTGTCGAAGATGAAGGTGCGGGCCGCGTTGACCAGGTGCTCGATCACCCGGGCCGGTCCGAGGACCGCGCCGCCCTGGCTGCCCAGCGACTTGGAGAGGGTGAGGGTGGCGACGACGTCCGGGGCGCCGGCGAGTCCCGCCTCGTGGAGCGCGCCGCGCCCGCCCTCGCCCAGCACGCCGAAGCCGTGGGCGTCGTCGACGACCAGGCCCGCGCCGTGCGCCCGGCAGACCGCGGCGAGTTCGGCGAGCGGGGCCCGGTCGCCGTCCACGGAGAAGACGGAGTCGCTGACGGCCAGCGCCCGGCGGCCCGGGTGGGCGGCGAGGGTCTTGGCGACGGCCTCCGGGTCGGTGTGCGGGACCACGGCCGTCTCGGCGCGCGCCAGTCGGCAGCCGTCCACGAGGGAGGCGTGGTTGCCCGCGTCGGAGACGATCAGGCCGTCCGGCACGGAGAGCGCGGTGAGCGCGGCGAGGTTGGCGGTGTAACCGGAGGAGAAGACGAGTGCCGCCTCGAAGCCGCCGAACTCGGCGAGTTCGCGTTCCAGCCGGGCGTGCAGCCGGGTGGAGCCGGTGACCAGCCGCGAGCCCGTGGCGCCCGCGCCCCAGCGGCGGGCCGCCCCGGCCGCCGCCTCGGTGATCTCCGGGCGTCGGGTCAGGCCCAGGTAGTCGTTGCCCGCGAGGTCGAGCAGGTCGGACTCGGCCGCCCGGGGGCGCAGGGTGCGCACCAGGCCCGCCCGCTCGCGCTGCCGTGCCGCGGTGTCGGTCCAGTCGAAAGCGGCCTCGCGCGGGTCCCGCCCCGCGCTCGGGTCCTGCGGGTCCTCGGCGTACGGCGGCATGGCGGATCCTTTTGTAGGCAGCGCACAGACCCTAACCGTCCCGGGCCGAGGTCAGGGTGTGGCCATACACACACCTCAAACGGGGTCGTTTGTTCAGTTCCTCCTTGGCCGAGGGGCGTGCGGTACGCCAGGATCAGCGCTTATGGACCTGCTGAACACGCTGGTGGACAAGGGGCTGCGGCGCGAGTCGCCGACCCGTGAAGAAGCGCTCGCCGTACTGGCGACCTCCGACGACGACCTGCTCGATGTGGTGGCCGCTGCCGGCAAGGTGCGCCGTCAGTGGTTCGGGCGGCGGGTGAAGCTCAACTATCTGGTGAACCTGAAGTCCGGCCTGTGCCCCGAGGACTGCTCGTACTGTTCGCAGCGCCTCGGCTCCACGGCGGGGATCCTCAAGTACACGTGGCTGAAGCCCGACGAGGCCTCCGCGGCGGCGGCCGCCGGGGTCGCCGGCGGCGCGAAGCGGGTCTGCCTGGTGGCGAGCGGCCGCGGACCGACGGACCGTGACGTCGAGCGGGTCGGGCGGACCATCGAGGCCATCAAGGAGGAGAACGAGGGCGTGGAGGTCTGCGCCTGCCTCGGTCTGCTCTCGGACGGCCAGGCGGAGCGGCTGCGGGAGGCCGGCGCCGACGCGTACAACCACAACCTGAACACGTCCGAGGCGACGTACGGGGAGATCACCTCCACCCACACCTACGCGGACCGGGTGGACACCGTGCAGAAGGCGCACGCGGCGGGCCTGTCCGCGTGCTCGGGCCTGATCGCGGGCATGGGCGAGACCGACGAGGACCTGGTCGACGTGGTCTTCGCGCTGCGCGAGCTCGACTCGGACTCGGTCCCGGTCAACTTCCTCATCCCCTTCGAGGGCACCCCGCTCGCCAAGGAGTGGAACCTCACCCCGCAGCGCTGCCTGCGGATCCTCGCGATGGTCCGGTTCGTCTGCCCGGACGTCGAGGTGCGGATCGCGGGCGGCCGCGAGGTCCACCTGCGGACGATGCAGCCGCTGGCCCTGAACATCGCCAACTCGATCTTCCTCGGCGACTACCTGACCAGCGAGGGCCAGGCCGGCCAGGCCGACCTCGACATGATCGCGGACGCCGGTTTCGAGGTGGAGGGCGCGGGCACGACGACGCTCCCGGCGCACCGTGCGGACGCGCTCGCGGCGGCCGGTGGCGGGGGCTGCGGCTCCCACGCGTCGGCCGGTGGCGGGGGCTGCGGCTCCCACGCGGAGGCGGGCGGCGGCTGCGGTCCGTGCGGCGGCGCGGTGTCCGAGCAGCCCGCGGAGCCCGCGGCGGCCTCGGCCCCTGCGGCTCCCGCGGCTCCCTCGGCTTCCGAGGCCAGGACGGACCTGGTGGCGGTGCGCCGCCGCGGCGCCGGTACGGACCTCGCGCCGAATGCGTAACGACGAACTGCTGGCCCTGGACCGGGCGCACGTCTGGCACCCGTACGGCCCGATGCCGGGCCGCGCGGAGCCGCTGGTCGTCGACTCCGCGTCCGGGGTGCGGCTCCGGCTCGCCGAACCGTCCGAGGGCCGGGCCGAGTTGATCGACGGCATGTCCTCCTGGTGGTCGGCGATCCACGGCTACAACCACCCCGTCCTGAACGAGGCGGTGCGCGGCCAGCTCGACCGGATGAGCCACGTGATGTTCGGCGGGCTCACCCACGAGCCGGCCGTCCGGCTCGCCGCCCGCCTGGTGGAGATCACGCCGGAGCCGCTGCGGCACGTCTTCCTCAGCGACTCCGGCTCGGTCGCCGTCGAAGTGGCGGCCAAGATGTGCCTCCAGTACTGGCGCTCGGTCGGCCGACCCGGCAAGCAGCGGCTGCTCACCTGGCGCGGCGGCTACCACGGGGACACCTGGCAGCCGATGTCGGTGTGCGACCCGCAGGGCGGGATGCACGAGCTGTGGTCCGGCGTGCTGCAGCGGCAGGTGTTCGTGGACGCCCCGCCGGCGGCGTACGAGGAGTCGTACGCGGAGCTGCTGCGCGAGGCGATCGGGCGGCACGCGGACGAGCTGGCCGCGGTCATCGTGGAGCCGGTGGTGCAGGGGGCGGGCGGCATGCGCTTCCACTCCCCCGCCTACCTGCGGGTGCTGCGCGAGGCCTGCGACGAGCACGGCGTCCTCCTCGTCTTCGACGAGATCGCCACCGGGTTCGGGCGTACGGGGGCGCTGTTCGCCGCCGACCACGCCGGGGTCTCGCCGGACGTGATGTGCGTGGGCAAGGCGCTGACCGGCGGCTACCTGTCGATGGCGGCGACGCTCTGCACGAGCCGGGTCGCCGAGGGCATCTCGCGCGGCGAGGTCCCCGTACTCGCCCACGGCCCCACCTTCATGGGCAACCCGCTGGCCTCCGCCGTCGCGCTCGCCTCGATCGACCTGCTCCTCTCGCAGGACTGGCAGGTCGAGGTCAAGCGCATCGAGGCCGGCCTGCGCGAGGGCCTCGCGGAGGCGTCCGCCCTCCCGGGGGTCCGGGACGTCCGCGTCCTGGGCGCGATCGGCGTCGTCCAGCTCGACCACGAAGTCGACATGGCGGCGGCGACCCGCGCGGCGGTCCGGTCGGGGGTCTGGCTGCGGCCCTTCCGGGACCTGATCTACACGATGCCGCCGTTCGTGACGGGGGACGCGGACGTGTCCCGCATCGCGACGGCGGTGCGCGCGGCGGCCCGCGCGGGCTGACCGGCCGCGGGGCGCCGCGCACCCCCGGCGGGTCGCGGCGCCCGCCATCGATCGCAGAGCACCACCTCGAAAGGATCCGCATGACCGTCATCGTCGTCACCGGCACCGGCACCGAGATCGGCAAGACCATCGTCACCGCCGCCACCGCCGCCCTCGCCACCGCGGCCGGCCGCAGCGTCGCCGTGCTGAAGCCCGCGCAGACGGGGGTGGCACCGGGTGAGGCGGGGGACGTCGACGAGGTGCTGCGGTTGTCGGGGGCGGCCACGGGGGAGGAACTCGCGCGGTTCCCCGAGCCGTTGGCGCCGAACACGGCGGCCCGGCGCGCCGGCATGGCACCGGTCGGCCCGGCGGAGGTCGCGGAGGCGGCCCGGAAGCTGGCGGAGGAGCACGACCTGGTGCTCGTGGAGGGCGCCGGCGGCCTCCTCGTACGGTTCGACGAGGAGGGCGGGACGCTCGCCGACGCGGCCCGCCTGCTCGGCGCGCCCGTCCTCGTCGTCGCCACGGCCGGACTCGGCACGCTCAACTCGGCCGCGCTGACGGCGGAGGCCCTCCGGGCGCGCGGGATCGAGCAGTTGGGCGTGGTGGTGGGCAGCTGGCCCGGGGAGCCGGACCTGGCGGCCCGGTGCAACCTGGCGGACCTGCCCGCGGTGTCGGACGCCCCGCTGCTCGGGGCGGTGCCGGCGGGCGCCGGCGCCCTGGACGGCGAGGCGTTCCGCGCGGCGGCGGCCGGCTGGCTGGCGCCCGCGCTGGGCGGGAACTGGGACGCGGCGGCGTTCACCGAGGAGTTCGCGGCGGCGACCCGCGCCTGAACTCCGTACGCTGGCCCGCATGCGTGCTCGCGTTCAGGAGATCGTCTTCGACTGTGCCGACCCGTCGGCCCTCGCCCGCTTCTGGTCGGCCCTCCTCGGCGGGGCTCCGGTCGACCGGAGCCCCGACTGGTCGTACGTCGATCCGCCGGGGTTCGTCCGGATCGCCTTCCAGAAGGTGCCCGAGGGCAAGGCGGCGAAGAACCGCCTGCACCTCGACGTGGAGGTCGCCGATCCGGTGGCGGCGGCCGACGAGGTGCTGCCGCGGGGCGCGCGCCGCTCGGGCGGCCCGGTGACGGACGAGCAGGGGACCTTCCAGGTGATGCACGACCCCGAGGGCAACGAGTTCTGCTTCGTGACGGGCGGCTGAACACCCCGCCGCACGGCTAGCCGACGGCCTCGTCCGCGCCATGGGCCGCGCCATGGGCCCCGGCCGGGGCCTCGGCCGCGTTCCCGTCCCCGGTCCCGTCCCCGGTCCCGTCCCCGGTCCCGTTCGCGCGGAACGTGCGCCGGTACGCCGCCGGTGTCGTGCGCAGCGCCTCGTGGAAGCGCCTTCGCAGGTTGACCGCCGAGGAGAGGCCCACCCGGCGCGCGATGGTCTCGACCGGCAGGTCGGTCTCCTCCAGCAGCGCCCGGGTGGCGGCGAGCCGCCGGTCCAGCAGCCAGCGCCCCGGGCTGATGCCCAGCTGCTCGGTGAACCGCCGGGTCAGCGTGCGGGCGGAGAGCTGCGCGTAGGCGGCCATCTCGGCGATGCCGGTCGGCCGGTCCAGCCGCCCCGACAGCCATTCGAGGAGCGGGGCGAGCGAGTCGGCGACCGGCCCGGAGGTGGGGAGTTCGGCGTACTGCAGCTGGCAGCCCTCACGGTGCGGCGGCGTCACCATCTGCCGGGCGATCCGCATCGCGTACGCGGCGCCGTGGTCGGTGCGCACCAGGTGCAGGCAGAGGTCCACGCCGGCCGCGGACCCGGCGCTGGTGGCGACGTCGCCGTGGTCCACGTACAGCACGCCGGGGTCGACCCGGACCCGGGGGAAGCGGGTCGCGAGCTCGGCGGCCCGGGCCCAGTGGGTGGCGGCCCGCCGCTCGTCGAGCAGTCCGGCGGCGGCGAGCACGAAGGCGCCCGAGCAGAGTCCGACGATCCGCGCGCCGCGCGCGTGCGCCCGGCGGACCGCGGCGGCGACCTCCGGCGGCACCTCCGCGTCGGCCGGCCGCTGCCTGCCGGGGACCAGGACGGTGTCCGCGCGTTCCAGCGCCTCCAGACCCTGGGTGACCAGCAGGTCGTAGCCGGCCTGGGTGCGGACGGGGCCGGGCCGTTCGGCGCAGACCTCGAAGGCGTAGCGGGCGGGGATCGCGGGGCCGTGGTCGCCGAACACCTCGGCGGCGCAGGACAGCGGGAAGGTGGACTGCTGGGGCTGCAACAGGGCCACCACCCGGTGGCGGGCCCGGGACTCCGGCAGCGGACGGGACGGCGTCATGGCGCGAAAGTACCCCTTCATGTCGGTCAGGACACTGGGACGGGCCGAGTGGTCCAGACCATGATCCCTCCTGTGACCATCACGCAGGCTCGGAACCCGTCCTCCCCCTCATCCGCCTCCGTCCGGCTCCCCTTGTGGGACCGGCGCTTCACCCTCTACTTCGCCGCCCGTACGGTGTCGCTGTTCGGCGACGCGATGATGCCGGTGGCCGCCGCGCTCGCGGTCGGCGCGCTGTACGGGATCTCCGGGGTCGGCATCGTCCTCGGCACCTGGACCGGGACGTTCGTCCTCCTGGTCCTGTTCGGCGGTGTGTTCGCCGACCGGTTCGGCGCGCGCCGGATGATGGTCGGCGCCGACCTCGTCCGGGTGCTCACCCAGGGCGTGCTGGCGGCCGCCTTCTTCGCCGGACGGCCGCCGTTCTGGCTACTGGTGGCCATGGCGGCGCTGGCGGGCGCGGCCGTCGCGATGTTCCTGCCGGGCGCGAACGGGATGGTCCCGCTGGTCGCCGCCGAACCGCAGCGGGCCAACGCCACGCTCAAGGTGGCCGACGCCCTCGCCCATCTGCTCGGACCGGCCCTGGCGGGACTGCTGATCGCGCTGACCGGCGCCGGCGCCGTGTACGCGATCGACGCCGGGACCTTCCTGCTCAGCGCCCTCTGCCTGGCCCTGATCCGGCTCGCCCCGGCCGCCGCCGACACGGACACCGGCACCGGCACCGAGGGCGCCATCACGGCCGCCTCCCCCGTGCGTTCCCTCCGCCGCGATCTGCGCCAGGGCTGGCACGAGTTCCGCTCCCGCACCTGGATGTGGGCGGTGATCCTGATCTGGGTCGCGTACGGCGTGCTGCTCTTCGGCCCGCTGGTGCCGCTGAGTTCGGCGCTGATCGGCGCCCGGCTCGGCCCGGACGCGTACGGCCTCGCCGTCTCCTTCCTGGGTGCCGGTACGGTGCTGGGCGGGCTGCTCGCCCTGCGGCTGCGTCCGGCCCGGCCGCTGGCCGCCGGGGCGGTGGCCATGGCGCTGCACACCGTGCTGCCGCTCTGCGTGGCGCTGGACTCCGGGCTGCCGGTGCTGCTCGCGGGCCATGTCCTCGGCGGCGGCGCCCTGGCGTTCTGGTCGGTGATGTGGGCGACCAGCGTGCAGACCCACACCCCGCCCGCCGTGCTGAACCGGGTCAGCGCGTACGAGCTGGCCGGGTCCGTGTCCGGGATCGCGCTCGGCCAGATCCTGGCGGGACCGGCCACCGCGCTGGCCTCGCCCGGGCGGCTGCTGCTGGTCTCGGCGGGCACCTGCCTGGCGGGCTGCGCGGCCCTGCTCGCGATTCCGGCGATCCGCTCGTTGCGCCGCGCCGGTGCCGCGCCGGGCGTGCCAGGCTGAGCCGACCGTCGCCGCTCGTCGCCGTTCGCCGCTCGTCGCCGTTCGCCGCTCGTCGCCGCTCGTCGCCGCTCGCAGCGGCTCGTCGACCTGGAGGTACCGCCGTGGTGTCGCCCTTCCGATTCGCCGTCAACATGCTCACGCCGGGCACGGGTCCCGAGTGGCGGGCGCGCTGCCGCCGGGCCGAGGAGCTGGGGTACGACCTGATCCTCGTCGCGGACCACCTCGGCATGCCGGCCCCGTTCCCCTCGCTGGTGGCGGCCGCCGCGGCGACGACCCGGCCGCGACTCGGCACCTTCGTGCTCAACACGGGTTTCTGGAACCCGGCGTTGCTGGCCCGCGAGGTGGCGACGACCGCGGCCCTGACCGACGGGCGGCTCGAACTCGGCCTGGGCACCGGCTACGTACGGGCGGAGCACGAGCGGGCCGGGATCCCGTTCCTGCCCCCCGGCGAACGGGTCGGCCATCTCGCCCGTACCGTCGAGGAGTTGGCCGGGACGCTCAAGGGCGAGGAGGGCGGCCCGCGCACGCCCCTGCTCATCGGGGGCAACGGGGAACGGGTGCTGCGGCTCGCCGCCCGGCACGCCGACGTCACGGCCTTCAGCGGCGGCCGCTTCACCGGCGAGGGGGTGACGGTGCTGACCGCCGAGGAGCTGGCGGGGCGGGTGGAGTCCTACCGGGGCTTCGAGCGCGAGGCCGGCCGCACGACGCCCGCGGAGCTCAACCTGCTCGTCCAGCGGGTGATCGTGACCGAGGACCGGCCGGCCGCGGCGGCCGAGTTCCTCCCGCTGGCGCCGTACCTCGACGAGGAGCTGATCCTGGACCTGCCGATCCTCCTGATCGGCACGGTGCCGGAGATCGCCGACCGGGTGAAGGCGCTCCGCGAACGGTTCGGCTTCTCGTACCTGACGGTGCTGGACCGGGCGATGGAGGCGTTCGGCCCGGTGATCGCACGGCTGCGGGGGTCCGCGCCCTCCTGACGCCGGGGGCCGGGCCCCGGCCCGTCCTGACCCGTGAAACACGGTCGACGGCAGGCCCGGGGCGGTGGTGGGATGCGAGCATGGACGATCTTCGGATACGGGCCGCGGTGGCGGCCGACCTCGACGCCGTACTCGCCTTCTGGAAGGCCGCCGCCGAGGGCACGAGCATCAGCGACGACCGCGCGGGCGTGGAGCGCCTCGTCGAGCGGGACCCCGAGTCCCTGCTGCTCGCGGAGCGGGACGGGGAGCTGGTGGGGACGGTGATCGCCGGCTTCGACGGCTGGCGGTGCCACCTCTACCGCCTCGCCGTCCACCCGGACCACCGCCGCCGGGGCATCGGCGGCGCGCTGCTCGCCGCGGCCGAGGAGCGGTTCGCACGGCTCGGCGGCCGGCGCGCGGACGCGATGGTGCTGGACCGGAACGAGCGGGGGCAGGCCGCGTGGCGCGCGACCGGCTACGGCCCGCAGGAGCAGTGGACCCGCTGGGTGAAGCCGCTTGCGGTCACCACCGGTCACTGAAAGCCACCCGCTTTTGCCCATCCTTTACTATGGGTGGTCAGAATTCGATCATCCGATCGCTCTGAGCATCCCCGGCCGTGCGTGAGCACGGCCCCAGCACTATCGAAAGGTGTGAGCGTCCGCCCATGGGCGAGCCTCCCAGTAGCCGTTCCCGAAGCCGACATCGCGCGGTCCTCCCTCCCCTGACTGATCATGGGACTCGTCGAGGGACGGAGGTGAACCGATGACCGAGGTACTGCTCCTCTTCGTGGCGCTGCTGCTCGCCCTGGCCTGCGGTGCCTTCGTCGCGGCCGAGTTCTCGCTGACCACCGTCCAGCGGAGCGAGCTCGAAGCCGCCGTCGAGCGCGGCGAGCGGGGCGCCGCCAGCGCCCTCAAGGCCGTGAAGTCGCTGACCTTCCAGCTCTCCGGCGCGCAGCTCGGCATCACCGTGACCAACCTGGTCGTCGGCATGCTCTCCGAGCCGTCGATCGCCAAGCTGCTCCAAGGCCCGGTCGAAGCCCTCGGCCTCTCCCCCTCGGTCGCCTCCTCGGTGGCCCTGGTCCTCGGCACCGCCCTGTCGACCGTCGTCCTGATGGTCGTCGGCGAGCTGGTCCCCAAGAACTGGGCGATCTCCTCGCCGCTCGCGATCGCCAAGGCGGTGGCCACCCCGCAGCGGATCTTCACCGCCGCGTTCAAGCCGCTGATCAGCCACCTCAACAACACCGCCAACCGCATCCTGCGCCGGCTCGGCATGGAGCCCACCGAGGAGCTGGCCTCCGCCCGCTCCCCGCAGGAGCTGGTGGCCCTGGCGCGCCACTCCGCGAAGGAGGGCGCCCTGGAGGCGGACACCGCCGAGCTCTTCGTCCGCACGCTCAACCTGGCCGAGCTGACCGCGGAGAACGTGATGACCCCCCGCGTCCAGGTCACCGCCCTGGAGGTGCAGGCCACGGCCGAGGACGTCGCCAACGCGACCCGGGCGACCGGGCTCAGCCGCTTCCCCGTCTACCGGGGCAGCCTCGACACGGTCGTCGGCATCGCCCACATCAAGGACGTCCTCGCCATACCCGCCGACGAGCGGCCGCGCCGCCGCATCGGCGAGATGCTGCGCGAACCGCTCCTGGTGCCCGAGAGCCTGACCGTGGACCGGCTGCTCGACCGGCTGTCCGGCAAGCAGACGATGGCCGTCGTCATCGACGAGTACGGCGGCACGGCCGGCGTCGCGACCCTGGAGGACATCGTCGAGGAGGTCGTCGGCGAGGTGCGCGACGAGCACGACCCGCACGAGACGCCCGACCTGGCCCCGGCCGGCGAGGACACCGACGGCCGCGCGCTGTGGTCCGCGGACGGCGCGGCCCGCACCGACCAGCTGGAGGCCATCGGCCTGAAGCTGCCGGAGGGCCCGTACGAGACCCTCGCGGGCGTGCTGGCCACCGAGCTCGGCCGGATCCCGGCCGTCGGGGACAGCGTGGAGCTCGCCGGCTGGCGGCTCGACGTGGTGGACGCCTCCGGGCGGCGCGCGGCCCGCGTGCTGATGCACGCCCCGCTCCCCGGCACCGCCGAGGACGCGCACGAGGAGGCCGGCCGATGATCGCGATCCAGCTGCTGATCGGCTTCGCGACCCTGGTCGTCAACGCCTTCTTCGTCGGCGCCGAGTTCGCCCTGATCTCCGTGCGCCGCAGTCAGATCGAGCCGCTCGCGGAGGCCGGGAACCGCCGGGCCCGCAGCGTCATCTGGGGCCTCGAACACGTCTCGGCGCTGCTCGCGGCGGCCCAGCTCGGCATCACGCTGTGCACCCTGGTGCTGGGCATCGTGGCCGAACCGGCCATCGCCCACCTCCTGGAGCCGGTGTTCGACGCCGTCGGCGTGCCGCACGGCCTCGTGCACCCCATCTCGTTCGTGATCGCGCTGACGGTCGCCACGTACCTGCACATGCTGCTGGGCGAGATGGTCCCGAAGAACATCGCCCTGGCCGAACCGACCCGCTCGGCGCTCGCCCTCGGGCCGCCGCTGGTGACGCTGGCGCGGGCGCTGCGCCCGGTGATCTTCACCATCAACGCCTTCGCCAACGCGATCCTGCGGCTGCTGCGGGTGGAGACGAAGGACGAGGTCTCGGCCACGTTCTCGGACGACGAGCTGGCCCGGATGGTCACCGACGCCGGTGACGCCGGACTGCTCGACGACCGCGCCGCCGAGCGCCTGCACGACGCCCTCGAACTGGGCCGGCGCCCGGTGCGGGACGTCGTCATGCCGGTGGAGAAGGTCGTGTACGCGCGGGCGGGCACGACTCCGGAGGAGCTGGAGGCGCTGTCGGCGCGGTCCGGGTTCTCCCGCTTCCCCGTCGTCGACCCGGAGCGCCGGATCCTCGGCTACCTGCACGTGAAGGACGCCCTGGACGTCACCCCGCGCGACCTGCCGTTCCCGGTGTCGGCCCTGCGGCCGATCGCCCGGGTGCGGGCGGAGACCCCGCTGGACGACGTCCTGACCGCGATGCGGCGCAGCCGGACGCACCTGGCGGCCGTCCTCGACGAGGACGGCCGGCCGGCCGGTCTGGTGACGATGGAGGACGTGCTGCGCGAACTGGTGGGCCGCCCCTCGGCGCCCTGACGCGCAGGCACGCCGTCGCACACGAGGGACGACGGGGAAGGGCTCGGGACGCACGCCGTCCCGGGCCCTTCCGGCGTACGGACGTCACGGCGCCGGGACGTCCCGACACGGGGATGCCGGGACCGCGGGCCCCGGGACCCGGGACCGCGGGCGCGCCCCCGGGACCGCAGGACCCCGGGACCGCAGGACCGCGAGACCGCAGGACTCCGGGACCGCAGGACCGCGAGGCCGCAGGACCGCAAGACCGCGGGTCCCCCGGGCCCCCGGGCCCCCGGGCGGTCCCTAGACCGCGGTCGCCGTGATCCAGGCGTCGAGGAGCGCGGTGTCGCCGGAGCGGGAGAAGCGCGGGTCGTCGGCCGCGTACCGCCCGTACACGAGCAGCAGCAGGTCGGCCGCGGTGCCCTCGACGCCCGCGGTGGGCTCGCCCCCGGCCCGGCGCCGCCAGCCGAAGCCGCCTCCGCCGAAGGTGATCGTCCACGCGGCGCCGGTGTCGGTCGCGGTGAGCCGGAGGCCGGCGCCGTCCCGGCCGAGCTGGGCGACGCGCTCGGCGGCCACGGAGAAGTACGGGAGGTTCTCCAGGAACTCCTCGATGCCGTCGGCGGCCGTCCCGGGATCGACCGGCGCGGGCTGCCGGCCCAGGGCCAGCTCGGCGTCGGCCAGGTGGACCACCGCCTCGAAGAGCAGCCGGCGCGGGAAGAACCGCACGTGCGGGTCGCCGCCGTGCGACCACACCGGGGCGTCCGGTTCGGCCTCCCGCAGGGTCCGCAGGGCGGTCGCCGCGCTCGCCGCGAGCCAGTCGGGGTACTCGGCCGGGTCCGCCGGCAGGTCCAGCGGCACGTCCCCGGGCCGGACGCGGGCGGTCGCCCGGGTGCGCACCAGGTGCTCGGTCCAGCGGTGGCCCGTCCCGTGGAGCCGTACGAGGTCGGCGAGGGTCAGGCCGGGGCGGCCCGGAACGGGCGTGGCGGGGTCGGCGCCGCGCACCAGCGTGACGAAGCTCTCGACGTACGAGGCCACCAGATCGCAGCGGGCGGCCTGGACGTCCCCCGGCAGGCCGAGGCCCGCCGGGACCTTCAGCAGCCGCTCGCGGCGGGGTCCGGGAGGCTGCCGCAGGGCGGCTTCGCGGAACAGCCGGTCCAGGGTCCGCCGGTCGGCGGCGGGCAGTCCGTCCAGGAGGCGCGCGGTGCCCTCCAGCCGCTCCGCGGACACCTCGGGTTCCTGCGCCGCGGCCAGTTCGGCCACGGCCTCGGCCAGCGCGTCGAGCAGCGCCTCACTCATGGGGTTTCCCCTCCCAGCTCCTCCCGGCCACGACGGCCATACCGCGCGGTACGATCGCTGGGCCATGGAGATCAATGCCACCTACACCAGTCTTGTCGCCGTGGGCGACAGCTTCACCGAGGGTATGTCGGACCGGAAGCCCGACGGTTCCTACCGGGGCTGGGCCGACGTCCTGGCCGGCCGGCTGGCCGCCCGCACGCCCGGCTTCCGCTACGCCAACCTGGCCGTGCGCGGCAAGCTCATCGGCCAGATCGTCGACGAGCAGATCGACGCGGCGGCCGCGATGAAGGCCGATGTCGTGACCCTGGTCGGCGGGCTCAACGACACCCTGCGCCCCAAGTGCGACATGGGCCGGGTGCGCGGCCTGCTCGGCGAGGCCGTGGAGCGGCTCGCCCCGTCCTGCGGCCGGCTGGTCCTGATGCGCAGCCCGGGCCGCAACGGCCCGGTGATGGAGCGCTTCCGGCCGCGCATGGAGGAGCTCTTCGCGTACGTGGACGAGCTCGCCGCCCGGCACGGCGCGCTGGTGGTCGACCTCTACGGGGCCCCGGCCCTCGGCGACCCCCGCCTGTGGGACGTGGACCGGCTCCACCTCACCGCCGACGGGCACCGCCGGGTGGCGGAGGCGGTCTGGCAGACCCTGGGCCTGGCGCCCGAGGAGGACTGGCGCGCCCCGCTCCCGGCGGCCGTCCCGCCGGGCTGGGCCGCCCGCAGGGCCGCCGACGCCCGCTTCGCCAAGGAGCACCTGGCCCCCTGGATCGGCCGTCGCCTCACCGGCCGCTCCTCCGGCGACGGCCGCGCCCCCAAGCGCCCGGAACTGCTGCCGTACGAGGCCCCCGCGGGCGGCTGACGGGTCCCGCCGGCGTGACCCCCGTCTCGTAGCAAGCTCCAGCCCGGCCCGTGGCGCTGGCCTGCACGAACCGCCAGTAGAATCGGTCCACGTGACTGCTGTGACTGCGAAGCCCCGCATCCCCAACGTCCTGGCCGGCCGCTACGCCTCCGCGGAGCTCGCCGTCCTCTGGTCCCCCGAGCAGAAGGTGAAGCTGGAGCGCCAGCTGTGGCTGGCCGTGCTGCGTGCCCAGAAGGACCTCGGGATCGAGGTTCCGGACGCGGCCCTGTCCGACTACGAGCGCGTGCTCGACCAGGTCGACCTCGGCTCCATCGCCGAGCGCGAGAAGGTCACCCGGCACGACGTGAAGGCCCGCATCGAGGAGTTCAACGCCCTCGCCGGCCACGAGCACGTCCACAAGGGCATGACCTCGCGTGACCTCACGGAGAACGTCGAGCAGCTCCAGATCCGGCTCTCCCTCGAGCTGATGCGCGACCGCACGGTCTCCGTCCTCGCCCGGCTCGGCAAGCTCTCCGCCGAGTACGCGGAGCTGGTCATGGCGGGCCGCTCGCACAACGTCGCCGCCCAGGCCACCACCCTCGGCAAGCGTTTCGCGACCGCCGCCGACGAGCTGCTCGCCGCCTACGCGCGCCTGGAGGACCTCCTCGGCCGCTACCCGCTGCGCGGCATCAAGGGCCCGGTCGGCACCGCCCAGGACATGCTCGACCTGCTCGGCGGCGACGCCTCGAAGCTGGCCGACCTGGAGCAGCGGATCGCCGGGCACCTCGGCTTCGCGCACGCCTTCACCTCGGTCGGCCAGGTCTACCCGCGCTCGCTCGACTACGACGTGGTCACCACCCTCGTGCAGCTGGCCGCCGCCCCGTCGTCGATCGCCAAGACGATCCGCCTGATGGCGGGCCACGAGCTCGTGACCGAGGGCTTCAAGCCCGGCCAGGTCGGCTCCTCGGCGATGCCGCACAAGATGAACACCCGCTCCTGCGAGCGCGTCAACGGCCTGATGGTCATCCTGCGCGGCTACGCGTCGATGACCGGCGAGCTGGCGGGCGACCAGTGGAACGAGGGCGACGTCTCCTGCTCGGTGGTGCGCCGGGTGGCCCTGCCGGACGCGTTCTTCGCCTTCGACGGCCTCCTGGAGACCTTCCTCACCGTCCTCGACGAGTTCGGCGCCTTCCCCGCGGTCATCGCCCGCGAGCTGGACCGCTACCTGCCCTTCCTGGCCACCACCAAGGTCCTCATGGGCGCCGTCCGCGCCGGCGTGGGCCGCGAGGTCGCCCACGAGGCCATCAAGGAGAACGCCGTCGCCTCCGCCCTCGCCATGCGCGAGCAGGGCGCCGAGCGCAACGAGCTCCTGGACAAGCTGGCCGCCGACGAGCGGATCCCGCTGGACCGCGCGCAGCTCGACGCCCTGATGGCCGACAAGCTGTCCTTCACCGGTGCCGCCGCCGACCAGGTCGCCGTCGTGGTCTCCCGCATCGAGGAGATCGTCAAGCAGCACCCGGAGGCCGCCGGCTACACCCCCGGGTCGATCCTCTGACCGGAACCCCCCGGTTCTCCGCCGAGGAGCTCCAGGCCGCCCGCGACCGCGTCGTCCCCGACGTGGCCGCGGGCGGCCTTTCGGTCCTCCTCTGCGGGATCAACCCGGGGCTGATGACCGCCGCGACGGGCCACCACTTCGCCCGCCCCGGCAACCGGTTCTGGCCCGTGCTGCACCTGTCCGGTCTCACCCCGCGGCAGCTCGCGCCGGCCGAGCAGGAGGAACTCCTCTCGTACGGCCTCGGCATCACCAACGTGGTGGCACGGGCGACCGCGCGGGCCGACGAGCTGAGCGCCGAGGAGTACCGGGAGGGCGGCCGGATCCTCACCGAGAAGGTGGAGCGGCTGGCGCCGCGCTGGCTGGCGGTCGTCGGGGTCACCGCGTACCGCACCGCCTTCGGCGAGAAGAAGGCGGTGGTCGGACCGCAGGACCGGACGATCGGCACGACCCGGATCTGGGCGCTGCCCAACCCGAGCGGACTGAACGCGCACTGGACCGCCGCGTCGATGGCGGAGGAGTTCGCCCGGCTGCGCGAGGCGGCCGGGCTGCCGGACCTGCGGGCGGTCTGACCCGGGACGGGGGCGGGCTCGGGACGGGTGGGCCGGCCCCCCGAGGGAGTCCGGCTCAAGGCGGGTGGTCCGGCCCCACCAGGGAGTTCGGCTCAGGGCGGGTCGACCTCCGTCACGCAGACGAGCAGGCGGTACGCGTCCTCCGCCGCCCCCACCAGGCCGAGGGCGATCCACCGCCCCTCCGCCCGCCACAGCTCGACGTCGGGCACCGAGGTGCTGAGCAGGCCCCAGGGCTCCGCCATCCGCTCTCCCCGCTCCGCGCGCAGGAGCAGCGAGCCGAGGCCGAGGCGGTCGGGCGGGCCCCAGCGGGCGGCGAGCAGCCCGGCGAGCGCGGTCCGCTCCGCGTCCGCCCCCTCCGCGTCCACGGCGCCGCCGGGGGTGTCGCCGATGGCTAACTCGGCCAGGTGGTGGGCGCGGTCGCCGAAGGGGCGGTCGCGCAACAGGTCGAGAGCGGCGAGGTGCCGGTCCAGGGTCATGGGTCCAGTAAAGCGGCGGGCACTGACACCTGGTGGTCCGTCAGGCGGCCGGAGGCAGCGGCCCGGCCGCGCGGCGTCCGCTTCCGTACCGGGCGGCACTCGCCGCACCTGCGCCCATTGAGTAACATCCGGGCAAAGAACGCACAAGCTGGGAGGACACACGGTGGGGCGGCTGACCGGCGGGGATCCGTCGCTGCTGCGGCGGATCAACTCCGCGGTGGTACTCCATGCGCTGCGGGGCTCCGACGCGCTCACGCTCACGGACCTGACCCGGGTCACGGGTCTGTCCCGGCCCACGGTCGAGGGGGTGACCGAGGGGCTCATCGAGGGTGGCCTGGTCGTCGAGGCGGCGCCCGAGGAGGGCGAGGCCCGGCGCCAGGGGCGGCCGGCCCGGAGGTTCCGCTTCCGGGCGGAGGCGGGGCATCTGCTGGGCGTCGAGATCGGACCGCACCGCGTGGCGGCGCTGATCTCCGGTCTGGACGGGCGGATCATCGGCGCCGGCTCCCGCGAGGTGTCGGAGACGGCCCCCGAGGACGAGCGCCTCGACCGGGTGCGGACGGTGGTGGCCGACGTGCTGCGCAGGACCGGGGTGCCCCGGTCGAACCTGCGGGCCGTCGGCGTGGGCACGCCCGGGATCGTGGAGGCGGACGGCACGGTCCGCCTCGGCACCGCGCTGCCCGGCTGGACCGGTCTCGCGCTCGGCGAGCGGCTGCGGCGTTCGTTCCGCTGCCCGGTCATCGTGGAGAACGACGCGAACGCGGCGGCGGTCGCCGAGCACTGGAAGGGGGCCGCGAGCGATTCCGACGACATCGTCTTCGTCCTCGCCGGGCTCAGCCCCGGCGCGGGTTCGCTGATCGGCGGCCGGCTGCACCGCGGCTACGGCGGGGCGGCCGGGGAGATCGGGGCGCTGCACCTGCTCGGCCGGGGCGTCACCCCCGAGCATCTGCTCTCGACCACGGACGAGCCGCTGCACCCGCTGGACGAGCAGGCGGTGGCCGAGGTGTTCGCGCTGGCCAAGCAGGGCGACGCGCGGGCCGGGGCGGCCGTGGAGCGGTTCATCCAGCGCCTCGTGCACGACGTGGCGGCGCTGGTGCTCGCGCTCGACCCGGAGCTGGTGGTGATCGGCGGCTGGGCGGCCGGTCTGGACGGGGTGCTGCAGCCGCTCCGCGAGGAGCTGGCGCGCTTCTGCCTGCGGCCGCCGCGGGTGGTCCTGTCGATGCTGGGCGAGGCGGCGGTGGGCACGGGCGCGCTGCGGCTGGCGCTCGACCACGTCGAGGAGCAGCTGTTCGCGGTGGACGGCACGGTGTCGGCCCGCCGCTGAGGCGGTCCGCACCGCGCGGGTGCCCCTCGCGCAATGCCGTCGGGCCCGTGTCCGGCAGCCGTGGTCACGGCTTCCGGACACGGGCCCGATGCGTGGTGCGAGGGGGGTGCGCGGTGAGGTGCGCGAGGGGTCAGGAGGCCATGACCATTTCCCCGGAGTCGCCGAAGGTGAGCTTGCAGGTGTCGGCGCGGTACGTGGCCACGGAGACGGCCGCGGTGCCGCCCTCCGAGAGGTAGCGGGTGGTGACGACGAGGACGGGCGCGCCGGGCAGGCGGTCCAGCTCCCGGGCGTCGTCCGCGCGCGCGGAGCCGAGTTCGACGGAGCGGTCCTGCCCGTCGAGGGCGAGGCGCTGGAGCTCGCGCAGGACGGAGCGGGCGCGGTCGACGCCGCCGGGCACCTCGACGGCGCCGAGGCCGGGGACCGAGCCGGAGGGCACGTAGAGCAGTTCGGCGGCGACCGGCTGGCCCTCGGTGACGCGCAGGCGGCGCACCACGTGGACGGGCTCGTCCGCGGTGATCTCCAGGAGGCGGGCGACGGCGGCGGGCGCCGTGCCGGCGGCGGAGTCCACCGACTGCCAGGTGTCCTCGCCGACACCGGGCCAGGTGTGCTGGGTGGTGGAGACGTCGACGCCGACCCGGGGCGGGGCGACGGTGGTGCCGACGCCGCGGCGGCGCTGCAGGCGGCCCTCCAGCTCCAGCTGCTCCAGGGCCTGGCGGAGCGTGGCGCGCGCGACGCCGAAACGGGCCGCGAGTTCGCGCTCGTTGGGCAGGATCTCCCCGACCGCGAAGTCCGAGTCGAGGGCTTCGCCGATCACGGTCTTGAGGTGCCAGTACTTCGGCTCCGGTACTGATTCCAGCTGCGTGGTCCCCACCCTGATCCTCCGCACATTCGCCGTGTCCCGCGGCGTTTTTCCGCGCCCTTGTTTATTAAAGGTTCCTGCACTAACTCTGCGACCATAAGGCGCCGCACACCCTTGGTCAAGACCAATCCTCCGCCGAACGACCCCGAATGTGACCCTCTGACCTAGATCGTTCACAGGACGTTCGTGTCGTGGAGAACCCCTCGCAGCAAAACGCCCCGCCCCGGACCGCGAACGGGTCCGGGGCGGGGCGGGTCGGGGGCCGGCGCGGGGCGGGCCGAGGTCAGTCGAGGGCGAGGCCCTGGAGCTTGTCGGGATTGCGCAGGATGTAGACGCAGGCGATCCGTCCGTCGCGGATGTCGATCTGGAAGACGGAGTCGACCTTGCCGTCGACCAGGGCGACCAGCGCCGGCCCGCCGTTGACCTCCGCGAAGCGGACCCCGAAGGAGTCGTCCGTTCCCTGGGAGATGGCGACCAGGAAGCGGCCGATCTTGTCGGCGGTCTCCATGACCCGCAGCGGGGCCTTGGACTTGCCGCCGCTGTCGCCGACCAGCCTGACGTCCGGGGCGAGCAGGGTGAGCAGCCCCTCGAGGTCGCCGCTCGACGCGGCGGCGAGGAACCGCTCGGTGAGATCGCGCCGTTGGACCGGGTCCACGTCGTAGCGCGGCCGGCCCTCGTCGACGTGCCGGCGGGCCCGTCCGGCGAGCTGGCGGACGGCTGCCTCGCTGCGGTCGAGGGTGGCGGCGATCTCCGCGAAGGGGAAGCCGAAGGCCTCCCGCAGGACGAAGACGGCGCGTTCGAGCGGGGAGAGGGACTCCAGGACGACGAGGAGCGCCAGGGAGACGGAGTCGGAGAGCAGGGCGCGCTCGGCGGTGTCGGGCACGGACGGCCCGAAGTCGGTCACGATCGGCTCGGGCAGCCAGGGGCCCACGTAGGACTCGCGGCGGGACTGCACCTGGCGGAGCCGGTCGATGGCGAGCCGGGTGGTGATCCGGACGAGGAAGGCGCGGGGCTCGCGGACCTCGGAGCGGTCGTCGGCGGACCAGCGCAGCCACGCCTCCTGCACCACGTCCTCGGCGTCGGCGGCGCGGCCGAGCATCCGGTAGGCGACACCGGTGAGCATCGGGCGGTGTTCTTCGAACAGATCGGTCGGGTCGGTGAGGATGTCGGTCGGCACGGTGCCATCCCAGCTCACGCCACGGCCCCTGTCCAGTTTCCGGCTCTGCTCTTGAACTCGACTCTACCCACCGGTAATTGTTGCTGACAGGGTGTCTACAGTGTCTACGGGGTATCCCACGACAGGAGCGACCGATGTCCGCACAGATCTCTTTCCCCGTGGAGTCCCCCGGCGGACCGCGCACGGTGACCCTCGCCTACGAGCGCCGGGGCCGGGGCGAGCCCCTGCTGCTGCTCCACGGGATCGGCCACCACTGGCAGGCCTGGGAGCCGGTGCTCGACGTCCTCGCGACCGAGCGGGACGTCATCGCGGTCGACCTGCCGGGCTTCGGCGCCTCCCCCGGCCTGCCCGAGGGGTACCGGTACGACCTCGGCACCGTGGCGCCGGTGCTCGGCGCCTTCTGCGCGGCGCTCGGCGTCGAACGGCCGCACGTGGCCGGCAACTCGCTCGGCGGCCTGCTCGCCCTGGAGCTCGGCCGCGAGAAGCTCGTGCGCTCGGTGACGGCGCTCTCCCCGGCCGGCTTCTGGTCGGAGGCCGAACGGCGGTACGCGTTCGCGACCTTGCGCGCCATGCGGGCCGCCGCACTCGCGATGCCCGTCCCGCTGATCGAGCGCCTCTCCCGCAGCGCGGCCGGCCGGACCGCGCTCACCAGCACCATCTACGCGCGCCCCGGGCGCCGTTCACCCGAGGCGGCCGTCGCCGAGACGCTCGCCCTGAGGGAGGCGACCGGCTTCCACCAGACCCTGGCGTCCGGCGGGAGCGTGCTCTTCACCGACGACGTCCCCGCCGTGCCCGTCACCGTCGCCTGGGGCAGCCGCGACCGGCTCCTGCTGCGCCGCCAGGGCGTCCGGGCCAAGCGGGTCGTCCCCGGCGCGCGCCTGGTCCGGCTGCCGGGCTGCGGTCACGTCCCCATGAACGACGACCCGGCCCTCGTCTCCCGGGTGATCCTCGACGGCAGCCGCCCCGCCGCCTGACCCCTTGCGGGAGAACAGGCCCGTGCCCAGGGCCGCCCCGGCCCCCACGAGGAGGCTTCCGGCGGCCTGGGGCGGCCCGAAGGAGCCGTGCGCGACCGCGACGGCGGTCAGCGCGGCGGCCACCGGGATCGCTCCCGTGTAGAGAGTGGCCCTCTCCATACCGATGCGCTGGACGCCCATGTAGAAGAGGACGAAGCCGACGACCGTCGCGAGCGCCGCCTGCCACACCAGGGCGCCCGCCTCCACGCCCGTCGGCACGCGCAGCGCGTCGGTCCCGTCCACGACCAGGCCGAGCAGCGCCGACTCCACCGCGGCCACCCCGCACACCACCGCCGTCAGGAGCTTCGGCCCCAGCGGGCGCAGCACCGGCACCGCCAGGACCGTGAAGCCCACCTCGCCCGCCAGGGCCGCCACCGACCAGCCGAGGCCGGCGAGGTCGGTGCGGCCCCAGCCCTGGACGGTGAAGGCGCCCGCCGCGACGAGCAGCGCGCCGTACAGCACCGGCCGGGCGGGCCTGCGGCCCTCCGTCAGCGGGACCAGGACGGCGACGACGACCGGCGCGCAGCCGACCAGGACGCCCGGCACCGCGGGCTCCGCGGTCCGCTCGGCGGCGAGGACGGCCAGGTTGAAGCCGACCATGCCGACGGCCGAGATCAGGGCCAGCCGCAGCCAGTGCCGCACGGTCAGGGCACGCAGCGGGGCGAGGGCGCCCCGGCCGACGAAGGGCAGCAGGAGCAGGCAGGCGGCGGCGTAGCGCAGCGCCTGCCCGCCCGCGTACGGATAGGCGCCGAGCAGGCTGTTGGCGGTGAAGGAGGCGCCCACGAGGGCATAGGCGACGGTCACCAGGAGGGCGCCGCGCAGGGAGTTCGCGTTCATGGTCCCGACGCTAGGAAGCGGCGCTCTCCGCATTAAGGTCCACTTCCATGACGTCATCGGGGACCACTTGGAGCGCGGGCGAGGGCCGGGGGGCCGCGGCCGGCACCGCTCCGGCGCCCGCTCCCCCGCAGCCCGCCTGGGAGTTGCTCCTCCCCGCGGCGGGTGCCCCCGCGCGCGGGCGCGGGCGGGCCCTCCAGGAGGCGCTGCGGGAGGCGGTGCGCGCCGGCCGGCTCGGCCCCGGCACCCGGCTGCCGTCCAGCCGGGCCCTCGCCGCCGACCTCGGGGTCTCGCGGGGCCTGGTGACCGAGGTGTACGAGCAGCTCACGGCCGAGGGCTATCTGCGCAGCGACCGGGGCTCGGGCACCTGGGTGGGCGGCGCCGCGCGTTCGGCCGCGCCGGGCGCACGGGACCTGGCGCCGCGCGCGCCGGGAGTGCGGGTGGACTTCCGGTCCGGCACGCCCGACCTGGCGCTCTTCCCGCGGGCCGCGTGGGGCGCCGCCCAGCGGGCGGTGCTCTCCGAACTGGCCCACCGGCAGCTCGGCTATCCCGATCCGCGCGGGCTGCCCGAGCTGCGCACCGCGCTCGCCGCGCTCCTGGCGCGCAGGCGCGGGGTGGCGGCCGGTCCCGAGCGCCTGGTGGTGTGCTCGGGGGTGGCGCAGGCGACGACGCTGCTGGGCTTCGTCCTGCGGGCGCGCGGGCTGGACACGGTGGGCGTCGAGGATCCCGGAAGCCCGGAGCACGCCCGGCTGTTCGCCGCCACGGGCGTGGACACGGTGTGGCTGCCGGTCGACGGCGAGGGCCTGGAGCCGGGACCGCTCGCCGCGTCCGGGGTGCGGGCGGTGGTGGTGACGCCCTCGCACCAGTTCCCGTCCGGGATCGCCTACTCGGCGCGGCGGCGGGCCGCGCTCCTCGACTGGGCGCGGTCCGTGGACGGCTTCGTCCTGGAGGACGACTACGACGGGGACTTCCGCTACGACCGGGCCCCGGTGGGCGCGCTCCAGGGCCTCGACCCGGAGCGCGTCGCCTACGCGGGCTCGGTGAGCAAGTCGCTCGCGCCCGGGCTCCGCCTGGGCTGGATGCTGGTGCCGGAGGCGCTGCTGGACGAGGTGGTCGAGCGCAAGCGCACCATGGACCTCGGCAACCCGGCCCTCGACCAGGCGGTCCTCACCCGCTTCGTGACCGAGGGCGGCTACGACCGCCAGCTGCGCCGCTGCCAGCGCGCCTACCGCGAGCGCAGGGACGCCCTGGTGGCCGCCCTGGAACGGCACTTCCCGGGGAGCGGCGTGAGCGGCATCGCGGCGGGCCTCCACGTCATCGCCCACCTGCCTCCGGAACACGGCCCGACCCCGCGCTTCCTGGAGCGCGCCCGGGCGGCGGGGGTGGCCCTGCGCCCCTTGGCGGACTACGGCACGGCCCGCCCGACCGACGGCACGGTCCGGCTCGTCCTCGGCTACGCGCACCTGACGCCGGGGGAGATCGCCCGGGGGGTGGAGCTGATGGCGGAGGGGCAGGGGGTGGGCTGACGGAGGGCGGGGCCCTAGGGGAACGGCCCGATGGGCACGGTCCTATGGGGAACGGTCCGAGCGGCACGGTCCTAGTGGGATGGTCCGAGCGGCACGGTCCTTGTCGGAACGGTCCGAGCGGCACGGTCCTTGTCGAACGGTCCGATGGGCACGGTCCTCCGGGCCCGGCCCGGCAGGGGACGCCCGACCGGGGAGGCCGGGGCCCGGTCGGCCGCCCGCCGCCCGCTCGCCCGCCGCCCGCTCGCCCGCCGCCCGCTCGCCCGCTCGCCCGCCGCACGGTGACGCCGCCCCAGGACACCTCCCCCGGAGCGTTGTTCACACGGGGTTCGGCTCCTCGCCTCTCCCGGGCGCTAGGCATGGGGGCGGCCCATCCCGCCGAATCCCCGGAGGCGCTTCGATGTCCGACCGCACGCCCGCCCCTTCCCCCGCCCGCCGTACGGTCCTGCGCGGATCGCTCGCCGCTTCGACCGCCGCCCTCACCGTCGGCGGGGGCGCGTTCGCGAGTCCGGCGCTCGCGCTCTCCGGGCGCCCGTCGGCCGCGTGGGGCGTGCAGACCGGCGACGTGACCGCCCACTCGGGCCTGGTCTGGGTCCGCTCGGACCGGCCGGCCCGCATGATCGTCGAGACCTCGTCCGGCGAATCGTTCCGCCGCGTCCGCCGCCACTACGGTCCGCTCCTGGGTCCCGGCACCGACTTCACCGGCACCACCGCGCTGCGGGGCCTGCCGGCGGGCGAGCAGGTCCACTACCGGGTCACCCTGGCGGACCCGGACGACCCGCGCCGTACCGGGGAACCGGTGACCGGCACCTTCCGCACGGCCCCGGAACGGCGCCGCGACGGGGTGCGGTTCCTCTGGTCGGGCGACATCGCCGGGCAGGGCTGGGGCATCAACCCGGACATCGGCGGCTTCCGCGCGTACGAGGAGATGCGCCGGCTCGACCCCGACTTCTTCCTGTGCAGCGGCGACACGATCTACGCGGACGGGGTCATCCAGCCCAGCGTCACGCTCCCCGACGGCCGGATCTGGCGGAACGTCACCACCCCCGAGAAGTCCAAGGTCGCCGAGACCCTGGACGAGTACCGCGGCAACTTCCGCTACAACCTCCTCGACCACAACGTGCGCGCCTTCAACGCCCAGGTGCCGTCGATCGTGCAGTGGGACGACCACGAGGTCCGCAACAACTGGTACCCCGGCCAGATCCTGGACGACCCGCGCTACACGGAGAAGGACGTCGACGTCCTCGCGGCCCGCGCCTCGCGCGCGTTCGGCGAGTACTTCCCGGTCTCCACGCTCCACGCGCGCGGCGCCGAGCGCCGGATGCACCGGGTGGTGCGGTACGGCCCGCTGCTGGACGTGTTCGTGCTCGACATGCGCTCGTACCGCAACGCCAACTCGCCGGGCCGGCAGGCCGACGACACCACCGGCATCCTCGGCGCGGAGCAACTGGAGTGGCTGAAGAGGGAGCTGAGCCGCTCGCGCGCGGTGTGGAAGGTGATCGCCGCGGACATGCCGCTGGGCCTGGTGGTCACGGACGGCGCCACCGACTTCGAGGCGGTCGCGCAGGGCGATCCGGGTGCCCCGCTCGGGCGCGAGCTGCAGATCGCCGAGCTGCTCCGCTTCATCAAGCACCGGCGGATCACCGGCACGCTGTGGCTGACGGCGGACGTCCACTACACCTCCGCGCAGCACTACGCGCCGGAGCGCGCAGCCTTCCAGGACTTCGCCCCCTTCTGGGAGTTCGTCTCCGGACCGCTGGCGGCGGGCGGCTTCCCGGCCAACAGGCTGGACGGCACGTTCGGCCCCGAGCGGGTCTTCGTGCGGGCGCCGGAACGGGCCAACCTGTCGCCGATGGAGAGCCCGCAGTACTTCGGCGAGGTCGACATCGACGGCGGCAGCGGGGAACTGACGGTCCGGTTGCGCGCCGAGGGCGGCACGGTGCTGTTCTCCAAGGTGCTCCAGCCGGGCCGCGTCGGACAGTAGTTCCGGGGAGAGCGGCCGGTCGGAGGCGGTCCCGGCGGATTGTCAGTGGCGGGTCCTACCGTCTTCCCCATGACGCGATCCGTACAGGCGCTCGCCTACGCACGCCCTTCCGCGCTGGAGTCCCTGGGCTCCGGCCGGCTGCTCGGACTGGAGACCTCCGGGGGCCTCACGCCGCACGGCGCCGAGGCACGTCCCCGGTTCTTCACCGGCTTCCTCAGCTCGCCGCAGATCGCCGCGCGCGGCCTGCTGGCGGTCGCGGACGTGGCCGCGGCCCGGTACTACCAGCGGATACGGCCGGGTTCGCTGGACCCGGTGGTGACCGGCAACGGCGACCGGCTGCGTTTCGAGTCCTTCTCGGGCTGCGGCGGGGTGTACGCGCGCCTGGACGTGCTGAGCGCGGGCCTGGACGGCGCGGAGACGGGCCACGGCACGACCAACGTGGACGTGAACAACCCGCTGCGCGAGGCGCTCTCCCGGCTCACCGGCGACGACCCGCTGCATCTGCGGGTCGGCCCCGAGGAGTTGGCGGTGACCACGCTCGACGGCCCGGTGGTGGAGAAGAAGGTGCCGCTGCCGGACCGCTGGCTGCGGGGCTTCGCGGAGGCGCAGGTCGCCTCCGCCGGATTCGACCTGCGCGCCGAGCTGTCCGGCGCGGAGGCGGTCCGCTTCCTCCGCTCGCTGCCGCGCTCGCAGGCCCGGGGCGCCGCCCCGATGTGGGTGGTGCCGTCCGGCCGGACGCTGCGGCCCACCACGCGGCCGGTCCCGGGCGCCGTCTGCCTGGCCGGGCCCGACCGGCTGGTGGCCCTGGAGCGGGTGCTGCGGCACGCGACGGCGCTGCGGGTGTACGGGCCGGTGCCGGACGGCGGTCCCGTGCCGAGCGCCTGGGAGGTGGAGCTGCCCGGGATGCGGCTCACCCTGACCCTGTCGCCCGACCCGGCGCGCGGCTTCTCCGGCGAGGGCGGTGTCCTGGAGGCGCTGGCCACCGAGGAGGCGGCGGGGGACGCGGAGCTGGTGTCGGTGCTGCTGGCCTGGGAGCCGCGGATCGACCCGGCCGATCTGGCCGAGCAGGCGGGGCTCTCCGTGGAGCGGGTCCGGGCCGCGCTGACCCGGCTGGGCACGGCCGGGCGCGTGGGCTACGACGTGGCCGACGCGGCCTACTTCCACCGGGAGCTGCCGTACGACGCGGACCGCGCCGAGCGGCACAACCCTCGGCTGGTAGACGCTCGGGGCCTGCTGGCGCACGGCGCGGTCACCCTGGACGGCGAGCTCGCCACGGTGGTCTCGGCGGACCGGCGCTACCGGGTGCGGGAGTCGGCCGACGGGCGGCTGAGCTGCACCTGCGCGTGGTGGGCCGAGTACCGGGGGCGGCGGGGGCCGTGCAAGCACGCGCTCGCGGTGCGGATGGCCCGGCGGGGCGCGGCCGTCGGCACGCCGGTCGCCACCGCGGGAGGCGCGCGATGACGGAGGTCGGCACGAGGGGCGGTACGGACATCACCACGGGCACGGGACAGGGCACGGTCATGGAGCGGGACAGCGGCACGGACAGCGGCACGGGCGTCGGCGAGGGGGCCGGCACGGGGACCGGAGCCGCGGTCGCCCAGCTGCTCGACGCGGTGCGGCAGGGGCGCGGCGGGGACGTGCCCGGGCTGCTCACGGCGCTGGACGCGGCCGGGCGCAAGGCGGCGGTGCCGGAGCTGAAGCGGCTGCGCAAGGAGGTCCGCGGCTGGGACTGGGGGCGGTGGCGGGCACAGCAGCGGGTGCGGGGCGCGCTGCGGATCGCGGGCGCCGGCTGCATCACGGGGGCGGCCGCCGCCGCGGACTGGATCGGCGGGCGCGACTTCCAGGAGTCGGGCGACGGGGGTCGCGCGGTGCTGGGCGTGCTCTCCGGGCGCGACCGCGCGTGGCTGACGGAGGTGACCCGGCGGCTGGCCGAGCGGCCGACGGTGGCGGAGGAGGAGTACGCGCTGGTCCACGGACTCGTGCTGCTGACCGGCTGTCCCGCGCCCGCCACGGACGCCTACGTCCGCGGCTGGACCGGGGAAGTGACCGGCCGGGACCTGCTGGCGAGGCTGCGGCGCGATCCGCAGACGCCGGTCCTCGTCCCCCGGCTCCTCGACCTGACCGAGGCCCCGGAGCCGGTCACCTGGCAGACCGCCGCCGGCCAGGACGGGCACTGGCCCTCCGCGCTCGCGGCCCTCGCGGGCGAGGGGCTGCTCGACCGGGCGGCGCTGCTGGACACCTGTGCGGCCCGGCTGCTGCGGGGCGGCCGGCCGCGCGATCTGCGGCTGCCGCTCGCCCTGCTCCAGCTCCTCGGGGCGACGGAGGAGGAGCGGCGGGCCCGGATCCCGGACTGGCTCGGCATGGCGGCCGACGGTCCATCGCCCGTGGCCGCGTACGCGCAGGAGGTCCTGGCGGGACTCGCGCTGGAGGGCGGGCTCCCGGTGCGCGAGCTGGCGGAGCTGTCGGGCTCGGTGCTCTTCCGCACCGAGAAGAAGCTGGTGCGGGCCCAGTTGACCCTCCTCGCCAAGGTGCTGCGCCGGGAGCCGGGAGCGGCGGCCGAGCTGCTGCCGGTGGTGACGGACGCGTTCGGGCACGAGGACACGGCGATCCAGGAGCGGGCCCTGAAGCTGGTGGGGCGCCATCTGGGCGACGTGGACGAGCGGGTGCGCGAGGAGCTGGCCGGGGCGGCGGCGCTGCTGAGCCCGGTGCACCGGGCGGCGGCGGCCGGGGTGTTCGGCGCGGAGGCCTGCGGCGAGGCCCTCCCGTACGAGGAGGTGCTGCCGCCGGTGCCGGAGCCGCGTCCGGTGGCCGCGGCGGCCGGGACGGTAGCCGAGCTGGTCGAGGAGCTGGTCGCCCTGGTGCGGCGTCCCGGCGAGCCGGAGGAGTTCGAGCGCGCCCTGGACGGTCTCGTACGGCACGCGCGCGGGGACCGGGCGGGGCTGACGGCGGCGGTGCGGGAGACGTTCGGCGACACGTACTGGATGAACGACTCGCGCCACGTCACCCAGGGCCTGATCGGGCTCCCGGTGGTGATCGCCGCCGTGGCGGGCGCCGTGTCACCGTCGCGGATCCACGACGGGCGCCGGATGACGACCGCGTCCTGCGGTCACGCGGGGCTGGGCGGGGTGGTCGAGGCCCGGCTGTGGGAGGCCGCCTGGCTGGTCGTCACGGAGTCGCCGGTGCCGTTCCTGCTCGCGACGCCGACCGTGCACACGGGTGCGCTGGATCCGAAGGTGCTGGTCGAGCGGTTGCGGGCGTACCGGGACGCGGGCGTCGATCCCGCTCCCGTCGACCTGGCCCAGGCGCTGCTGCGGGTGCGGAAGGCCGGTCCGATGGCGCGGGCGGCCGCCGGGGAGGCGGCGGCGCTCGGCACCCGGGCGGGCGAGCGGCTCGCGGACTGGCTGACGGCGGACGTGTCCCTCACACCCGCGGTGCGGTTCGTGAGCAGGGGGCCCGACGTCCGCTCGCGGCGGTGGTGGCTCGCGGACCGGATCGTGGTGGCGGTGCGGGAGCGGCGGGCGATACGGGAGGAGTTCCCGCCCGTGTTCCAGTGGCTGGGCGGCGAGACCGCCGAGTCCGCCCACCGCTGCCGCCACTGGTCGGAGCAGCAGCGCCCGCAGTGGCCGGCCGTGCTGCCCGACGACCGGGAGACCCTGGCGGTCTGGCTGCTGCCGCTCGTGACCGACGGGGCCGAATGGGACTACCGCGGCACGGCCTGGGGGCTGACCGCGCTCGCCGAGGGCGACGGGCCGGTGGGTCCGGCGGTGCGGGCGGCGATCGCCGTGGGGCTCGGTAGCCGGCACGCGGAGGACCGGCTGACGGCCGTCGACGCCCTCCTGGTGCTCGCGGCCCGCGGCGAGCTGGACGCGGCGGCGCTCGGCGAGCGGCTCGCGACGCTGATGGCCGAGGGGACGGTGAAGCCGAACCGGCTCGCGGACGCGGCCCGCACGGCGGCGGCGACCGGGGCGTACGGCACGGTGTGGGCGGTGCTCGCGGAGCTGCTGCCGGGGGTGCTCGCCGCGCCGAAGCCGGTGCGCGGTGCCGGGGACCTGCTCGCGGTGGCCGCCGAGTGCGTCGAGCGGTGCGGGGCCGCGGGCGTGGTGCCGGGTCTCGCGGAGGCGGCGGCGCGGTCGGGTTCCTCACAGGCGGTGACGCAGGCGCGGCGGCTGCTGAGCGCGCTCGGACACGGGGGCGATCAGGCCGCGTCTTAATCAGTCGAAATCAGCCACAAAGCCAGCAGATAGGCACTTAACCCGTCGGTCACAAAGCGTTCGTGATCACGCAACACCGCTGGGTCACAGTGAGGTCATGGACGCTATGACCCCCAGGAAGAACGCCCGCCCCACCCACCGCTGGCGGCACGACGTGATCGAGCTGGCCGCGATGTTCACCGCCGTGGTGGTGGCCGACTCGATCGCCAAGACCATCGCCAAGGGCCCCGACGGCCCCTACCTGCTGGTGTTCTCGGCGATCGCGCTGGTCGCCACCGCCGCCTTCCACACCTGGTGGGCGCGCCGGCACAGTCATGCGCCTCCCGCCGACGATCCCGGTGGCAGCGGGGAAGCCCCGCTGCCACCGGCCGCCGTCACCGGGACCGGTCCCGTGGAGGAGTCCGCGGGCACGGTCCTGTGGCGGATGCGGACCACGGTCCGGGACGCCCCGGGCAGCCTCGCCGCGCTGTGCGCGGTGCTGGCCCGGCACGGCGTCGACATCCTGACCCTGCAGACCCATCCGCTCGCCGACGGGACCGTCGACGAGTTCCTGCTGCGGGCGCCCGCCGAGCTCCAGACGAACGTGCTCACCCGGGCCGTCGCCACGGCCGGCGGCAGCGACACCTGGACCGAGCGGGCCGACGCCCACGACCTCGTGGACACCCCGACCCGGGTACTGGGCCTCGCCACCCGCACCGCCCTCGACTCGGCCGAACTCCCGCTGGCCCTGCGCCAGCTGCTCGGCCGGTGCACCCTCCACTCCGTGCCCGCCGTCTCCCTCAGCGGCCGCCCCAACGGCGAGACCGCCCCGGTGGAGGGCGTCCTGGAGGAGACGACCATGCGGCTGCGCGACCCGAACGGCGGCTCGCTCGTCATCGAGCGGCCCTATCTGCCGTTCACGCCGACCGAGTTCGCCCGGGCCCGCGCCCTCGTCGAGCTGGACGCCCGGCTCGGCCCGCGCGTCCCGCGCAGCCAGGACGTGCTCACCCTGCCCGAGGGCAACGAGATCACCGTGCGCCGCGCCGACCAGCGCGACCTCGGCGCCGCGCGCGCCATGCACGACCGCTGCTCCGAGCGGACCCTGCGGCTGCGCTACCACGGCCCCGTCGGCGACGCCGACCGCTACCTCGACCACCTGCTGAGCCCGCGCTTCGGCCGCACCCTCGCGGTGCAGACCGCCTCCGGGCGGGTCGTCGCCCTGGGCCACCTGCTCTGGGACGGCGACGAGACCGAGGTCGCCCTCATGGTCGAGGACGACTGGCAGCGCCGCGGCATCGGCGCCGAACTCCTCGGCCGCCTGGTGGCGATGGCGGAGGAGGCCGGCTGCGACAGCGTCTACGCGGTGACCCAGTCCTCCAACACCGGGATGGTCGCCGCCATGCGCGGCCTCAACCTGCCGCTGGACTACCAGATCGAGGAGGGCACCCTCGTCATCACCGCCCGGCTCGGCGGACGCCCCGCGGAGCTGCGGGGAGCGGCCGAGCACCCCGTTCACCAGTCCGCCGAGCACTGAGCCCCGGCGGCACGGTGAGGGGTTACCGGTCCGTAGCGAAAAATCACCGTGCCAGGTCCGGCCCGTGGCCGATTCCGCGGCCCCGGACGCGCTCGTTCCCCACCTGCCCCGTCCGTCCCGGCGGGGTGGGCCCGGGCGGGTCGCACCGGCCTGATCCCGGGGCGCCGACTACGGCTGGATCCGGCCAAACTCGGCCCGGATCTCGAAGGACCACCGCTCGTCCGGGTCCCCCCGCAGCGGCCTGAACCCGTCGGTCCGTCCCTCGCGCGCGGCGGTCCGCGACCGGATCCGGGGATCCCGTACCCACCCGCCGGAACGGCCGCCCCCGCGCGGTGCGCGGCCGTCCCCTGCCCCGCCGACCTGCGGCGTCCCGTCCCCGACGCGTGCGGCCCGCGGCGTTCGGCGGCCCGGGCCGCGAGTCGGCCGGACGTCCGGCGGGGGTCCGGCACACCGCCGCCGCCGACCGTCCCCGGCGCTCCTTTGTCAGCCGACTGAGATCGATTGAGGGTGACGCGGGGAGCGTGCACGGGCGAGGATGAGCCTCATGCCAGAGACTTCCAGCACCGTGCTTCCCCGCCAGGTCGCCGACGCATACGTCGACGCACTCATCGAACTCGACCCGATCACCGGTACCTACCTGGGAGTCAAGGAGAGTTCGGGTCTCCTGCCCGACTTCTCCCCCGCCGGCCAGGAGGCCATGGCCGACCTCGCCCGCCGCACCCTCGGCCTCCTCGACGAGGCCGAGCGGCGGCCCGGCGCCGAGGACGAGGCGGAGCGGCGCTGCGCCCGGCTGCTGCGGGAGCGGCTGGACGCCCAGCTGATCGTGCACGACGCGGGCGAGGGCCTGTGCGCGGTGAGCAACCTCCGCTCGCCCGCGCACAGCGTGCGCATCTCGTTCACGGTGCTCCCCACCGAGACCGAGGAGGACTGGACGGCGGTCGCCCAGCGGCTGCGCGCGGTCCCCGCGGCCCTGGAGGGCTACCGCGCCTCCCTCGCCCTCGGTCTGGAGCGCGGGATGCTCGGCGGCCCCCGGGCCACCGCCACCTTCGTCGGCCAGCTCACCGAGTGGGCGGGCGCGGGCGGCACCGGCGAGGACGGCGAACCCCGCGGCTGGTTCGAGGAGTTCGCCTCGGGCGCGGACGAGCCGGTCGCCAAGGAGCTGCGGGCCGAGCTGGCGGCGGCGGGCGCCGTCGCCGACCGGGCCGTCGCCGGACTGCGGGACTGGATGCGCGACGTGTACGCCCCCGCCGTGGCCGGCGCCCCGGACACCGTGGGCCGCGAGCGCTACCGCCGCTGGTCGCGCTTCTTCAACGGCACCGACCTGGACCTGGACCAGGCGTACGCGTACGGCTGGTCCGAGTACCACCGGCTGCTCGGCGAGATGCGGGGCGAGGCCGAGCGCATCCTGCCCGGCGCGGGCCCCTGGGAGGCGCTCGCCCACCTCGACGAGCACGGCACCCACATCGAGGGCGTCGACGAGGTCCAGGCCTGGCTGCAGCAGCTGATGGACGAGGCGATCAAGTCCCTGGACGGCACCCACTTCGAACTCGCCGACCGGGTCCGCCGGGTGGAGTCCCGGATCGCCCCGCCCGGCGGCGCCGCCGCCCCGTACTACACCGGCCCGTCCGAGGACTTCTCGCGCCCCGGCCGCACCTGGCTGCCGGTCGACGGGCAGACCCGCTTCCCCGTGTACGACCTGGTGTCGACCTGGTACCACGAGGGCGTGCCCGGGCACCACCTGCAGATCGCGCAGTGGGCGCACGTGGCCGACCGGCTGTCGCGCTACCAGGCGACCATCGGCAAGGTGAGCGCCAACACCGAGGGCTGGGCGCTCTACGCGGAGCGGCTCATGGACGAGCTCGGCTTCCTCGGCGACGCCGAGCGGCGGCTCGGCTACCTGGACGGCCAGATGATGCGGGCCTGCCGGGTGATCGTCGACATCGGCATGCACCTGGAGCTGGAGATCCCGGCGGACTCGCCGTTCCACCCGGGCGAGCGCTGGACGCCGGAGCTGGCGCAGGAGTTCTTCCAGCGGCACAGCAGCCGCCCGCCGGCCTTCGTGGAGAGCGAGATGACCCGCTATCTGTCGATGCCGGGCCAGGCCATCGGCTACAAGCTGGGCGAGCGCGCCTGGCTGCTCGGCCGGGCCAACGCGCAGGCGGCGCACGGCGAGGCCTTCGACGCCAAGGCCTGGCACATGGCCGCCCTGTCGCAGGGCCCGCTCGGCCTGGACGACCTGGTGGACGAGCTGTCGCGGCTCTGACCGGCGTGCGCCGGCCGGGCGGTCCGCAGCGGGGGGCGGTCCCCGGGGGCGGCTTGCGCTCCCGGGGATTTCCCTGCAAGGTCACGCCCATGACCAGCGGATACATCCCGGACGCCACGGACTGGCGGATTCTCGACGCGCTCCAGGAGCAGGGCCGGGCCAGCTTCGCCGAACTGGCCCGCGCGGTGTCCATGTCGGCCTCGGCGGTGACCGAGCGGGTACGGCGCCTGGAGGAGGCCGGGGTGATCACCGGGTACACGGCGGTCGTCGACCAGGAACGGCTCGGCCTGCCGATCCTCGCCTTCGTGCGGCTGCGCTACCCCCACGGCAACTACAAGCCCTTCCACGACCTCGTCGCGGCGACGCCCGAGATCCTGGAGGCGCACCACGTGACCGGCGACGACTGTTTCGTCCTCAAGGTCGCCACCCGGTCCATGAAGCACCTGGAGGAGATCTCCGGGAAGGTGGGCGCGCTCGGCTCGGTGACCACCAGCGTCGTCTACTCCTCGCCGCTCCCCCGCCGCGCGATCAGCCGCTGAGCGCTTCCCCTCCGGTACGGAGCCGCACCGCGGAGCCGTGCCGGTCCTTGACGACCTCCAGCTGGGCCGGGATGCGGCGGCGCAGGTCGCCGACGTGGCTGACGATGCCGACGCTGCGGTCCCGTTCGCGCAGCGAGTCCAGGACGTCCAGGACCTCGTCGAGGGTCTGGTCGTCGAGGCTGCCGAAGCCCTCGTCGATGAAGAGGGTGTCGAGCCGGACGCCGCCCGCCTCGTCGGTGACCACGTCGGCCAGGCCGAGGGCCAGGGCGAGGGAGGCGAAGAAGGTCTCGCCGCCGGAGAGGGTGGCGGTGTCCCGCTCGTTGCCCGTCCAGGCGTCGACGACGTGCAGCCCGAGCCCGGCGCGCCGGCCGCCGCTGCGGGCGTCGGAGTGGACCAGGGTGTACCGGCCCGAGGACATCCGCTGGAGGCGCGCGGTGGCCGCGGCGGCGACCTGTTCGAGGCGGGCGGCCAGCACGTACGACTCCAGGCGCATCTTGCGCTCGTTGTCGGCGGAGGTGCCGGCGGTGAGGGCGGCGAGCCCGGCCACCCGCTCGTACTCCTCGCGCAGCGGCCCGAGGCGGCGGGCCTCGGTGTCGGCCTGGCGGGACAGCCTGGCCAGTTCGGTGCTCCGCTCGCGTACGGCGGAGAGGGCGGCGGCCGCTTCGCGCAGGGCGCGTTCGGCGGCGGCGTGGGCGGTCCCGGCGGTCCGCGGGTCGGCGGGCGGGAGCCCGGCGGCGGCCGCGGTGGCGGGCTCGGCCAGCCGGTCCGCGACGGCGGCGGCCTCGGCGTCCCAGGCGTCGACGCGCTGCTGGAGGCCACGGCGGGCGGTCTCGTCGAGGAGGGCGGCGGCGGCCTCGGCCGGGGTGTCGAAGCCGTTGCGGAAGGCGGCGTCGGCGAGCCGGTCGTCGGCCTGCTTCAACGCCCTCGCGGTCTGCTCCGCGGCCCGCACGGTCTCGACGGCCCCGGTCAGCAGGGCGATGCGCCGCTCCAGGACCGTGGCGTAGGCGGCGATGCTGCCGGACTCGCCGCGGGTGCGGTCGAGTTCGGCCTCCAGCAGGCCGTGCTCCTGGTCGAGCGCCTCGCGGCGCGAGGTCCGTCCGGCGACCCTCCGCTCGGCTTCGCGCTGGGCGGCGAGCCGCTCCTCGTACTCCCGCTCGGCGCGGTCCAGCGCCTCCCGGGCGGCGTGGGTCCGTGCGGCGAGCGCGTGCGCCTCGGCGTGCTCGCGGGTCAGCTCCTCGACCCGGTGGGCGAGTTCGGCGACGCTCGGCCCGGCCCCGGTCCCGGCCCCGGTCCCGGCCCCGGTCTCGGCGTCCGCGCCGGGGTCCGTCGCGAGGGCCTCCCCGGCCGCCGCTTCCAGGGCCCGCTCGGTGCCGGCGACGGCGGTCTCGGCGGCGGTGCGGGCCTCGTCGGCCCGGGTGTAGACGGCGTAGGCCGCGTCCTCGGCGGCGCGGTCCACGTGGTCGGCGGTGGTGCGGGCGGGGGCCGGGTGGGCGGCGGAGCCGCAGACCTGGCAGGGGGCGCCCGGTTCCAGGGCGGCGGCGAGCTCGGCCGCGATGCCGCGCAGGCGGCGGGACTTGACGTCCAGCCAGCTCTCGTGGGCCTCGTTGCGCCGCTCCCGGGCGGTGGTGAGCCGGTCCCGGGCGGCGGCGAGCTCGCGGGTCAGCTCGTCGCGGCGGCGGGCCGCGGCGAGCCGGCGGCGGGCGGGGTCGAGGCGGCCCGCGAGGTGTTCGGCGCGCGCCGTGGCGTCCTGGGCGGCCTCCACGCGCCGCTGGAGCCCGGCGCGGTGCGGCTCCCAGCCGGCCAGCCAGGCGGCGGCGTCCTGGAGGAACTCCTCGTCGGCGCGGGCCTCCCGGTCCAGGGTGGCGCGCTCGGCGGCCAGTTCGGCACTGCGCCGCTCGGCCCGGCGGGCGGACTCCAGGCCGCCGAGCTCCTCGCGGAGCCGCCGCTCCAGGGCGGAGAGCTGCTCGGTGCCGGCGTCGGCGAGCTCCGCCGGGAGGCCGGAGCGGGCGCGGCCGAGGGCGGCGCTCGCCGCGCGGTGCGCGCGCTCGGCCTCCTCGCGCAGATCGAGGGCGGGGGCGACCCGGTCCGCCTTGAGGGAGCGGTCCAGGGCCCGCTGCCCCTCGTCGCGCCGGGGGCGGTGGGCGGCCAGCTCCTCGCGGCGGCGGACCGCGTCGGCGTACCGGCTCTGGCGCTCGGCGAGCTCGCGGGCGGCGTCGAGGGCCGCGCGGGCGGCGGACTCCCGCCGCTCGGCGGCGGTCAGGCGCAGGCTCGCGATGTCCAGCTGCTCGCGGGCCTCGCTGCGGGCGAGGGCGGCCCGGGTCCGGACGGCCTCGGCGAGGCCCGGCTCGCCGGGGCGCTCCGCGACGGCCGCGCCCCCGTCGCCGGCGGCCTGGGCCATCCGGTGGGAGAGGGCGAGCAGCCGCTCGTCGCCTTCGCGCACCTGGTGCTCGGCGGAGCGGCGGAGCTCGGCGAGACGGTCCTCGACGGCCGCGAAGCGGCGGGTGTCGAAGAGCCGCCCGAGGAGCCGGCCGCGGGCCTCGGCGTCGGAGCGCAGGAAGCGGGCGAAGTCCCCCTGGGGCAGGAGCACGACCTGGCAGAACTGCTCCCGGCTCATGCCGAGGAGCTGGGTGATCTCCTCGCCGATCTCCTGGTGGGACTTGCTGAGGCCCTGCCACTCGCCGGTCTCGGGGTCGTAGTGGCGCAGCCGGCTCTGGGCCTTCTCGGTGGTGAAGCCGCCGCCGCGCTTCTTGGGGCGCTGCTGGGCGGGGCTGCGGGTGATCTCCAGGCGCCGCTCGCCCACGGTGAGTTCGAGGACGACCTCGGTGGACGTGCCGAGGGGGGCGTGGTCGCTGCGCAGGCTGGTGCCGGGGGCCTGGCGGGCGCCGGGGACGGCCCCGTACAGGGCGAAGCAGACGGCGTCGAGGACGGAGGTCTTGCCCGCGCCGGTGGGTCCGTGGAGCAGGAAGAGCCCGGCCGTCGACAGGGCGTCGAAGTCGATCTCCTGGGTGGTGCCGAAGGGGCCGAAGGCGGTGATCGCGAGGCGGTGCAGTCTCACCGGCCGCTCACCTCCCGCTCGGCCGCGTCCACCCGGACGTCGTCGAAGGCGCCGTACAGGACCGCCCGTTCGGCGCCGTCGGGGCCGGTGCCGCCGCGCACGTGGGCCACGAAGTCCTCCGCGATCTGACGGTCGTCGCGGCCCTGGAGCCGCCGGGCGTAGGAGACCAGCGGGTCGCCCTCGGTGCGCTCGGGGTCGAAGACCAGGTTGAGGGTGTGCGGGAAGCGCTCGGCGAGCCGGGCCATGGGCTCGGCGGGGCGCACCGGGTCGGTGAGGGTCGCCTCGACCCAGGACTCCTCGTGGCGGGCGAGTCCGGGGTCGGCGAGCAGGTCGTCGAGGCGGCCCCGGATCCGGGCGAGCGGCCGGGGTACGGGGCAGTCCACGCGCTCGGCGGCCGCGACGGTGCCGTCGGCGCCGAGGTCGATCAGCCACATGGTCTTGCGGTGGTCGGTCTCGGAGAAGGAGTAGGCGAGCGGCGAGCCGGAGTAGCGGATCCGGGGGGTGAGGGTCTGGCTGCCGTGGAGGTGCCCGAGCGCCACGTAGTCCACGCCGTCGAAGACGCCGGCGGGGACGGAGTCGACACCGCCGACGGTGATGTCGCGCTCGCTGTCGCTGGCCTCGCCGCCGGCGACGAAGGCGTGGGCGAGGACGACCGAGCGGGTGCCCTCGGGGCGGGTCGCGAGGTCGGCCCGGACCCGGTCCATGGCGGCGGAGAGCACCGCCTCGTGGCCGGCCTTCTCGGCGCCGAACTGCTCGCGGACCAGGGCCGGTTCGAGGTAGGGCAGGCCGTAGAGGGCGACGTCTCCGTGGGCGTCGGCCAGGACGACGGGGGTGCCGGCCCCGGCCGGGTCGGTGCGCAGGTGGATGCCCGCGCGCTCGATGAGCCCGGCCGCGACGCCGAGGCGGCGGGCCGAGTCGTGGTTGCCGGAGATCATGACCGTCGGCACGCCGGCGTCGGCGAGCCGGTGCAGGGCGGTGTCGAAGAGCTCGACGGCGGCGAGCGGCGGCACGGCCCGGTCGTACACGTCGCCCGCGACGAGGACGGCGTCCACGGCGTGCTCGCGCACCGTGGCCACCAGGTGGTCGAGGAACGCGGCCTGGGCGTCGAGCAGGGCGACCCGGTGGAACGAGCGGCCCAGGTGCCAGTCCGACGTGTGCAGAAGCCTCATGATCCCTGAGCGTATCGGTGGGGTACGACAGCGGCGGCCGCTTCGCGCGGGCCGCTGCGGGGGCCCGGGCGGGCGGGCGGCCCGGGGCGGCGGCCTGAGGGGTCACGCATCGCCGTACGCCTCTCCCCCGAGTTCGAGGCCGGCGGTGCCCGCCGTCACGTCGGCGAGCCAGGCCGTGAACTGCGTCACGTCGGCGTCCGGCAGCCCGATCTCGATGCTGACGGCGGCCCCGTAGCTCACCTCGCGGACGGAGCGCCCGGTGGCGCGGAGATCGTTCTGGAGCTTGCCCGCGCGCTGGTGGTCGACGGTGACGGTGGCGATCCGGTAGCGGTGCCGGGTGACGGTGCCGAGCGCGTCGAGGGCCTCGCCGACGACCCCTCCGTACGCGCGGATGAGGCCGCCCGCGCCGAGTTTCACGCCCCCGTAGTAGCGGGTGACGACGGCGGCGACGTACCGCATCTCGCGGCGCAGCAGCATCTGCAGCATGGGGACGCCCGCGGTGCCGCCGGGTTCGCCGTCGTCGGACGCCTTCTGGACGGAGGCGTCGGCGCCGACGACGTACGCGAAGCAGTTGTGGGTGGCGGTGGGGTGCTCGCGGCGGATGCGCGCGACGAACTCCTGCGCCTCCTCCTCGGTGGCGACGGGCGCGAGCGCGCAGATGAAGCGCGATCGGTTGATCTCGGACTCGTGGACGCCCTCGCCGGCGAGCGTGCGGTACTGCTCCTGCATCCCGCCAGCCTAAGCGCCCGGCTCGGGAACACCGTCCCGGCCGTGACGGTTGCACGCTCCGGAAGACCCCATGACAGCGTCACGGCCCCCCAGGAGGCGGAGCATGTACGGCAGCCCGGAGACCATCCGCAGGATCCTCACCGAGAGCGGCGACACCTGGGCGGTCGTCGGCCTGTCCAACAACGAGCGGCGGGCCGCCTACGGGGTGGCGGCCGTGCTGCAGCGCTTCGGGAAGCGGGTCGTGCCGGTCCACCCCAAGGCGGAGACGGTGCACGGGGAGCAGGGGTACGCGTCGCTGGCCGACATCCCGTTCCCGGTGGACGTGGTCGACGTCTTCGTGAACAGCGAGCTGGCGGGCGCCGTCGCGGACCAGGCGGTCGCGGTCGGCGCCAAGGCGGTGTGGTTCCAGCTCGACGTGGTCGACGTGGAGGCGTACGCCCGGACCCGCGAGGCGGGCCTGGAGATGGTCATGGACCGCTGCCCCGCCATCGAGATCCCGCGCCTCGGCTGACCTCGGCCGGGCCGGACCCGGACGCCGGGCCGGACCCGGGCGCCGGGCCGGACCCGGGCGATCCGGCCGGACTCGGGCGGCCCGGCCGGACTCGGGCGACCCGGCCGGCCCCCGCCCGGCCGCAAGGGACCCGGAAGGCCGCAAGGCACCCGGAAGGCCGGGCCTGACCCGGGAGGCCTCAGCCGGCCTCCAGACCCAGCCCCTCCAGGACGACCGCGCCCGGCAGCTCCGCGAAGGCCTTGCCCGGCACGAGGAGCTTGCCGCGCCGCCGTCCGCTGCCGACCAGCACCCAGGGGAGGTCGACGACGGTGGCGTCCACCAGGACCGGCCAGCCGTCGGGCAGGCCGAGCGGGGTGATCCCGCCGTACTCCATGCCGGTGTCGCCGGTCGCGGTGTCCATCGGCGCGAAGCGCACCTTGCGGGAGCCGAGCTCCCTGCGGACGACGCCGTTGACGTCGACCCGGGTCGCCGAGCGCACGACGCACGCGGCCAGGGTCGTGGTCTCGCCGCGCTTGCCGGCGACGATCACGCAGTTGGCGGAGGCGTCGAGGAGCTCCGGTCCGTGGTGCTCGACGAAGACCGCGGTGTCGGCGATGGCCGGGTCGGTGTCGACGTAGAGGATCTCGCCCGCGGGGACGCCGCCCCGCCAGGCGCGGACGGCGGCGGCGACCGGTTCGGTCAGCAGCTCCAGGCAGTCGGGGGCGGGCCGGACGTCGTCGAAGTCTCCGAGGGGTGCGCGCATGCCGGTCACGCTAACAAGTCGGCGCGTCCCGGCGGCCGTTCGTCTCAGCGTACGGGCGGGATGGACACCGCCAGCGTCATCTCGACCGTCTGCTCGCCGTCGTTGCGGTAGGCGTGCGGCACGTTGCCCTCGAAGACGGCGGAGGTGCCGGCCGGGAGGGCGTGCTCCTCGCCCTCGACGACCAGGGTGAGCGTCCCGGCCGTCACGTGGAGGAGTTCGGTGGTGCCGTCGGGGTGCGGGTCGGAGGCGGTGCCGTCGCCCGGCATCAGGGTGTAGGACCACAGCTCCAGGGGCCCGCGGGCCTCGGTGCCGACCAGCAGGGTGGTCTGGCTGCCGGTGGAGGTCGACCACATGCGGACGGCCTGGCCGGGCGGGACGAGCCGGACCTGGGGCCCCTGCTCGTAGTCCAGGAGCGTCGTGATGGAGACGCCGAGGGCGTCGGCCAGCTTCACGGTGGTGCCGACGCTGGGGTTGGTGCGGGCCTGCTCGATCTGGATGATCATGCCCCTGCTGACCCCCGCCCGGGCGGCGAGCGCGTCCAGGGTGAAGCCGCGTTCGTTGCGCCAGCGCTTCAGGTTCCGGGCGAGCGACTGCGTGAGCTGATCGAGGTCCGACACATTCCGTCCAATATTTTGAATGACAGAGTTCAATTCGCTGTACTACCGTGTGGTGCACCCGATTGTTCACTGCACTGTACTGCGAGGAACCCCGCATGACCGCCCTGACGGCGCTGTTCGCCCTGGCCACCAGCCTGCTCTGGGGTCTCGCCGACTTCGGCGGCGGACTGCTCACCCGGCGCTTCCCCGCGCTGACGGTCGTGGTGGTCTCCCAGGCCCTCGCCGTCCTGGTGCTCGGCACGGTCGTCCTCGCCACCGGCGCCTGGCACGAGGCCGGCCCCCTGCTCTGGTACGCGGTCGCCGCCGGCGTGGTCGGCCCCGCCGCCATGCTCGCCTTCTACAAGGCCCTCGCCCTCGGCCCGATGGGCGTGGTCTCGCCGCTCGGCTCGCTCGGCGTCGTCGTCCCCGTCTCCGTCGGCCTGCTCCTCGGCGACCGGCCGGGACTCGCGCAGTTCGCCGGGATCGGGGTGGCCGTGTTCGGCGTGGTCCTCGCGGGCGGCCCCGAGCTGCGCGGGGCGCCGGTCCAGCGGCAGGCGGTGCTGCTCACCCTCGTCGCCGCCTTCGGCTTCGGCGCGGTGATGGCCCTGATCGCCGAGGCGTCCACCACCCTGACCGGCCTGTTCCTCGCCCTGTTCGTCCAGCGCGTCACCAACGTGGCGGTCGGGGGCGGCGCCCTGTGGCTCTCCGTCCGGCGCGGCGGGCGGGCGCTGCCGGAGGGCGGCGGCGGGCTGCGCGCGGTCCTCGCGGTGCTCCCGGCGCTGGCCTTCGTGGGCCTCGCCGACGTCGCCGCCAACGGCACGTACGCGCTGGCGGCGCAGCGCGGCCCGGTGACGGTGGCCGCGGTCCTCGCCAGCCTCTACCCGGTGGTGACGGCCGTGGCGGCGCGCGGGGTGCTCAAGGAGCGGCTGCGGGCGGTGCAGGCCGCGGGCGCGGGCCTCGCCCTGGTGGGCACGGTCCTGCTCGCGACGGGCTGATCCGGCCTGGTCCGAAAGACACGGCCTGGGCCGCCCGGGGTACGTCCGGAGGCGGCGCCCGAACCGTCCGGGCCCGGAGGTCCGTGTTCGGCCCGCCCCGGCCCCGTCAGCTCTCCAGGTCCGCCAGGTCGTTCAGCTGGTCGGGGTCGAGCGCCGCGAGGGCCGCGAGCTGGTCCGCCGTCATGCCGGCCGGTATCGCGCGCGGGGCGGGCGTGCGCAGCGGCGGCTGCCAGCCCTTCTCCGGGTCGTAGGAGCGGACGACCTTCGCGGGCGCCCCCGCCACCACCGCGTGGTCGGGCACCTCGCCCCGTACGACCGCTCCGGCGGCCACCACGACGTTGCGGCCGATCCGCGCGCCGGGCAGGATCACCGCGCCCGTGCCCAGCCAGCAGCCGGACCCTATGACGACCGGCTCGGAACGGGGCCACTGGCGCCCGACGGGCACGTCCGGGTCGTCGTAACTGTGGTTCGTGGACGTGATGTAGACGTACGGGCCGCAGTAGGTGTCGGAGCCGATGGTGATCGGCGCGTCGGCGATCACGTGGCTGCCGCGGCCGAGGACGACGCCGTCGCCGAGGGTCAGCACGGTGTCCTCACCGAGGTCCAGGTCCGGCAGCATGCCGGCGGTCAGCGTGACCTGCTCGGCGATGATGCAGCAGGCCCCGATCTCGATCCAGCGCTCGCCGAAGACCGTGCCCTGGGGGAAGGCGAGCCGGGTGCCCTCGCCGATACGGCGGAAGCGCAGCCGTCCGGGGTGCTCGGCGGTGACGGCGCCCGCCTGCTGGATCCGGCGCCAGCCGCCCTGCAGGGCGCGGGCGACGACCCGGCGCCGCCAGGCGCTGAGCGAGGAGAACGTGTTTCTGTTCCGGGGCACCCGGACACCGTAGTCGGCGGCGTCGTGGCTGATCGGTGCGGTGCGCTGTGATGTCCGTCATGGGCCGCGACTACGCTTCGCCGCAAGGCGCGACCGACGGAGCGAGCGAGCAGGAGCGAGTCATGACAGAGGCGTTGATCAGGGCCGTGGGCGGCAAGGAGCCGCAGGTGGACCCGACGGCGTTCACCGCGCCGACCTCGGTGGTCCTCGGCGAGGTCACCCTCGGGCCCCGGGCCAGCGTCTGGTACCACGCGGTGCTGCGGGCGGACTGCGGGCCCATCGAGATCGGCGAGGACGCGAACGTGCAGGACAACTGCACGGTGCACGTCGACCCGGGCTACCCGGTGTCGGTCGGCGCGCGGGTGACGATCGGGCACAACGCGACCGTCCACGGCTGCGTGATCGAGGACGACGTGCTGGTCGGGATGGGCGCCACGATCCTCAACGGCGCCCGGATCGGCGCCGGTTCGCTGGTCGCCGCGCAGGCGCTGGTCCCGCAGGGCATGGAGGTGCCGCCCGGCTCGCTCGTGGCGGGCGTCCCGGCGAAGGTGCGGCGGCCGCTGACCGAGGAGGAGCTGGCGGGCATCCGGCTCAACGCCGAGATGTACCTGCACCTCGCCAAGGGCCATGCCGAGGCCTTCCAGGACTGACCCGGCGGGCTTGACGGGCCCCGGCCCGGCGCGGCCGGGCCGAGGTCCGGAGTCGGGGAGCCGGAGTCCGGGGGACGGAGTCCGGGAGACGGAGGTCCGGGGTCCGGGAGCCGGAGGTCCGAGGTCCGGAGTCCGGGAGCCGGAGGTCCGGAGTCCGGGAGCCGGAGTCCGGGGTCCGGGGTCCGGGGTCCGGGAGCCGGAGAGCCGAGCGGACCCGGTCCCGGCCCCCGTCGCTCACCGCGTCGGCCGGCCGGGCTTCTTCTTCCGGTCGGTCCGCCCGGCGACGAGCGCCCGGCGGATCTCGGCGGCCGTCCGCCGCGCGTGGTCGCTCGTGGCGGTGGTCTCCGCGGTGGCGGGGACGAAGCGGTGCTCCGGCTGCTTGCAGTACGGGCAGGGGCCGCCGTCGTGGATGAGCCGCCCGTCCTCGCAGGCCGGGTTCCCGCACGGACCGCGGCCGACGAGGAACTCGGCGATCTCCTGCGGGGCCCAGCGGCGCCGGTTGTCCTCGTCGCGCTCGTGGATGGCGTGCGACCAGCGGCCGTGCCAGCGCCGCTCCACCCGGTCGAGGAGCTGGGCCGGGGTTCGGTGGGCGAGCTCGTCGGAGAGGATGTCGGGCAGGTTCCGCGGCAGGCGGTGGCCGAGCGCCTGGAGCAACGGCTGGGGGAAGCCCTGCATGACGAAGCCGATCGGGTCGTTGCCCGGGCCGCGCTTCCAGGTCCGGCAGCGGCAGGTGCCCTCCGCCGGGACGGGGGCGCCGCAGCGGCCGCACAGGCCGCGGCAGTCGGCGCACAGCCCGTTGTCGAGCCCGTCGAGGTGCGGCGCGGGCGCCCGGCCGCACTCCACGCAGCACGCGGCGCACATGCCGCACAGGCGCTCGTCGCCGATCCGGGTGGACCAGGAGCGCTGCTGGCAGCGGCAGCACAGGTGCGTCCGGCAGTAGTCGCCGTGGGCACCGTCGTACCTGCCGAGGTTGTCGAGCACGACGCTCCTTTCCTTCGGGCGGACCTTCGTGACGAAGGGTAACGACCCGGATACGTACGGGCAGGGGTTTTCCCGGAAGCCCTCCCCCGCCGACCGCTCCCCGCCGGCTAGTCGGCGACGGCGGCGGCCTCGGCCGCGGCGCCGGCCTCGGCCCGGGCGGTGGCCTCGGCCGCGGCCTTCTTGGCCCGGTTCTTCAGGATGAGCATGGAGGCGATCCCGATGAGGACCGCGAGGACCAGGCCGAGCCAGGAGAAGCGCTTGAGCCAGGCCTCGGCGACGACGCCCACCGAGTAGATGACGGCGGTGGTGCCGCCGGCCCAGAGGATGCCGCCGAAGACGTTGGCGATGAGGAACTTCCAGTACGGCATGCGCAGGACGCCCGCGAGCGGTCCGGCGAAGATCCGCAGCAGGGCGACGAAGCGGCCGAAGAAGACCGCCCACATGCCCCACTTCTCGAAGGAGCGCTCCGCGAGGCCGATGTTGGCCTCGCTGAAGTGCTTGGGGAACTTCCTGCCGAGCTTGGCGAGCAGCGGCCGGCCGCCCTTGCGGCCGATCGCGTAGCCGATCGAGTCGCCGATGATCGCGCCGCCGGTGGCGCAGGCGCCGAGGACGTACGGGTTGATCTCGCCGTGCTGCGAGGCGAGCAGGGCCGAGCTGACGAGGACGATCTCGCCGGGCAGCGGGATGCCCAGGCTCTCCAGGCCGATCACCACCCCGACCAGCGCGTAGACGGCGACCGCGGGGATCGTCTCCAGCCACTCCTGGACGTGCACGCGGGTACCTCTCCCGTATCGGCGACCGAACCCCGGCAGCCTACCCGGTCACCGGGTGCCGACCCGGGTCTCGGTCCACAGCCGGAAGGTCCGGGAGGACGATCCGACCCGCAGCTCGCGCCGCCCGGTGCCGAGGACCCAGTCGCGCCGGGCCGGGTCCCAGGAGGAGAGGGTGCGGTCGGCGACGCGGACGGTGACGCGGCGGCGCTCGCCGGGCGCGAGTTCGAGCCGCCGGTATCCGGCGAGGAGGCGGTGCGGCTGGTCGACGCCGAGGGACGCGAGGTCCGGGGAGGGGCCCACGTAGACCTGGGCGACCTCGACGCCCGTGCGGGTGCCGGTGTTGATCACGGTGAAGCCGACGTCGAGGCCCTCACCGAAGGGGACGACCCGCAGGTCGGCGTAGCCGAAGCGGGTGTACGACAGGCCGTGGCCGAAGGGGAAGAGCGGGGTGACGTCGTGGGCGTCGTACCAGCGGTGGCCGACGTGGACGCCCTCCCGGTACTCCTCGATCCCGTCCTTCCCCGGGTAGCTCACGGGGTCGCCCGCGGTGGGGTGGCGGTCCTCGGCGGCCGGGAAGGTCTGGGTGAGCCGGCCGCCGGGGTCGGCGTCCCCGAAGAGCACCGCGGCGGTGGCGGCCGCGCCCTCCTGACCCGGGTAGTACATCTGGAGCACGGCCGCCGTGTCCGCCAGCCACGGCATGGTGACGGCGGAGGAGGTGTTGAGGACCACGGTGGTACGGGGGTTGACCGCGGTCACCGCGGTGATCAGGTCCTCCTGGCGGCCGGGCAGGGCGAGCCCGGTGCGGTCGCGGCCCTCGCTGGCGTCCTCGTAGGCGAAGAGCACGACGCTGTGCGCGGCCCGGGCGGCGGAGACCGCCTCGGCGACGTCGGCGGCCCGGGTGGCGCCGCTCGTGGCGCGCAGCCGGAACAGCTGGCCCTTGGCGCCGCCGCGGGCGGTGACGGTGAGCGTGTGGGCGCCGGCGGCGAGGCGGCGGTCGGCGCGGCGCAGGCTCAGTCCGTCGGCGGCCCGGCCGCCGAGTCCGCCGGCGAAGAACTCGGCGACGCCCGCCTTCACGGGGAAGAGCTCGGCGCCGTCGAGGGTGACGACGGGGCGCTGGCCGCCGTAGTGGACGAAGAAGCTCCAGTCGTCGTCCGCGGTGGTGGTGAGGGTCCCCTCGTAGCTCCAGGTCTCCCCGGCGGCGAGGCCGACGGCGTCCAGGTCCCGGGCGGGCACGGTGGCGGGCAGCGGCTTGCCGGAGATGTCCTCGCCGAGGGCGTACGTGACGGTGGCGCGGTCGCCGGCCCGGGCGCGCAGGGCGTCGAGCGGGCTGTCGGCGGCGTCGGGGACGACGTGGGCGCTGCCGCCGCCGCTCACGAAGGGCACGGCGCCGGTGGGGCCGATGACGGCGATCGAGCGGGCGGCCGGGCCGGTCAGGGGCAGCGCCCCGGCCTCGTTGCGCAGCAGGGTGGCCCCGGCGGTCGCGACCCGGAGCGCGAGGCGGGCTCCGGCGGCGGCGTCGCGGGTGGGGCGGGCGGCGTCCTCGTCGAGGAGGCCGAACCGTTCGCGTACGGCGAGGATGCGGGCGACGGCGGTGTCGACGACGTCCTGTCCGACGCGTCCCTCGTCGACGGCCCGGCTCAGCGCGGCGCCGTAGTAGGCGCCGCCGGGCATCTCCATGTCGCAGCCGGCGGTGAGGGCGGCGGCGGTGGAGTGGACGGCTCCCCAGTCGCTCATGACCCAGCCGTCGAAGCCCCAGAGCTCGCGCAGGATCTCGGTGAGCAGGGTGCTGCTCTCGGTGGCGTGGACGCCGTCGACCTTGTTGTACGCGGCCATGACGGAGCCGGCCCCGGCGGCGACGGCGGCCTCGAAGCCGCGGAGTTCGGTCTCGTGGAGGGTCTGTTCGGCGGCCCGGACGTCGACGGACATCCGGTCGCGTTCCTGGTTGTTGAGGGCGAGGTGCTTGACGGTGGCGACGAGCCCCTCGGCCTGGATGCCGCGGATCTCCTCGGCGACCAGGTCGGCGGAGAGCAGCGGGTCCTCGGAGAAGGTCTCGAAGTTGCGGCCCGCGTAGGGGGTGCGGATGAGGTTGACCATCGGCGAGAGGAGGACGTCCTGGCCGAGCGCGCGGCCCTCGTGGCCGATGACCTGCCCGTAGGCGCGGGCGAGCGCGGGGTCGAAGGCGGCGGCGAGCATCACGGGCGCGGGCAGCGCGGTGGCCCGGCGGGCGACCCGGACGCCGGCGGGGCCGTCGGCGAGGCGGAGCGGCGGGATGCCGAGGCGGGGGACGCCGGGCACGTATCCGGCCTGGCCGAGTGCGGCGGGGTCGGTGGCGCCGTGCAGCAGGGCGGTCTTCTCGTCGAGGGTGAGCCGTTCGACGAGGGTGCGGACGCGTTCGCTCGGCCGCGCGGGCACCGGGCGTCCGGTGCGGCCGCCCGGCGGGGGCGGCGCGGCGAGGGCGTGCGCCGTGCCGGCGGTGACGGCGGAGAGGGCCGCGGCGCCGGCGAGGGAGAGCAGGAGCCGGCGCCGGGACAGGGAGCGGGGCGCCGGGGTGGGGTCGGTCTCGTCCTGTTCGCGACGGGGGGCGTGGGGCACGGCGGCGCTCCTTCGGACCGGCACGATTCCTGCGATCATGCGTTGATCGCACTATGCGTGACGGTTCGTCCGATTCCGCGCCGCCGTGCCGGGGACCCACCGGACGAGCGGCTCCCCGGGGGACCTCAGGCGTTGGGCCGGAGCGTCCAGACCACGGTCGTTCTGACTCCGGGAATACGGGACCTGGGGAGTTGAGCAGCCGCACGGCTTCTGACCTGCGAGTTTGCGTCCTCGGACGTCCCAATGCGTCCCGGGGAATCCCGGGGCGACGGGACCTGAGGACTCCCGGGCGTTCGGGGGGCCATGCCATGCCTCCGTGATAAAGCCAGCCAGGGCTCGCGTGTCCGACCGCAGACACCACAAAGCCCCCACGCCTTAGCGCAGGGGCTCTCTGGTTGGTCCGGCACCGGGTCCTGTTTCAGGCCCCCTAATCGAAGCTCCGATACGTGCGCCTATTTTGGCGAGTCCGTCGCACGCATCGGTTTCGAACCGATTGCAGGTCCCGAACCAGTGCCGATTTTTGCACACCCCGCTGCGCCACCGCAGCCCAGGGGTCAATTTCCAGCCGATCTCACACACGCCTCGCCCCCCTCGCGGGGCGGCACCACCGGCACCACCGGCGCCACCTGCGGGGACACGCCGGGATACTCCGGGACGCTTCGTGACCCAATCGACCTACCTGCGGCGCGTCGCACTGACGCCCTCGTCGCCGTCGAGGCCGACACCCGTGAGCACTCCCGCACCCGCTTTCTCGTGCAGCGCGGTCGCATCCTTCTGCGCCCCGAACTCTCCGAGCGTGAGAACGAACAAGATCCGGCACCTGGTGCGGTTGGCCAGGCGCTCGGCCGGTCCCGCGGCGGCCTGACCACCAAGGTCCATCTCGCCTGCGACGGCCGGGGCCTGCCCCTGGCCGTCGTCGTCACGCCCGGCAACGTCAACGATTCCACCGTCTTCGACGAGGTCATGGACGCCTTGAGGGTGCCCCGGGCCGGGGCCGGACGGCCCCGCCGCAAGCCCGACGCGGTCATCGCGGACAAGGCATATTTGTCCCGGGCGATCCGCCAGGCCCTGCGGCGGCGGGGCATCCGGGCGGTCATCCCGGAGCGGTCGGACCAGAAGGCCAACCGTGTGCGGCGCGGACAGACCGGCGCCAGACCTCCGGCCTTCAACCGCGAGCTCTACAAAGCCCGCAACGTGGTCGAACGCTGCTTCAACCGCCTCAAGCAGTTCCGCGCGATCGCCACCCGCTTCGACAAACTGGCCACCCGCTACAAAGCCGGGATCCACCTCGCCTCACTCGTCCTCTGGCTCCGCGAACCCACCCAAGATCGTTTGTCAGACAGGTCCTAGTGCGAGGAATCGAGACGTACGAGAATCTGCGGCAAGACGGCGATCTCGGTGACGCTGTCCCCCGCCTGCGAGAACTGCTCGCGGGCCGGCTGCTGCGCACCTTCCACGCGACGCGCCTCCTCGACTACGAGGTGGACGACATCAGAAGCAGGGGTCTGCTTCGCCTTACCCCGCAACTCCTCCAGGGCCGCCGGGACAAGGCTCTCGCCTCCGGGGTGATCACCGAGGAGGAGCACCGCGCCCTCTGTGAGTCCGACGCCTTCATGACCGATCCGAATGTGACCCTCCGCCTGGGCAAGGTGTGCGTTGTCGGGAACCGTCAGCCTCTGTACGACCGCCCGATCGGTGATCAGTTCAGCTTCTGGGGCGGCGAGGCCCAGTACAGCAGCGGGGTCTGGAAGAACTCGGGAAGCGACCGCGTCAAAAGACTCGGGCAGCCGGCGCTCGTCGTGGCGCTGCTCGATGCCTCGGACCCGAAGGTCGCGGTCCTGACCACCGAGCTGATCTACCCCTTCGTGGGCAGCTACCTGGGCTTGGAGAGGGTCGGCTGCCAGATCGACTTCGAAGCGGATGTCCCTGGGGACCGGATCGAGGCCGTCTGGCATCCCGGGGATGCCGAGTACGACGTGTTCGAGCGATTCCCTCGGGGCTGACCTCTGGCCACTCCAAGGTCCTCGTCTTGGACGCCTGGCGCCCGTAGTGTCGAACTCTCCTCGGAGAGGTGTACGGGCGCCATTTTCATGTCCGCTGCCGGCGCTCCTGCGGCAGGACTGCGGTGCCTGTACTCATACCGGGAGTGCTCAGCCCTTCGGGCCCCCGCGGTTTCCGGCGCCGGCGCGGCCCACTCCCCGGGCACGCGTTCAACAGCATGTTGAACAGGGCTACCCTGGCCCCCGTTTCGGACGTCAGGGGGGGGCTCGTGGGCAAGCAGCAAAGGCCGTTGGCCGAACGGATCTGGGACGACTACGTCAAGGAGGTCGAGAAGGCCGCCGACAAGGACGGCTGTGCGGCTGGCTGCGGCATGGCCATCTTCTACCCGCTGTTCTGACTGGCGTTGATCGTCCTGCCGTTCCTCTGGCTGTTCAAAGCGTGCACCGGCCCCGAGAAGGAGCCCGCGGACTCCAGGCCCTCGGTCACCCCGAGCGTCGCCGCCTCGACCACGACGCCCTCCTGGTCCACGTACAGCCCGTCGCCGATCCCCGAGCCCAGTCCGTCCTCGACGCCGGTCCTCGTCATGCCCGATCTCGTCGAGAAGCGGTAAAGCGACATTCCCGACGGATTATTCGACTACTACGACATGCAGGGGGAGAGCGCGTTCGGCGACGTCATCGTGATCGGTGTGAGGAAGATCTGCTTTCAGAAGCCCGCCGCGGGGACGAAGCTCACTCTCGGCCAGAAGGTCACCCTGTATCACGCCGGATACAACGACCGGTGCCCGAAGAAGATCGGCGACCCGAAGAAGACCCCCGAGCCGCTTCCCACCTGGGACAGTGACGACTCGTCGACCGGCGGCGGTGGCAGCGCCTATTACAGGAACTGCGCCTCTGCTCGCGCCGCCGGCGCCGCCCCGCTCTATGCGGGCGAGCCGGGATACAGAGGTGCCTGGACCGCGACAAGGACGGCGTCGCCTGCGACTGACCGACGCGCGAGTAGGTTGATCCCTCAATTCGACACGAGAGGAACGGACATGAAGCCGATAGCCCTGCCGAAGTCCAGCACCCGCTCCCGTTGGACGCTCGTCCGGGTGGGCACCCGCCGGACCAGCCTCCACACCGACCTCCAGTGCCCGATGCTGCACAGCCGGCCCGAGACGTGCGACGAGGTCGAGTTCCGCAGCGAGGACGAGGCTCTAGCTGACGGCCTGACGCAGTGCGGCACCTGCGCGCACTGAGTACACGCCACAGGCGCTTGCGGTGTTCAGCCTCTCCTCGGAGAGGACCGCGGGCGCCTTCTTCCTGCCACCGGCACCAGCGGGCCGGCGAGGCTCTCTCCTTCTCTGCACCCGGGGCAGTCAGACCTTCGGGCTCCCCCGGTTCCGGGCTCCCTACGTCACCAACTCCGCCTTGTGGCCGCGCTGTCCGTGTGATCGCCTACGCTCGTCCCGGTGCGGCACGACCCCGGGAGGGATTCATGACAGAGGGCGCATTCGAGCCTTCTCCAAGCATGTTCGACATCGAATCGCCGGCTCGGATCGTCGGACGTCCGGGACGACGGTTCGAGCGTCCTGTACGCACGGCAGGGCACATCCCGGGGCAGACGCGGATCGACTCCCGGCCCGACGCCGCGAGGGAAGATCGGCTGGCCACGCTGGTCGGCGCGCTCGGAGATGTCCGGTACGCCGTCCTGTGCGTTCAGGAGGATCTCGAAGAGGTGTCCCTTGGCTTTCCACCGTTCACCCCCGCCATCTCGCCGCCCCTCACCGAGGCCCGTACCTTCCTGGACGCGGTCGGTGCGCTGCGCAAGGCTGACACCGATCTGCGCGGGTGCGTAAGCGCCCTCCGTGAGACCGTCGATGCCGTGCTCGCGGTCGATCCGAGGTCGCGCCGCCGCCGCGAGGCCATAGAGGGCCTGGACGAGATCTTCGAGAACGACCGGACCGGGCATTCAGCCGTACATGCCATGCTCGACGAGGCGGGGAAGGTGCTCACCTATGCGAACTCTCCTGTGCTGACCGAGTCGAACGGCTACTTCGGGGCGACGAAGAAGCTCCTGGACGCCTACCGTAAGGAGGCCGAACGACTCAATTCCCTCTGCATCGGCCTGATGGTCGACGCCGCCGATCTTCTGGAGAAGACGGGAGCACTGCTCCCGGCTAGCGGGAGCGCATTCCTCGCCCCGGTCGCCTCCATGTTCATGCACCAGGTCGACGCGCTCCACCACTCCGAGTTCGAGCAGCTCGTCGCCGAGCTCCTGGACCGCGACGGATATCGGATCGTCCGCTCGGGTGGGGGCTCCGGCGACATGGGCGCGGACGTCGTCGCCGAGGATGAGCTCGGCAGGCGCGTGATCGTGCAGTGCAAGCACTTCCAGAACGGCAACGGCAGCGTGGGGCAGCCGGTGGTGCAGCACGTGTACGGCGGGGCAGTGGCGATGCACCGCTCAACGCTGGCCGTCGTCGTCACCAACGGCCGGATCACCGGCGGGGCGAAGGTGTGGGCCAAGGAGGACGACAGAGCCCGGCTGATCGACCGCGAGGCGCTCAAGCGCTGGTGTGAGGACGGGGAGCCGCTGAGCGCGGTCCTGCGCGACGTGTCGTAGCGGGGCGTCACTCGAACCCGTGCTGGCGGCATCGACTCGCGGCAGTGTCAGTGGTGCCGCCTATCCTCGCGCCCATGCCCAGACCACTCTTCACCGCAGAACAAGCCGTCGCCGCGGCGCGAGAGCACCGATGGGAGCCCGAGGAGGAGTTCCCCGGCGCCAAGAACGTGCTATGGAAGATGCGGTGCATGACGTGTGGTCAGGTCCGCAGGCGCCCCCTAAGGCGAGTCCTTGAAGGCTACGGCTGCTGGTCGTGCACGTTCTTCCTCGCTGATCCGGTGAAGCGGGAGAAGATCGTCCGGGACGCAGGATTCACGCCGACGGAGCCGCCGCACCGGCTCGCCGCGACGCCGTGGAGGTGCCGCTGCGGCACGTGCGGCAACGAGGTCGACGTCCTGGTCCACAACATCACCAAAGGGGGAGGCTGCATCTGGTGCTCGGGCCGGCGGTCGCCGGAGGAGCTCTGCGAAGAGATCCGCCGGTTCGGGTTCGAGCCCCGCACGCCCCCGCCGGCCCGGGTAAGCATGAGCTGGGAGTGCACGTGCCTGCGGTGCGGCGAGAACGTGACGCCGATCCTCGTAAACCTGCGTCAGCGCCCGGACCGGAACGGCTGCCCGTACTGCTCCGGTCTCGCCCGGATCACGCCGGAGGTGGCGGTGCAGCGGATGGAGGAGCGCGGGGCGACGCCGCTGGAGGACTTCCAGGACCGCAAATCGCAGTGGCTGATGCGGTGTCACAAGTGCGGCCGGGATTCGAGACGGCAGTACAAGGCTGTCATGCGGGGTCACGGCTGTAAGTTCTGCGACAAGCAGGGCTTCGACTGGTCGGGCCCGGCGATGGTGTACGTCATGGTCAACGAGAAGCTCGGGGCTGGGAAGTACGGGATCGCATCGCTGAGCGCGAAGCGGAGCCGGTTCTCGGTGATGCGCCCTCGGGGCTGGGCGATGGCGTACTCGCTGCCGTTCCCCACCGGGGTCGACGCGCACCGGATCGAGCAGCGGGTGGAGGACATCCTGCGGGAGGATCGGAGCGTGCCGCAGTTCCTCGCTCAGGGCGACCTTCCGCAGAACGGGGCCACCGAGACGTTCTCCCTGTCGCTCATCTCGGCGAGTGAGGTGTGGGAGCTGGTGCAGGCGGAGGCCGCGCGCGACGACGTGGAGGCCGAACAGCCGGATATTCCGGCGCCGAGGCCGCCGGCTCACACCGAGAGCCCGCGGGTGGCCGAGCAGTTGACGTTCGAGCTGTAGGCGGCAGTGGCCCCTTCGGGGGCCTTCTGCGCAGTCGGGCGCTACGCAGCACGCGGCGCACCTCTACGCGAGATCGAAGCGTCGCAACGCGAGAACTCCACTCTTCTACGCAGGATTTGATGAACGCTGCGCGTGAACTGGCACCATTTGGCGCCCACTTACTCGATTGCGACATCAAGCCTTGCGTAGTACCGTCCCTCTCAGCTCCTGACGACCTGTCGACTCCTGCAAGGGGGTCAGCGTCAGCGTGCTTAGGGGAGGAAACATCCATGCCCAAGATCCAGATCCCTGTCATCGGGTACCAGCAGGGCGGCCGGCAGATGATGGTGACCGCGATGTCCGCGCCGGACCTCGTGTCGATGGTGACCAAGCCCAAGCCGTGGAACCCGGCGGCGACCACCGAGCACGGCAACCGCGTGCGCGACCAGAAGCACCTCGACGGGATCGCGCACTACCTGGAGACGGTCGACAAGTACGTCCTCGGCTCGGTCGTGCTGTACCTGACCTCGAAGGAAGCGGAGTTCAAGGCCCTCGACGTACCGGGCGTCAGCGGGGAGCACGACGCCGCCCGGATCGGCGTGCTGAGCGTGGACATCGGCGCGAAGTTCGACGTCGGCGACGGCCAGCACCGCATCGGCGCCTACGACAAGACGATCAACGACCACGACGGCGACGACGACCACCCGCTGATCCAGCGCCTCAAGAACTCCGGGCAGCCGATGATCATCGTCATCGAGGACGACCCGAAGGGCCGCGCGCAGGACTTCGCCGACCTCCAGCGCAACGTCAAGGCCCCGACGGCATCGCTGGGGCAGTCGATGGACCGGCGCCAGCCGATCAACCGCGAACTGTCCGACCTCTTCGACACGATCCCGCTGCTGACCGGCCGTGTCGAGTACGCCAAGGACAACCCCGGCAAGCTCTCGCCGAACCTGCTCAGCTTCAAGACGATCCGCTACGTCTCCGGGCTGCTGCTGGTCGGCAACGGCTACCGGTCGCCGGCGACGATGGACAAGGCCGTCAACAGCCGCTTCGAGGGCGACGGCGCCGAGGCCGCGCGGGGCGAGCTCCGCGAGTTCTGGACGGCGCTCGGCGAGCTGACCCGGTACGCGGACGTGGTCTCGGGGGACGTGACGGTGCCGGAGCTGCGCGAGGCGACCTACCTGACCTCCGCGGGTGTCCTGTACGCGATCGCCTTCGCGGTGTACCAGGCGCACGGGAAACACAAGGTCGCCATCGCCGATGCTGTCCGCGCCGTCGACATCGTCAGCTTCGACCGCACCCAGAAGACGGCGGACATCGAGAACGAGGACACGGTCTTCGCGGGCACTCTCATCAGTCCCAAGACGGGGAAGCTGGAGGCTGGCCGTACCGCATGGGAGGGCGCCGCGGACGTGCTGCTGACGAAGATCGTGGAGGTCATCGGCAGCGACGCCACGGTCCCCGCCCAGCACGTCGTCACCGACGGCCAGCACCGCATCGCCGCCTACGACGCGATTCTCAAGGAGGAGACCGCCTAAGTTTCCCGCCTATGTCTCACCGAGCCCCCTCTCCAGAGGGGGCTTCGCGCTTTCCAAGGACCGCGCGGGGCGGTGAAGCGCGGGGATAGTAACCGCGCGGTAGCCGAAGCCGATGATCGCTCGGCGAGCAGCGCATGAGCGGGACCTGAGTTTCCGCGGTGAGCACTGGGGGCTGGCGGTGGTGCGGGCGAGGACTCGGCGGATGCTGTGCCGGTGCGGAGCCGACGGCGAGTTCTGCGACACATGCGTGAACGCAGGCGACCCTGACGAGCTCCTCGTCGAGGCGCTGGAGGAGCCCGGGGACCCGGAGCACCTGACGCAGGGACTTGCGCTGCTGGCGGCCGGGATGGTGGTGGCGCGGGCGGCAACCGACATCGAGGTGGCCAGGGAGCTCCTTGACCGCGAGGCACTACTCCTCGCGGAGGGCCAGGAGCAGTTGATCGATCTGTGGGACCGGTTGCGAGCCGACGGGAGCCGATGACCGGCACTTCGGATCGCCGGAACCGGTCATCAACGCGCTCCGTCAGCTTGATTCGCGCAGGCGCCTCAGGAAGCGCATGAGGGACGCCAGCAGCTCCTTCGGGTTATCGACCACCTCGACCGGCAGTCGGTCTACAAAGGCGAAGCCGGCGTCCCTCAAAAGGTGGTCGCGCGAGGTGTCGACAGCTCTGCGGACGCGATGGTGAGGTCCATCAATCTCCAGAACGCCTGCACGGCCTCTGTACGTGACCACCAGGTCCGGCTCCCACGTGTGTCCGGAGATCCTTCCGTACGGCAATGGGAAGATGGAGATGGTCTCCTCGGCAGGCAGTTCGCTCTCCTGGATGCGCTTCAACGCGCGGTACACGCGCAGCTCGCCGGCGTTCGTGAAGGCCAGGCGATCCTCGACGAACTTAGGCTTCTCTGGCATCATCCGCCGTGCCTGATTTGTCGGTCGATCGCCGCTCATCATCGCTTCCAACCGCTCGCGCCAGTCAGGCCCGACACGTGGCATCGTCTCGCGAAAGCCAATCCAGTCCACGCCGTAATCAAGGCGCGCGGAGACCCGGCCGAACACCTGGCGCAACGCCTCCTGAGCATCCTCGGCAAGGCTGGCGTAGTCGCCCGGATCGAACTCCAACCAGAGATCGGTGCTCCTGTTCTCGTAGTCGTCTTCGATCTCCGCACTGCGGACCTGCCGCAGCAGCTCGACGTGAGGCAGCTCCCCTCGCTGGAAGAGCAGAGCAGCCATGTGCCCCAGCAGCGAATCCGCCTTTGCTCGCCGCCGCTCTTCCTCCGACGCTTGGCTGTCGTTGATGATCTCGTCATACGTGCGTACCGCTGGCACCCACGCGCCGGACCTGATCGGCTGCTCCGCCACTGCCCCTCCCAACGCTTGCTCTTCGGATCAACATACCGAGGGGTGCTGACAGTCGAGGGGCATCAGCCCGCTCACGCCGTCCACGTCTGCACGAGCCTGCAAGGGAACAGATCGTCAAGCAGCAGCACGCACGATCCCCGCGAGCGAACCGTAGAGTCCCACCATGGCGATAACCCTGTACCACTTCACGAAGCCCGAGCACTGGGAGCAGATCCTCAAGGATGGTCACCTCGATCCGTCCTGGGATTACGGCGGGACCGTGCCAGCGATCGTGCACACCACCGACTCCCCGGATCCCTCCACGCTTCCCCAGCACCACGAAGTGGGGCGAACGATCCGGTTCGAGCTACTGCTTCCGGAGCAGCAAGCCCATCGGTGGCACACGTGGGGGAACAGGTGTCTCCCCCCTGAGTCGTTCCGATCTCTGGGAATCCCCGTCTGGACACCCGAGGATCCTGCGTACTTGACGCAGACGAACCAGGAGAGCCACCGCTGGTACGTAGTCGAGCGGCGGATTCCAAGCACGGAATGGGTACGAGTGACGAACGCCGAAACCGGCGCCATCATCTGGCCGCTACCATTGGGCTGATCGTTTTCCCGGTGACCGGCGGCGTGTGGCACAGCTACTACGACGACGTCCTCGTGTACGGCCCGAGCGGGGTCGACATCGACCACATGATGCCCCTGACCGAGGTGCACGACTCGGGCAGCTACGGCTGGAGCACCGAGCGCCGCCGCAGGTACGCCAACGACCTCGGATCCGAGGTGACGCTGGTCGGAGTCAGCGCACGCTCGAACCGCCAGAAGGCCGATCAGGACCCCGCGACCTGTATGCCGATGGAGGCCGTGCACTGCCGGTACCTCGGCGGTTGGGTCGTCACGAAGAAGAGGTGGGGTCTCAGCGTCGACGAGGCTGAGCGGGCCGCCCTGTTCCGCTACGCCGCGGACTGCCCCGACGTGACGCTGTCGTACGAGCCGGCTGCCTGACACGTCGGAGAACGCGCCCCGCTCGATCGGAGCGGGGCTGCCCCGTGCCGAAGAAACCGACGCCGCGCGAGCTCGTTGCATTCGGCGTGATGGTGCTGTATGCGGTCGTGTCCGTGCGCGAGATACACCCGGGGCCGGGCTACCCGGCGTTGTGCGCGGCGTACGGCGTCGAGCCGGTGCCCGGCAGCCACGGACTGCTGCTGATGCAGGAGAAGGGCGGCGAGGGCCGCAAGACGCTCGTGTCGCCGGACCTGGGGCTGTGCCGCATGGTGGCGGACGCGATCCGCCCCGATTTTCTGCACGGTGAGGTGATCGAGCTGCCGGCCTCGGCACCGTTCACGACGGTGACGGGGTGGATCGAGCCGGTGGGTTGACCTACCCGGTGGCTTCCTCGGCGGCGTCGATCCGGGGCTGGGACCCGTCGAGCCCGCCCTCGGTCGCGATGCGCCGGAGCTCCTCACTCCAGGGCTGACCCTTCATGAGGTGGTTGAAGGCGTCCATCGCCGACCACATGAGGACGAAGGCGATGTAGGGCGAGCGGTCGGCGGGATTGGCCGCGCCGTGGCGGAGGGTCGGTTCGCCGTGGAGCACCACCTTGTCGTCGGCGGTGTCGTCGAAGAAGCACTGCGCGGCGGTGAGCGTCGGGTGGGCGAGCTGGGTCTCGCCGGTCCACGCGGCGAGCAGCGGGGCGCCGAGCCGCTTGAGGAGCGGGTTCCGGTTGATGAACTGGTTGGCCGGGTTGGAGGGGATCTCGGCGGCCTGGACGAGGTCGGGGATAGTGGGGTCGTACGGCAGGCCGGCGAGGTCGGCGGCGTCCCGGAGCTTTTTCTGGCTGTGCTTCAGGGCCAGGTTCATGGTGTCGACCGCGTCCGCGCCGTCTTCGGCGAGCCAACGGATCTGTGCCATGTGTTCTATGAGCGCGCGGCGGTTGGGGGCGGCCTCGTGGCCGAAGCCCTTCCCGTGCAGCAATACGACAGCAGCGGCTTGGCGGTGCATGGCCGCGAGGAGGCCCCATGCGACGTAGTAGGGGCGGTTGTCCTCGTCGGGGTTGAGCTTGCTCCCCACGGTCTCCATAAGCTCGGCGAGCGCGGTGAGTCCGGCGTACGCGAGCCGGTTGTCCTGTTCGACGTCCTCGTTCATGCCGCACATGATCCCGGGGCGGAGGAGGATCGCACATGCTGTTTCCGCAGCAATATCGCGGGATATCTGGCACTGCGGAGACTGGGGGAATCGTACGACTCTCGGGAGAACACCATGCTCGAACAGGACTCCTTCTACGCCCGCCGCCCCTGGTCCAACAGCCGCGAGCAGCAGGTCACCGACTACCTGCGCGAGTGGACCGACATGCCCGCCGACTACATCCGGCGCCTGCCCCCGCCGGTCCCCAACGTCGGGCGCCCCGCCGTCCGCAACACCACCAAGCCCGGCGGCACCCCGTACGTCATCGGCATCGACGACATCGTGCGCCTCGACGCCATCTACCCCGGCTCCCGCATCGACTACAGCGGCCGGCAGTCCGGTTACTCCGCCACCGAACAGCCCGCGATGGGAGTGATCTGACCGCGGGCGAATATCGCCCTGACCTGGGGTCATGCCTAAGCTGTTCTTGGACGATCAACTGTCTCAGCCTCGTGACTTGCTCGGACGCCGACCTGTTGCACACTCGCGTGACCCAGCAGCGACGGCTGAGGAGGTCCAGGTGGACCCCGCGGAGAACTCTCCCCTCGCGCCTGATCCGGACCTGCATGAGACCGGCGGATTCGACGGTCCGAACCCGTCCGGCCGGCTCGTCAACGCAGATCAGTTCGGGCACGGGATGCGCCGCGTTTATAGCGACTCCCCGGCCGCGCCCGTGGGCCACGCGCGGATGCGGACCATGCGGCACTGGAGCAAGACCCCGGATGAGCCGTGCCGCCCAGACGGCGGTGTGGTCAACGACGAGGACAACGGGCTCGTTCCGGGCTACCGTCTGGGCACGGACTTTCAGCACGCCCCCGCGCCCGAATTTCCGTCGGACACGTGGCCAGCTCGGAACGTTGCTCCGATCCCGAAGCATCAGGGTGTCGATGACGGGTTCGAGGCCGAGGTCCGTTCCTCCCAGGGAGGCCGTCGGTGACCGGGCGATACGGGAGCCGTGAGGGTGAGGCCGCGGCGGACCGCGAGCTCGACCGGCTCGCCGAGCGCCAGGAGTCTGCGCGGCGGAACTGCACGGCGCCGGAGCACTACCCGATGCCCGAGGAGGACGGACGACCCTTCGAGCTCCCGGATCGCTACTTCTATCACGGTCCTATCGGGTCGTACCGCCGTGTCGTAGCACCTGATCCGGGAGGAGGCAGGTGACCACACCGAACCCGCCGCAGGCCCCCAGCCCCAGCCGTCCATCATCGGCACCGACACCCTCGCCGGCCGCGTGCACGGCACGGAACACTCCTGCCGATCGAGGAGCTGGTGATGAACCGCCGCCGCTCAACCGGCCGTCGGGGGCCAGAACCGTGCTTCGAGGTCGGAGAAGAAGCGACGGATGAAGGCGAGGTCGTTCTTCGCTTCCAGTATTTCTCTTCCTCCGAAGCGGAAGACCTCGTACCCCTTGAGTCGTAGCGCACGGTCCTCTGCGACCATCTCGGAGTAGAGGTCCGCTGCCGCCTCCCAATCTCCTGATCCAGGGGGGACCTCCCGGGCGTAGTGGTGCTTGCCGTCGACCTCGATCACGATGCGTACGCCGCCGGGCAGCAGAAGCAGGAAGTCCATGCGCTCGCGGGCGAGCCGGCGAGGCTTGTTGAGGGCCCGCCGCTGCCGCTCGGTGAGCGGATCGAAGTGGAGATACACCTGCGGCAGCAGAGCCGGCTCCTGCATGGCGTTGGGCCCGGCGTAGCGACTGCCGAAGGCGTGGAAGACGTACCGCTCAGCGTCCGAGGCCAAGGACGCCTTCAGTTGCTCGTACAGCGACCGTGCAACCGTGCGGTCGTCCGCCTCGCCCATGCGATTCCGTTCGCGCCACCAGTCGACGAGTTGCCCCCACGTCAGTCCGGCCTCCGTCAGGGGCCGGTCGTAGATCAGACAGGTGTCTTCGTGCTCCACAATTTCGATCGCGCCGTCGATGACCTGGCTCATCACGATCTCGGGCTTGAGGCCGGTGGAGGCGAAGATGATATTGCGCGGCTCCCCATTGACTCCGTGGAATCCGTGCGCCTCTGCCTCGGCAACGTCGAGCTCGTCCAGAGCGAGCCACACTGGCGAGAACAGCGTGTTGAGGTAGCCGCGACGTGCTGCCCAGCCGCCCCCTCCGCTCATGCCCTGGGCGCTCCAGTAGCCGTGAAACCCTCGGAAGTCCCGGAAAGGCGGGCTAAACGGGATGCCGAGTCGGCGGAGCATTGCTTTCAAGCACCTGATCGCGGCGGCGATCTCCTCGTCATCCAGCCTTTGTCCGCTGTCGGTGCCGCAGTGCTCCAGCTCCGAGTGCACCAGCGTGGAGAGCCCCTCAGCCGCGTCACGGTCCGGAGTGCCCTCCAGCGGCCCTTTCCGCAGGCGCTCAACGAGCTCAGTCTCGAACTCGGCGGTCTCCAACGGCCCTCCCCACCCGTGGACACCAGTGGTGACGCGCCGGAAGAAGTCATTGGCCTTCATGACCCAAGGCTACCGAGGGACTCTGACACTCCGGGATGAGTGCGGGCGAAGGTTGTGACGCGCATGGCTCCGGGAACGCCGTCGGCGCTTCCTGCGTCGAGAGCGTCGAGCACCGGTCCGCCTGCCGCGCCCGAACAGCTTCCGGGTCCCGTCCTCCTGCCGGCAGCCTCATGGAGGCAGCCTTCGAGCGCCCGACCGGGATAGGCGAAGCAGTCGGCAAGAGCAGCCCTGTAACCGCCGAGCAAGGAGCCTTCGCTACGCCGAAAGTGTGATGCTTACTGGTGGAGGCAGTGCGCCTGACCAGGCGTAAGACTCTGTCGTGATGCGCTGGACCCACTGACCGATTGAGCCGTCTGGTGGATTTCAACCAACGACTTTCAAGGTCCTTTTTAAAGGGCTCGTCGGGGTGGGGGAACAGCAGCCCAGGCAAGTTGATATCGAACTAAGTTCGATCCTTGAACTGGCCTGGCAGCTTGCGTCGTACTGATCCAGCCCCGGATGCCCCGGAGCCTCCCAAGGTGCCCTCGCTCCTCGGTTGAGTTGGCTGGATTTGGAGCCATGGGTGGCTCGTACTCATCTTCTGTGGACTACCGCCGAGGCCGCCGCCTTCCTGCGGATCTCCCCCAAGACGCTGCGGAATTGGCGATCCATGGGGCGTGGGCCGGCCTACGAGAGGCACGCCGGGCGCAGGGGCGTGTTCTACCGCCCGGCGGTGGTGCGGCGGTGGCAGAAGGACAACACCTGGGTCATCGACCCTGAGGCGCGGCTGAGTGCCGCAAGGAGGACGATCTGATGGTGGCGGTGTCGGTCTTCGACCGATGGCACAAGGCCCGGCCGGCGCCGGGTGAGACGACGTGCACGCACCAGGAGAAGGGCAGGCGGCTCGTCCCCTCTGCCGACCACGGCAAGGGGCGGCGATGGCAGGTCCGATACCGCGATCCGGACGGCGAGCAGCGACGCCCCGCGTTCGAGACCAAGGGCGAAGCCGACGAGCACCGGGACGCGGTAGCGCATCGCCTCAGGTCGGGGACGTATCTGCGGCCGGAGTCGAAGGGGCTGACGCTGGAGGAGTACGGCACGCAGTGGCTCACCGGCCGCAAGGGCGATATCGGCACGCTGGATGTCTACCGGCGGCATTTGCGGCTGCACGCGTATCCGATCCTGGGCGACCACGTGGTCTCGTCGCTCACACCCCGGCATATTCGTGAATGGGCGAAGTGTCTGGATGCGAGTTCTTCGCACGGGGAGTCGATCTTCTCGACGCTGCTCACGGCCGCGGTGGACGACAAGCTGCTTGCCGCGAATCCCTGCAAGGCGGAGTCGCTCGCGCCACTGCGTCCCAGGAACCGCCAGCGGAAGGCCAAGGTGGGGCCCGTGAAGGTGTGGGCGGACCCGGTGACGTCGGCGGTGGTCAGGGCGCTTCCCGAGCGGTATCGGGCGAAGGGGCTGTTGGGGGCGGGGGGCGGCACTGCGGCCGACGGAGCTGATCGGTTTTTCCCCGGATGACGTGGACTTCGAGAACGGCTGGATCGACGTCGTGCGGCAGGTGCAGTGGGTGCCGGGGCACGGCTGGTGCTTCAAGCTCCCCAAGCACCAGAAGGTGCGCCGTGCGCCGATGTCTTGGGTCCTGGCTGACGTCCTGCGGCTGCACATGGGGCAGTTCCCGCCGGTCGAGGTGATGCTGCCGTTCTACAACCCGTTCGCGAAGCCGGGCAAGGAGTTCAAGGACCGCGTGGTGCGGTTGATGTTCTACACGCCGCAGCTCAAGGTGGTCAGCTCGAAGGTTTTCAATGCGGACATCTGGAAGCCCGCGCTGGTCGAGGCAGGGGTGATCCCCGACACGCCGGGGCCCGGAGACACCAAGTACATGGCGTCCCCGGAGAACGGGGTCAGGATGCTGCGGCACATCGGCGCGACGCGGTGGATCAAGTCGGGCGAATCACCGGTGGACGTGGCGGACTGGCTGGGGCACGAGAACCCGCTCATCACGTTCGAGCGGTACGTCCACGGCCAGAACGGAGCGGGTGATCTCGGTTCCCGTGCCGTGGACGCCTTCCTCTCCGCTACGCTGCGCAGAGCAACGTTGAGTCACTGAGAGGAGATGGGACCGGTGCGGGACCTGCGCCCGCCGTTCGGCTCATTTCCCCAGGTCGTTAGGCCGGAGCGTCCACAGAACCGTCATCTCGCCGGTGACGGCGCCGTCCTCGCGGGTGATGTCGATGCGCACGGGGAACTCGGGGCGCTGTCCGGCGTCGAGTTCGGCGACGACCTCGGCGGCCGGGCGGCCGAGGGTGGCGGTGGCGGTGACGACGCCCATGGCGAGCTTCTTGTAGCCGATCTCCGCCTTGACGGCGAGCGGCACGGCGCGGCCGAGCTGGTCACCGAAGGCGGCGAGGACGATCGCGCCGCTGGCGGACTCGGCCAGGGTGAACATGGCGCCGGCATGCGGGCCGCCCACGTGGTTGTGGTAGTCGGCCTGGTCCGGCAGGCGCACGACGGCGCGCTCGGCGGTGGTCTCCAGGAACTCCAGCTTGAGGGTCCTGGCCATGGGCACCGTGGCGGCGAGCATCTCGCCGACGGTCATCTGGTCTGCGCTCATGACCGGTTATGTTACCCACGGGTAGCAGTCTTCGCCATCCCCGCACGGGGGCGGCCGTAGCCGGGCCACCGCCACACCTCTATCGTTACTCGCCATGTGGCCAGGACAGCAGCCGCCCGGGGGCGAGCAGAACCCGCAGGACCAGAGTCAGAACCCGTACGCGCAGCCGGGCCAGCCCGGCTACGGGCAGCCGAACCCCTACGCCCAGCCGGGGTACCAGCAGCCCAACCCGTACCAGCAGCAGCCGGCACAGCCCGGCTACGGCCCGCAGAACCCGCCGTACGGGCAGCCGCCGCAGGCCAACCCGTACCAGCAGCCGACCGTGCCGCAGTACACCGTGCCGGGACCGGTGCAGCCGGCCGGCGGGGACGGCGGCAAGAAGAAGCAGACCACCCTCGTGGCGATCGTCGCCGCCGTGGCCGTGCTCGCCGCGGCCGGAGTGGCCGGCTACCTCGTGCTCGGCAAGGACGACGGGAAGAAGGACCAGGCCGACGACCCGAAGCCGAGCGACAAGGTCACCTCGGCGCCCGCCACCTCCTCGGCCCCGCCGCTCGACAACCCGCGCGACGGCGCCGGGCACCAGCCGGTGATCCCCGGCTGGAAGGTCGTCTACAACCCCAAGTACGGCACGCTCTTCGACGTACCCCCCTCGTGGGAGGTGTCGAAGCAGGGCATGATCACGTACTTCGAGGACGAGAAGAAGGGCGACGGCTCCCCCGTCGTCACCATGTCCTCGCCCGCGCACTTCAAGAGCAACTGGTGCGCCTACGACACCGACAAGAACGGCACCCAGGAGACCTGGGGCCTGAGCACCGCCGGCACCAAGGGCGGCCAGGGCGCCAAGAACACCGACGAGGCCGCGTACAACGAGGCCGGCAACTGGGTCTGGGCCGGCTACGCCCAGCACATGCCCAAGGGCACCATCAAGATCACCAAGGCCGTGCCGTACACCACCAAGTCCGGCCTCAAGGGCAGCATGTCCACGGCCACCGCGCCCGGGATCAAGAAGCGCAACAAGTGCGAGTCCGACGGCAAGTCGATCGCCTTCTCCTTCAAGAACGCGAAGGGTGACTTCTCCTCCTTCGTCCTGTACGCCGCCGCCGGCGTGAAGGAGGAGCTGCCGGACGCCACCGTGCAGCAGATCCTCACCACCGTCCGCCTCGCCCCGGAGTCCCCGGAGTCGTCCTGAACCGCGCACGCATACCCGGCTGGGCCGGGCGGAACTACCTGCTGCTGACCGCCGCCGCGATCATCACCAACCTGGGCACCCACGGTGCCCTGATCGCGGCGGCGTTCGCCGTGATCCAGTCCGGTGGCGACGGCGGCGACGTCGGCCTGGTGGCGATGGCCCGCACCCTCCCCCTGGTCCTCTTCCTCCTCATCGGGGGCGCCGTCGCCGACCGGGTCCCCCGGCACCGGGTGATGGTCGCCGCCAACGCCCTCAACTGCGTCTCCCAGGCCGTGTTCGCCGTGCTCGTCCTCACCGGCGAGGCGCGGCTCTGGCACATGATGCTGCTGACCGCCCTGTGCGGCACCGGACAGGCCTTCTTCAACCCGGCCGCCGAGGGCATGCTGATGTCCAGCGTCAGCGGCGAGCAGGTCAGCCGCGCCTTCGCCCTCTTCCGGATGGCGATGCACGGCGCCGGCATCGGCGGGGCCGCGCTCGGCGGCGCGCTGATCGCCGCCGTGGGCCCCGGCTGGGTGCTCGCCGTCGACGCGGTCGCCTTCGCCCTCGCGGGCGCGCTGCGCGCCTTCCTCGACGTACGGCACATCCCCGAGCGCGGGGAGGGCGGCGGCCTGCTGTCCGACCTACGGGAGGGCTGGGACGAGTTCGCGAGCCGCCCCTGGCTCTGGGCGATCGTCGCCCAGTTCTCCATCGTGGTGGCCCTGGTCGGCGCCGCCGAGTCGGTCTACGGACCGCTGGTGGCGCAGGACGAACTCGGCGGCGCGCGGCCGTGGGGACTGGCGCTCGCCGCGTTCGGCGTGGGCACCGTGGCCGGTGCGCTCCTGATGATCCGCTGGAAACCGCGCCGGCTGCTGCTCGTGGGCACCCTGTGCGTCTTCCCCATCGCGCTGCCCTCGGCGGCGCTCGCGGTACCGCTCGACGTGGTCGGCCTGTCGGCCGCGATGTTCGTCAGCGGCGTGGCGATCGAGGTGTTCGGCGTCTCATGGATGACCGCGCTGCACCAGGAGATCCCGGAGGACAAGCTGTCCCGGGTCTCGGCCTACGACTGGTTCGGCTCGACCGCGATGCTCCCCCTGTCCACCGCGCTGGCCGGGCCCGCGGAGGGCGTCTTCGGCCGCAGCAACGCGTTGTGGGGCTCGGCCGCCCTGATCGTGCTCGTGACCGCGCTGGTGCTGCTGGTCCCCGACGTGCGCCGACTGACCCGGCGTACGAAGCGGGTGTCGGGCTCGGCGCCGGGTGTCCCTGGGACGCCTGGAGCGCCTGGAGCACCGGAGAGGCCCGCGACCGCCGAGACGCCGGCGAGCGTGGAGGCTCCGGGCACGCCCGGGTCGGCCTAGGGTGTCGTTCGGATCAGACCGGGCCCGCGACGCCTGGCTCCGCCGGCTGATCCGGGCTGATCCGGCCTGATCCGAACGTCACGATCTGGCCGGAGCCTCAGCCGATGCCGAAGGCACCCTCCGGCGGCACGGGTGACGGTACGGCCTCCGCGTCCCGCACCGGGCGGGCGTCGCCGGTGAGGCGGGCCAGCGGCTCGCCCCACTCCACGCGCGCCGGGAAGACGTCGGCCGCCGTCCGCCGGGCCAGGCCCGCGGTGTCGATCGGCCGGTCGGAGGCGACGAGCACCGCGTTGCCGAAGCGCCGGCCGCGCAGCACCGCCGGTTCGGCGATCAGCGCGAGTTCGGGGAAGACGGCCGCGAAGGTCGCCAGCTGGGAGCGGAGGAAGCCGAACGGCGCCCCGTCCGCGAGGTTCGCCGCGTAGGTCCCGCCGGGCCGCAGCACCCGCCGGGCCTGCCGGGCGTACTCGACCGAGGTCAGGTGGGCCGGCACCCGCGAGCCGCCGAACACGTCCGCGACCAGCAGGTCCGCGGAGTCGTCCGGAGCCGCCTCCAGCCACTCCCGGGCGTCCGCCCCGTGCACGGCGATCCCCGCCTCCTCGGGCAGCGGCAGGTGCTCGGCGACCAGGGCGAGCAGCCCCCGGTCCGCCTCGGCGACGTCCTGCCGCGAGCCGGGCCGGGTGGCGGCGACGTACCGGGGCAGGGTGAGGGCCCCGCCGCCCAGGTGCAGCACGTCGAGCGGGGCGCCCTCCTCGGCGGCGTGGTCGACGACGTGGGCGAGCCGCTGGGCGTACTCGAACTCCAGGTGCGTCGGGTCGTCGAGGTCGACGTAGGACTGCGGGGCGCCGTCGACCGTGAGCAGCCAGCCCCGTTCGGTGTCCACGTCGGGCATGAGCCGCGCGGTGCCCCAGTCGACGTCGCGGATGACGGGAATCTGCTCGTTCACGCCCTCATTGTGCCCGGACGATCACCCGGTCCCGCGCGGGGAGGGTGGCCCGGGACCAGGGGCCGCGTCCCGCCGGGGACGGAGACGCGGGCCCCGGGCCGAGCGGCGCGGCACCGGTCGGTGCCGCGCGCTCACAGCACCTCGGTCACCGTCCCCGCCCCCACCGTCCGGCCGCCCTCGCGGATCGCGAAGCCGAGCCCCGGCTCCAGGGGGAGGTCCCGGCCGAGCTCGACGGTCATCGTGACCGTCTCGCCGGGCCGGGCGACGGCCCGGTCGCCGAGGTCGACGGCGCCGACGACATCGGCCGTGCGCAGATAGAACTGCGGCCGGTAGCCCGTCGCGACCGGCGTGCTGCGGCCGCCCTCGGCGGCCGACAGCACGTACACCCGCGCCGTGAAACGACGGCGCGGCACCAGACTGCCCGGCTGCGCCACCACGTGACCGCGCCGCACCTCGCCGCGCGGCACCCCGCGCAGCAGGAGCGCCACGTTGTCGCCGGCCTGGGCCGACTCCATCGGCTTCCCGAAGGTCTCGACGCCGGTCACGACCGTGTCGATGCCCGCGCCGGGCACCTCGACGCGGTCGCCGACCCGGACGCTGCCGCGCTCGACGGCCCCGGTGACGACCGTGCCGCGGCCGGTGATGGTGAGCACGTTCTCGACGGGCATCAGGAACGGCGCGTCCACGTACCGCTCCGGCACCGGCACGTACGTGTCCACGGCGTCGAGCAGGGCCTCCACGGACGCGGTCCAGCGCGGGTCGCCCTCCAGGGCCCGCAGGCCGGAGACCCGGATCACGGGCACGCCGTCGCCGCCGTAGCCGTGCGCGGTCAGCAGCTCCCGTACCTCCAGTTCGACCAGGTCGGCCAGCTCGTCGTCCGCACCGTCGGCCTTGTTGAGCGCGACGACGACGTGGTCGACGCCGACCTGCCGGGCGAGCAGGACGTGCTCGGCGGTCTGCGGCATGATCCCGTCGAGCGCGGAGACGACGAGGATCGCCCCGTCGAGCTGGGCCGCTCCGGTGACCATGTTCTTGATGTAGTCGGCGTGCCCGGGCATGTCGACGTGGGCGTAGTGGCGGGTCTCGGTCTCGTACTCGACGTGCGCGACGTCGATGGTGATGCCGCGGCGCGCCTCCTCGGGGGCGCGGTCGATCCGGTCGAAGGGGACGTACGCGGTCGGGCCGCCGGCGGTCCGCTCGCTGAGGACCTTGGTGAGGGCGGCGGTCAGGGTGGTCTTGCCGTGGTCGACGTGGCCCATGGTGCCGATGTTGAGGTGCGGTTTGGTGCGCGCGTATGCCTGCTTGGGCATGGCTGAATCGCTCGTTTCGGTGCTCGAAGCGTGTGTGGGGACCCCGGGGCCGGACCGACCCTCCCCCTGTGGGGTCCGCCGGACGGTCCGGGGAGGGTCAGCTTCGGTCGCCGCCGAGCGTCGGCACGGCCGCGCAGAACGCGCAGACCGGGACGGGGGCGGGAGCGGGAGCCGAGACGAGGACGGAGACGGGAACGGCAGCCTTCGGCGCGTCCGCGACTGCGGACGGCGCTGCGGGGAAGGCGTACCGGGACATGCCCACGATCATGGCGGCCCGGAGCGTCCGGGTCGACCGAATTTCCGCCCGCTCAGAGGTTCTTGAGGGCCTCGCGCACGGAGAGCGGGGAGAGCCTGGAGGCGTGGGCGGCGACGAAGGCGCGCACCTCGGCCGGGTCGGTCTTCGCGTACTCGCGCAGGCTCCAGCCGATCGCCTTGCGGATGAAGAAGTCGGGGTGGCCGGAGCGGAGCAGGCAGTACGAGAAGAGGCGCTCGGTGTCGGTGGACTCCTTGAAGCGCAGCTGGTGCAGGAGCGCGGTGCGCGCCACCCACAGGTCCTCGTCGGCGATCCACTCGTCCATCCGGGCCGCGAGCGCGGGATCGGCGGCGACGAGCGGGCCGACGACGTGGGCGGCGAGGTGGTCGACGGTGTCCCACCAGGAGACGGTGGTGACGAGGGCGCGGGCGACCGGCAGGAAGCCGGACGAGCAGCGCTTCACGTGGCGGCGCAGGTAGTCGACGGCGAAGTAGTGGTACTCCCGCTCGGGCAGGGCGAAGCAGCGCAGCGCGACGGCGGTGCAGTCGGCCTCGTCGGGGGCGGGCGTGCCGGCCAGGACGGTGCGGGACAGGGCGCGGCGCTCGGGGGTGCGCAGCCCGAGGAAGGGCGCGACGCCCTTCATGTACGCGATCATCTCCTGCGCCCGGAACGGGTCGCCGCCGGTGGGGTAGACCTCCGTCAGCCGGGCGAGCACGGTGTCGGCGAGGGCGCTGTCGGGGACTGCGGGGGACGCGGCGGGGGTCACCGCCCCACTCTAGGAGGGACGGGGGGAGCGCATCGGGCATGGCGCTCATTACGGCGATCACACACCGGTTTCGGTTACTCTCCCCGGATGTTCGAGCCCGTGTCCGTCCGCCGCTCCAGGGTGCTGCTCGCGCCCAAGGCCCGGCTGACGTATCTCGCCGTGATCCTGCTCGCCGCGGGGTCGTCGGTGCTGCTCTTCGAGCCGCAGCGGCTGCTCTCGGCCGGCTGGCCGCCCCAGCTGAGCGGCGTGGGCGCGGTGGTGGTCTTCGGTCTGGCGTACGGGGTGTGCACGGCGGCCCTCGTCCCGCGGCCGCTGCTGAACCTGGCGGCCGGTGCCCTCTTCGGCGCCCCGGCGGGCTTCGCCGCGGCCCTCGGTGGCACGGTGCTGGGCGCGGGCATCTCCTTCGCGCTGGGGCGGGCCCTGGGCCAGGACGCGCTGCGGCCGTACGTGCGCGGGCGCTGGGCGCTGGCGGCGGACGGGCAGCTGAGCCGGCACGGGTTCCGGTCGATGCTGGCGATCCGGCTGTTCCCGGGGATGCCGTTCGCGGTGGCCAACTACTGCGCCGCCATCTCCCGTATGAAGTACGCGCCCTTCCTGCTCGCCACGGGCCTCGGCTCGATCCCGAACACGGCCGCCTACGCGGTGGCGGGCAGTGAGGCCACCTCGCCGTCCTCCCCTGCCTTCCTGATCTCCGCGGGCTTCATCGTCCTGTCGGTGGCCGGCGCCGCGGTGGTCGGCTGGCGCAAACGGCACCGCCTCCGCGGTTCCGTGGGGGAGCCCGCGGAGGCGGAGCGTCCGGTGGAGTCGGTGCCGGCCTGATCAGCCGGTGGTGACCGTCGCGGTGCCGAGCTGCTGGTCAGCGCGCCCTGGGAGGACGCCACCGCCCCGGTGGCCCGCATCTCCACCACCGGTTCGGTCCTCTTCGAACTCGGCCTGACCGTCCGTTCGCGTAGGAGCGCGGGGGGGGGTGGGAGTCTCCGGGGGGGGGAGGAGCGCGGGGGATCCAGCCGCCCCGCCCCCTCAGATCGCTTCGACGATCATCGCGTTGGCGAGCCCGCCCGCCTCGCACATCGCCTGCAGCCCGTACCGGCCGCCCCGCGCCCGCAGCGCGTGCACCAGGGTCGCGGTCAGACGGGTGCCGCTCGCGCCCAGGGGGTGGCCGAGGGCGATGGCGCCGCCGTGCACGTTGACCCTGTCGAGGTCGGCGCCGGTCTCCTGGCGCCAGGCGAGGACGACGCTCGCGAAGGCCTCGTTGATCTCGAAGAGGTCGATGTCGGCGAGGCCGAGACCGGCCCGCCGCAGCACCTTCTCGGTGGCCGGGACCACCCCGGTCAGCATGAGCAGCGGGTCGGAACCGGTCACGGCGAAGGAGTGGAGCCGGGCGAGCGGGCGCAGCCCGAGGCGGCGCGCGGTGTCCGCCTCCATGACGAGGACGGCGGAGGCGCCGTCGTTGACCGGGCTGCTGTTGCCCGCGGTCACCGACCAGTCGATCTGCGGGAAACGCTCCGCGAAGCCCGGGTCACGGAAGGCGGGCCGGAGGCCGGCGAGGACCTCGGGGGTGGTCGCCGGCCGCACGGACTCGTCGCGGCGCACCTCTCCGTACGGGACGACCTCGGCGTCGAAGAGTCCGGCCGCCCAGCTCCGCGCGGCCTTGGCGTGCGAGGCCGCCGCGAACTCGTCCATGGCCGCGCGGCCGAGGGAGTACTTCGCGGCGATGAGCTCCGCGCTGATGCCCTGCGGGACCAGGCCCTCCGGGTAGCGTGCGGCGACGCCGGGCCCGAAGGGGTCGGCGCCGGGCGGCACGTTGGACCACATCGGGACCCGGCTCATGGACTCGACCCCGCAGGCGATCGCGATGTCGTTGGCGCCGGACAGCACGCCCTGGGCGGCGAAGTGGACGGCCTGCTGCGAGGAGCCGCACTGCCGGTCGACGGTCGTGGCGGGCACGGTCTCCGGAAGTCCGGCGCCCAGCCAGGCGTAGCGGGTGGTGTTCATGGCCTGCTCGCCGACCTGGTCGACGGTGCCGCCGATGACGTCGTCGACGAGGGCGGGGTCGATGCCGGTGCGGTCGACCAGGGCCCGCAGGGTGTGGGACAGGAGGGCGACGGGGTGGACGTCGGCGAGGGCTCCGCCGGGCTTGCCCTTCCCTATCGGCGTACGGACGGCTTCGACGATGACGGCGTCGCGCATGACACGGCTCCAGGAGGGTGAGTTGGAAAACTGGACCAACACCTGTCGGTAACATAGCCCAGTGAGTTGGATTTTCAAACCCTTCCCCGCCCGTCTGCCTTACCCTTGGGCCCATGAAGGCCGCCCCCCGCCCCTGCTCCATCGCCGACACCCTTGCGCTCGTCGGTGAGAAGTACGCCCTCCTCGTCCTGCGCGAGGTCTCGCTCGGCGTCCGCCGCTTCGACCGCATCGCACGCAACACGGGCGCGCCGCGCGACATCCTCACCGCCCGCCTCAAGCGGCTCGTCGAGGCCGGGATCCTGGAGAAGGTCGAGTACAGCGAGCGCCCCAGGCGCTACGAGTACCGCGCGACCCCGGCCGGAGAGGAACTGCAGCCGGTGCTGGTCACGCTGATGGCCTGGGGCGACCGCCACCTCAACGCGGAGCGGCGTCCGACGCTCCTGGAGCACAGCTGCGGCGAGGTGCTGAGCCCGCGCGTGATCTGCGCGAGCTGCGGCGACGAGGCGGACACGGCGAGCCTCAGGACCCTCGTCCAGGCCCCGGGCTGGACGACCACGGGGCCCGTGGAGGGCTGACCGCCGCGGACTCCCGCCCCTCGGGGGAGCCCGTCATCTTGGGGCGGTACGCTGCGCAGCGACCTTCTGACCGCACACGTACATACGGGACGGCCCTGGCCCCATGAGTTGGTTCGAATCATTCATCCTCGGACTCGTCCAGGGGCTGACGGAGTTCCTTCCCATCTCCTCCAGCGCGCACCTGCGGCTCACCGCCGCGTTCGCCGGCTGGCAGGACCCCGGCGCGGCGTTCACGGCGATCACCCAGATCGGCACCGAGACCGCCGTCCTCATCTACTTCCGCAAGGACATCGCGCGGATCGTCTCGGCCTGGTTCCGCTCGCTCTTCGACAAGTCGATGCGGTCCGACCACGACGCGCAGATGGGCTGGCTGGTCATCGTCGGCTCGCTCCCCATCGGCATCCTCGGCGTCACGTTCAAGGACCAGATCGAGGGCCCCTTCCGGGACCTGCGGCTGATCGCCACGACGCTCATCGTGATGGGCATCGTGCTCGGCGTCGCCGACCGGCTCGCGGCCCGCGACGAGATCGGCGGGCGCCACCGGGTGGTCCGCGAGCGCAAGTCGCTCAAGGAGCTCGGCGTACGGGACGGCCTGATCTTCGGCTTCTGCCAGGCGATGGCCCTGATCCCCGGCGTCTCCCGCTCCGGCGCCACCATCTCCGGCGGTCTGTTCATGAGCTACACCCGCGAGGCGGCCGCCCGCTACTCGTTCCTGCTCGCCATCCCGGCGGTGCTCGCCTCCGGCGTGTTCGAGCTGAAGGACGCGGGCGAGGGACACGTCTCCTGGGGCCCGACGATCTTCGCGACGGTCATCGCCTTCGCCGTCGGCTACGCGGTGATCGCCTGGTTCATGAAGTTCATCACCACCAAGAGCTTCATGCCCTTCGTGATCTACCGGATCGTCCTCGGCATCGTGCTCTTGGTCCTCGTCGGCACCGACGTCCTCAGCCCCCACGCGGGCGAGTCCGCGGGCTGAGCCGGGACGCGGGGCCGGGTACGACCGGCCCCGCGTCCGTCCGGGCGCCGGTCGTCCGGGCGCCGGTCGTCCGGGTGGCAGCTCGTACGTCGCCGCGGTTCAGCCCCGGTACGGAACCCGCGCCAGCTCCGTGATCCCGCCGAGCGTGCCCCACTCGTTCTTGCCGAGCCGGGACAGCGGCCGCATCAGCGCCATCTCCGGGTGCCCCTCGACGAGCACCGCCTCGTCGACCGCCGCGTGCACCACCCTGCCGAAGACCACCGTCGAGTCGCCGATCCGCAGCGTGCTGTGCAGCTCGCACTCCAGCGCCACCGGTGACGCGGCGACCCGGGGCGGCCGCACCCGCAGGCTCGGCTCCCGCTCGACGCCGCACGCGTCGAACTCGCTCGTCCCGCGCGGGAAGTCGGTCGCCGTGGCGTTGATCCGCTCGAAGAGCCCCTCGGGGGCGAGGTTCACCACGAACTGCCCCGTCTCCTCCACGTTGCGCAGCGAGTCCTTGCGCCCCACCGAGGTGAACTGCACGACGGGCGGCACGACCGAGGAGATCGTGAAGAAGGAGTGCGGGGCGAGGTTGTCGGTCCCGTCGGCGGCGGTGGTCGACACCCAGGCGATGGGCCGGGGCACGACGGTGGCGGTGAGCAGCCGGTAGAAGGAGTTCCGGTCGGTCCGCTCCGGATCGAAGTTCATGCGCATGCCCGAAAGTATGACGGATGTCGTACCAAGCCCCGCCCGCACGCCCCTTGGCCCCGGGCCCGCTCTGCCCGACACTGAACCGATGACGCAGCGCGTGGACCTCGCGACCGTGATGGACCGGCTCGCCATCGACGACCTGATCACCGGCTACGCGGTGGCCGTGGACGACTCCGACTGGGCGGCGTACCGCGCGCTGTTCACCCCGGACGGGCGCGCCGACTACCGCGGTTCCGGCGGGGTCGAGGGCCCGGCCGCGGAGGTCGCCGCCTGGCTCGCGGAGACGATGCGCCTCTTCCCCGTACGCCAGCACCTCATCGTCAACCGGCGGGTGCGCATCCAGGACCTGGGCGGCTACCCGGGCGACACGGCGACCGTGCGCGCCGACTACGTGAACCCCATGCGCTTCGAGTCGGGCGAGGACTTCGTGTGCGGCGGGCGCTACACGTTCGCGCTGCGCCGCTCGGGCGGCGGCTGGTTGCTGCGTTCGGTCGTCGTCGAGGAGAAGTGGCGCCGCATGTGAGGTCCACCGGCCGGGCCGCGCGCACACTGGTGGGGGTCCCCCCGGACGACGTCCGGGGGAGCGACACCCGGAGGCACGGCATGCGCAATCCGTTCGCGGGTCAGGGGCCCCGGTCCGGGCTCGGCCGGTCCGCGTTCGCCGTGCTCCTGGGGGCCCTGCCCGCCCTCGCCTTCCCCGCGCCGTCGCTGTGGTGGTTCGGGTACGTCGCCCTCGTCCCCTGGCTGCTGCTGATCCGTACGGCGCCGAGCGCGCGCCGCGCGGGTCTGGACGGCTGGCTGGGCGGGCTCGGCTTCATGCTCGGCGCGCACCAGTGGCTGCTGCCGAGCCTCCATGTCTTCCTGCTCGTCATCGCGGCGCTGCTGGGGCTGTTGTGGCTGCCGTGGGGCTGGCTGGTGCGGGCGATGCTGGGCGGGGAGCCGTCCGCGGGGCGGGCGGCCGCCGCGCTCGTCGTCGTGCCCTCGGGCTGGCTCCTGGTGGAACTGGCCCGGTCCTGGGAGGGCCTGGGCGGGCCGTGGGGGCTGCTCGGGGCCGGCCAGTGGCAGGTGCCGCCCGCGCTGCGGCTCGCCTCGGTCGGCGGGGTCTGGCTGGTGAGCCTGCTGGTGGTGGCGGTGAACACGGCCCTGGCCCTGCTCGTGGCGGTGCGGCCGGTGCGCCGGACCGCGCTGGTGGGGCTGGTGGGCTGCGCCCTCGTCCTGGGCCTGGCCTGGTGGGGCGCCGCCCCGCCGCGCACCGACGGCACGGCACGGATCGCGGTGGTCCAGCCGGGCGTGTTCGACGGGCCGGGCGGCGCGGACCGGCGCTTCGCCCGTGCCGAGGAGCTGACCAGGACGCTCGCCGGCCAACGGCCCGACCTGGTGGTGTGGGGCGAGAGCAGCGTCGGCGCGGACCTCGGGGACCGGCCCGACCTGACCGCCCGGCTCACCGCGCTGTCCCGGACGGTCGGGGCCCCGCTCCTGGTCAACGTGGACGCGCGCCGCTCCGACCGGCCCGGGATCTACAAGAGCGCGATCCTGATCGGCCCCCGGGGCCCGACCGGCGAGCGCTACGACAAGATGCGCCTGGTGCCCTTCGGCGAGTACGTCCCGGCCCGTGCCCTGCTCGGTTGGGCGACCTCCGTCGGCAAGGGGGCCGCGGGCGAGGACCGGCGGCGGGGCACCCGGCCGGTCGTGATGACGCTGCCCGCCCCGGAGGCGGGCGGGCCCGGCCTGCGGATCGGGCCGCTGGTCTGCTTCGAGTCGGCCTTCCCCGACATGAGCCGCCGGCTGGTCAGGGACGGCGCGGACGTGGTGGTCGTGCAGTCGGCGACCTCCACCTTCCAGGACACCTGGGCCCCGGCGCAGCACGCCTCGCTGGGGGCGCTGCGGGCGGCGGAGTCGGGGCGGCCGGTGGTGCACGCGACGCTGACCGGGATCAGCGCCGCGTACGGCCCCGACGGGCGGCGGACCGGCACCGCGCTCGGCACCGACCGCAGCGCCGCCACGGTCTACGCGCTCCCGCTCGCGCACGGGGTCACGCTCTACGACCGGTTCGGCGACTGGCCGGTGTACGGCGCGCTCCTGGTGATCGGCGCGCTGTGCGCGGCGGAGGGCGCGCGGACGCTCAGGAGGCCTGGGCGAGGGCCTCGCGTACCACCCGCTCGCACAGCTCGTGGGTCAGCAGGGCGTCCCGTGCGCTGAGCAGCCGCCCCTCGCGCACGGCGTCGAGGAAGGTGAGGACCGCCTGCTCGATGCCGCGCTGGCGGGCCACCGGCACCCAGTCGCCGCGGCGGCGCACGGTCGGCTGGCCCTTGTGGTCGACGATCTCGGAGAGGTTGAGGACCTGGCGCTTGCTGTCCTGCCCGGACACCTCCAGGACCTCCTCGGTGGAGCCGTTCAGACGGTTCATCATGCCGATCGCGGTGAAGCCGTCGCCGGAGAGCTGGAGCACGACGTGGTGCATGAGGCCGTCACGGACGCGGGCGCGCACGTCGACGTGGTCGACGTCGCCGGGGACCAGGAAGCGCAGCGTGTCGACGACGTGGATGAAGTCGTCGAGGACGAAGGTGCGCGGGTCCTCGGGCAGTCCGACGCGGTTCTTCTGCATCAGGATCAGCTCGCGGGGCTGCTCCAGGCACTGGGCGTAGCCGGGGGCGAGCCTGCGGTTGAAGCCGACGGCGAGGCTGACGGCGTTCTTCTCCGCCAGTTCCACGATCCGCTCCGAGTCGGCGTACTCGTAGGCGAGCGGCTTGTCGACGTAGGTCGGCACTCCGGCCGCCAGGAGCCGGCCGGCGATCTCGGCGTGCACGGCGGTCGAGGCGTGCACGAAGGCGGCGTCCAGCCCGACGGCCAGCAGCGAGTCGAGGTCGGTGTGCCGGCGCGCGGCGGGCAGGTGGTAGCCGTCGGCGACCCGTTCGAGGGTGGCGGGCGTGCGGGTCTGCAGGTGGAGTTCGACCCCGGGAAGGGCGGACAGGACGGGCAGATAGGCCTTCTGCGCGATGTCGCCGAGTCCGATGCAGCCAACCTTCACGGGTGCTCCTTGCCGTTGTTCGCTTCCGTCGCCCGAGGGGCCGTGGTCCCCGGGGGCCGGGTCCGCCCGAAGGGCCGTACGCGCCGGTCAGCTTACGCGCGGCCGTTCGGCGTCGGCGGGCGGGCACCAGTCCGCGATGCCGTCGAAGCCGCGCAGCACGAGCCCGGGGCCGAAGCGCGAGACGGCGATGACGGCCGCGTTCCGCAGGGCGACGGCGGGACGGGCGGAGAGCAGCGCGAGCCGGCCGGTGCGGGCGGCCTTGCGGACCAGGCCGCTGGTGCGCGGGAGCCGGTCGGCGGTGTAGCCGGCGAGCGCGGCCGGCACGGGCAGGCCGGGGCCCGCGTGGTGGGCGAGGACGATCGCGTCCTCGACGGCCTGGTTGCCGCCCTGGCCGAGGGTCGGCTGCATGGCGTGGGCGGCGTCGCCCAGGAGCGCCGTACGGCCCTGGTGGAAGGCGGGCAGCGGGTCGATGAGGTGGTGGACGTCGTGGCGCAGGACGGCGGACTCGTCGGCGGCCTCCAGGATCGCGGGCACGGGGTGGTGCCAGTCGCCGAACAGGCGCAGGAGCGCGGCCTTCTCGCCGTCGGGCGTGCGGGCCCCGGCGGGCGCGGCGGCCATGGCGTACGCGTAGACGCGGCCGTCCTTGAGGGGCTGGCTGCCCCACAGGCGTCCGGGGCCCCAGGTCTCGTGCGGGGCGAAGGGTTCGGCGGGGGCCGCTACGACGACCCGCCAGGTGGTGAAGCCGGAGTAGCGGGGCCCGGGGTGGGCGGGGAAGAGGGTGCCGCGGATCGCGGAGCGGATCCCGTCGGCGGCGACGACGAGTTCGGCCTCGTGGGTGCCGTCCGGGGTGGTGAGGCGGGCGGGCCGCCGGTCGCCGCCGGGGTCGGCGAGGACGGCGGCGCTCCCGGTGCGCACGGCGGTGGCCGGGAGGGCGGAGCGGAGGAGGTCGACGAGGGTCGAGCGGTGCAGCAGGACGACCGGTCCGCCGAAGCGTGCGGCGGCGGCCTCGGCGTCGGTGCGGGCGAGCCAGCGGCCGTCCGGGCGGCGCATCCCGCCGTCGCCCTGCCAGGCGGCGCGTGCGCGGACCGGGTCGCCGAGGCCGATCGCGTCGAGGGCGCGCAGGGCGTTGGGGGCGAGGGCGATCCCGGCGCCGACCGGGGTGAGGTCGCCGGCGCGCTCCAGGACGGTGACGTCCCAGCCGCGGGCGCGCAGGGCGATCGCGGCGGTGAGGCCGCCGATGCCGGCTCCGACGACGACGGCGCGGTGCTGTTCCATGGCTCCCCCTCGGACGGCTCCCCCGTCGCCGGACCGCCCCGGGGGACTACAGTTGTAGTGACTCCGCGACCGTACTACAGCCGTAGTCCCGAGAACAGACCACCGGCCGAATCCCCCCACACGCCCCGCCCCGGGACCCCTCGTCCGGCACCCCCGACCCCCTGACTACATGCGTAGTCCCCCACCGCACGGGGGCTCGGTAGGTTGTCCCCATGACCGCCGCACGGACCCCCGACGCCCCGCCCACCCGCGCCGAACGCATCGGCGACGCCGCCCTCGACCTGCTCGTCGAGCGCGGGATGCGCGGGCTCACGCACCGCGCCGTCGACGAGCGGGCCGGGCTCCCCCAGGGGTCCACCTCCAACCACGCCCGCACCCGGCAGGCCCTCCTGGAGACCGCGGTCCGCCGCCAGGTGGAGCGCGAGGCGGCCGTGCTCACCCCGGACGAGCTGCCCGCGGCCGACGCCGGGCCCGAGGCGCTCGTCGACGCCCTCGCGCTCGCCCTGCACCGCTACCTCACCGACCACCGGGCCCTGCTCGTCTCCCGCTACGAACTGGCCCTGGAGGCCACCCGCCGCCCCGAGCTGCGCGCCTTCTTCGACTCCGCGGGCTCGGTCTTCCACGGGCCGGTGACGGCGATGATGGCCGGGGCCGGATCCCCCGCGCCCGAACGGCACGCGCTCTCGCTCATCGCCTGGTGCGAGGGGCTGATGTTCTCCTGCGCGGCCGGCTCCTTCCACGCCGCCGTGCCCGCCCTCGCCGAACTCCGGACCGGCTTCGACGAGTTGCTGCGCGGCCTGCTCGGCCGCTGAACGGCCCGCCCGCGGACCGCTCGCCCGCGCACCGCGGGCGCCCCGCCGCAAAGGGCTGGCCCGCCGGACGATCATGGGCGACGATGCGGGGCATGACCACCGAACAGACCGACACCGGCTCCCGCGTCGACCCGGGCACCCTCACCGGCGAGCGCGAGGCCCTGGAGCAGTGGCTCGACTTCCACCGCGCGACCCTCGCGACGAAGTGCGAGGGCCTCGACGACGCCCAGCTGCGCACCCCCTCCGCCCCGCCCTCGGACCTCAACCTGATGGGCCTGGTCCGCCACATGGCCGAGGTCGAGCGCGGCTGGTTCCGCCGCGTCCTGGCCGGCGAGAGCGAGGCCGGCTGGATCTACACCACCAAGGAGGACCACGACGCGGACGTCCACGTCACCTCCGAGGACACCTGGGCGGAGGCCTACGCCACCTGGCAGGCCGAGATCGCCCACGCCCGGGCCAACGCCGCCGGCCGCGGCCTCGACGAGCCGGGCAGCGGCACGCACCGCAGCGGGAAGACCTTCAACCTGCGCTGGATCTACCTCCACATGATCGAGGAGTACGCGCGCCACAACGGTCACGCGGACCTGATCCGGGAGCGGATCGACGGCGCCACCGGGGACTGATCCCGCACCCGGGAGAGGCCGGGTCAGCCCGCGCCGGGGTGATCACTCATGCGGGGCATTCCCCGCGAGTAGGGGTGTGAGGAACCCCGTCCGACCAGCAGAGTTGCCCGGGTGCATGGAACCAGAACCACAGTGAGGATCCTGGCCGGGGGTCGCGATGGCCGCCCTCTCGGGCTGCGTCGCGGTGGAGCCGCCCCCCGCGGCCCCCCTCCCGGTCCCGAGCCCGGCCGACGCGCGGCCCGGTCAGGACGTCGCGCCGCAGATCGTCCAGGGACCCGCCCGCGAGGCCCTGGAGGCGGCGATGCCCGATCCCCCGGCCCCCGAGCCCCGCGCGTCCGCCGAGCGGCGGAGCACCGCCGACGGCGGGAGCGACGCGGGCGGGGGGGCGCGGCCGGAACGGCGACGACGCCCCGGCGCACCACGAGAAGAAGCACCCGTCCGCCGGCGCCGGGCAGCATCACCGCCACCCGGCCGTCGACCTGCCCGGGCTCCTCGGCAAGCCGCCGCGCTCCGCGGCCGAGGTGTGCGAACTGGGCGCGCGGTACGGAGGCTGGAGCCCGGAGAGCGAGCAGGCGAGGATCTGCCGTGGCAGCTACGGGCGCTGACCCCGCAGCCGCACCTCCAGGCGCTCGATCGCGGCCCGCACCCCGTTGCCGTAGCCGTCGTCGTCCAGGACCTCGGAGGCGGCGCGGGCCCGGTCCAGGTGGACGCGGGCCGCGTCCGGGCGGGCCAGCTTCACGTAGTCGGCGGCCAGGTTGAGGTGGAGCGAGGGGTAGAGGGCGCGCAGGGCCACCGCCGAGCCGTGGCGGGCCAGCCGGTCCTCGTCGAGCCCCTCGGCGGCGGTCAGGGCCCGCAGGTCCCAGGCCAGCTCGGTGTCGGGGTCGTCCTGCGCGTCGGCCATGTAGTGGGCGAGGGTGCAGCGGTGCAGCGGGTCGCCGTCCGGGCCGAGCTGCGTCCAGATCTCGCCGAAGCGGTTGCGGGCCTCTTCCCTGTCCCCGCCGTGGAGGAGCATCATCGCCTGCCCGATCCTGGTCATGACGCCGTCCTCCGACACCTGCTGCCCGGTCACTGCGGCCTCCACGCTGTCGATCCGGCCCCCGGTACGAAACGGGCCGGATCCGACGCTAGCCGCAGCCGCGCCGGATCCGGCCGAGGCTCAGCCGAGGTCGGGGATGCGCCAGTCGATCGGCTCGTGCCCCTGGGCGGCGACGGCCTCGTCGATCTGGGTGAAGGGGCGGGAGCCGAAGAACTTCTTCGCCGACAGGGGCGAGGGGTGGGCGCCCTTCACCACGACGTGCCGCTCCTCGTCGATGAGCGGCAGCTTCTTCTGCGCGTAGTTGCCCCACAGCACGAAGACGGCCGGGTCGGGGCGGGAGGCCACGGCGGTGATCACCGCGTCGGTGAACTTCTCCCAGCCCTTGCCCTTGTGCGAGTTGGCCTCGCCGGCGCGGACGGTGAGCACCGCGTTGAGCAGCAGGACGCCCTGCTCGGCCCACGGCATCAGATAGCCGTTGTCGGGGACCGGGTGCCCGAGCTCGGCCTGCATCTCCTTGTAGATGTTCCGCAGCGAGGGCGGGGTCTTCACGCCGGGGCGGACGGAGAAGCAGAGCCCGTGGCCCTGGCCCTCGCCGTGGTACGGATCCTGGCCGAGGACGAGGACCTTCACCTTGTCGAACGGGGTCGCTGCGAGGGCGGCGAAGACCTCCTCGCGCGGCGGGTAGACCGGCCCGTTGGCCCGCTCCTCCTCGACGAACTCGGTGAGCTGCTTGAAGTAGGGCTTCTGCAGCTCGTCGCCGAGGACGCCGCGCCAGGACTCGGGCAGCATGTCGGTGTCGGTCACGTCAACAACCTCCGGTGGGTGTTTCGTCGTTACGTACGAGAACCTACCGGGCCCCACTGACAACGGGGCCGCCGCCGCCGACGCCCCCGAAGCACTCGGGCCGCCGGCCCCCTCCCGGGGGTCCGGCGGCCCGTGGGTCCTACCAGCTGGTGCGGCGGCTGAGTTCCCACATCTGCATGACGGTCTGCGGGTCGAGCGCCCGCTCGCCGCCGCCGATGTCGTCGCTGGCGGCGATGTACAGCTTGCCCTGCCACAGCGGGAGCAGCCGGACGTCCTGCACCATGATCTCCTGGGCCTCCACGAAGTCGTCCGTGACGGCCGCGCGGTCGCTCTCGCGCCGGGACTTCGGGATCAGCTCGTTGGTGATCTTCGGGCTGACGTACGGGGTGCCGAGGACGTTCTCCTTGCCCACGAAGGGGGCGACGAAGTTGTCCGGGTCCGGGAAGTCCGGGAACCAGCCGCGGCCGAAGACCGGGTACTGGCCCTTCTGGTAGCCCGCCTGGAACTCCTTCCACGGCTTTCCGTGGAGGGTGATCGCGAAGAGGCCGCTCTCCTCCAGCTGCCGCTTGAGCTCGGCGAACTCGGCGGCGGTCGAGGAGCCGTACCGGTCGGTGGTGTACCAGAAGTCCAGCTTGACCGGCTTGGTGATGCCGGCGGCGCGCAGGATGGACTTGGCCTTGGCCGGGTCGGGCGAGCCGAAGCGGTCGTAGAACTTCGTGGTGTGGCCCGAGATGCCCTTGGGCACCATGGAGTACAGCGGCTCGGCCGTGCCCTGGTAGACCTTGCTCACGAGCTCGTCGCGGTCGACGAGCTGCGCGATGGCCTTGCGGACGGGGAGCCGGTCGACCGAGTCGTCACGGCTGTTGAAGACCAGGTAGCGGATGTCCGCACCGGTGGACTCGACGAGCTGGAGCCCCTTGTTCTCCGGCGTGTCGGCCTGGAGGGCGACGACCTCGGCCGCGGTGAGGCCGCGGTAGGTGGCGTCGATCTCCTTCTTCCTCAGCGCGGTGACCATCGGCTCGGACTCCTTGAAGTACCGAATGGTCACGCCGCCGTTCTTGCGGTCGGCGAAGCCCTTGTAGCTGGGGTTGCGGGTGAGCTCGGCCTTCTGGCCCTCGGCGTAGGAGTCGAGGACGTACGGACCGGAGCCGACCAGCTTGCCGTCCTTGCGGAGCTGGTCCGCCGGGTACTCGGCCGGGTCGACGATGGACATGGCCGGGGTGGCGAGGATGAACGGGAAGGTCGCGTCCGACTTGTTCAGCCGGAAGACCACCGTGCGGTCGTCGATCGCCTCGACCTTGTCGAGCGAGCCGAGCATGCCGTTGGGGCCGCCCTTGACGTCGATCTTCCGGATCCGGTCGATCGAGTAGCGGACGGCTTCGGCGTCCAGCTTGTGCCCGTTGGAGAAGGTCAGACCGTCGTGGAGGACGCACTCGAAGACCCGGCTCGAGCTCCCCTCCTTGAACTTGCAGTCGGCCGCGTCGGACTGCGGGCTGGTGCTGCCGGTCGGGAAACTCACGAGCGTCTGGAAGACATTCCGGAAAAGCTCCCAGGAATTGTCCCAGGCGGCCGCCGGATCAAGCGTGGACGGAGAACTCGTCGTACCGACGACGATTCTTTGATCCCCTGCGGATTCACCGTCCGAAAACACACTGCATCCGGACAGGAGGGATATGGACGCAAGGGCTGCAGCGGCCTGCAGACTGGTCCGGTTGAACACGTGCACGCTCCTCGTTCAGCCTGGGGTCGGCGAACGATACCGCAGCGCCCCGCCAGGTCAATGTTCGACCCTGGCGGGGCACTTGAGGCATTCCGCTTGCAATCGGGTCCAAACCGGTCACGAATTCAGGAAAGTGTCCGGATAGCGGTCACCCGACACCGGCGTTCAGGAAAAGACCGCCGTCGACGACGAGCGTCTGGCCGGTGATCCAGTCCGACTGCGCCGAGGTCAGGAAGGCCGCGGCACCGCCGATGTCCTGCGGCTCGCCGAGCCGCCCGAGGAGGTACGGGGCGGCCGCCTCGGCCTCCCGCCCCTCGTAGAGCGCCGCGGCGAACTTCGTCTTCACGACGGCCGGGGCGATGGCGTTGACCCGGACCGACGGGGCGAACTCGTGCGCCAGCTGGACGGTCAGGTTGATCATGGCCGCCTTGCTCATCCCGTACGCGCCGATGAACGGCGACGGGGCGAGGCCGGCGATCGAGGCGATGTTCACGATCGCCCCGCCGTGCTCCTTCTGCCACGCCCGGTAGGTCTGCTGGGCGAAGCCGAGCGCGGACACCACGTTGGTCTCGAAGACCTTGCGGGCCACGTTCAGGTCCAGCTCGGCGATCGGCCCGAAGACCGGGTTGGTGCCGGCGTTGTTGACCAGGAAGTCCACCCGGCCGAAGGCCTCCATGGTGGCGGCGACCGCCGCGGCCTGGTGGGCCTCGTCGTGCGCCTTGCCGGGCACGGCGATCACCCGGTCGGCCCCGAGGCGCTCCACGGCCTCCTTGAGGGCCTCCTCGCCCCGTCCGGTGATGCAGACCCGGTCGCCGCGGGCGACCAGGGCCTCGGCGACGCCGTAGCCGATGCCCCGGCTCGCGCCGGTGACCAGGGCGACCTTGCCCGAGAGCTCGGGCAGTTCCTGCGCGCTCATCGCGTTCTCCTCCCGCGCCCGTGCGTCAGTTGAGCGGGCCGCCGGCCACGTACATGACCTGGCCGGAGACGAAGCCGGCGTCGTCGCCCGTGAAGAAGGCGATGGCGTTGGCGACGTCCTCGGGGCGGCCGACGCGCTGGACCGGGATCATCGAGGCGGCCGCGGCCTGGAACTCCTCGAAGCCCATGCCGACCCGCTCGGCGGTCTGCGCGGTCATCTCGGTGACGATGAAGCCGGGGGCGACGGCGTTGGCGGTGACGCCGAACTTGCCGAGCTCCTTGGCGAGCGTCTTGGTCAGGCCCTGCAGGCCGGCCTTGACGGCGGAGTAGTTGGCCTGGCCGCGGTTGCCGAGGGCCGAGGAGGAGGAGAGCGAGACGATCCGCCCGAAGCCGGCGTCCACCATGTGCTTCTGACAGGCCTTGGCCATCAGGAACGCGCCCTTGAGGTGCACGTTCATCACGAGGTCCCAGTCCGACTCGGACATCTTGAAGAGCAGGTTGTCGCGGAGCACGCCCGCGTTGTTGACGAGGATGGTCGGCGCGCCGAGCTCGGCGGCGACGCGCGCGACGGCGGCCTCCACCTGGGCGCCGTCGGAGACGTCGCAGCCGACGGCGAGCGCGGTGCCGCCCGCGGCGGTGATCTTCTCGACGGTGTCCTTGCAGGCCGCCTCGTCGAGGTCGAGTACGGCGACCGCGCGGCCCTCGGCGGCGAGCCGGATCGCGGTGGCGGCTCCGATGCCGCGAGCCGCACCGGTGACGACGGCTACGCGCTGCTCGGTGGTGGACATGCTTGGTTCTCCTCGCCCTTGGGTCATCCCTGGATGCGGTCCGTACCGGCGGCCCGCTCGCTCTCCCGCACATGAGCGACCGCTTAGTATCGTCCGCAGACGAGACGCTAGAAGCCCTGGCACCCGGTGTCAACGGCCCACCGGGTGCACCGGCCCACTCCCGTACGGCTAGCGCACCAGCAGGTCGAGCAGACGTTCCACCTCGGCCTCGGGGTCGGCCGTCAGACCGGTGTGCACCGGTCCCGGCTGGACCACCGTGGAACGGGGCGCGATCAGCCAGCGGAAGCGCCGCCCGGCGTCGTCCCCGGCGGCCTGGCCGGCGTCCTCGCCGCCGAGGCAGACGCCCTCGACCGCGCGCAGCGCGGCCCGCACGCCGGTGACGTCGGCGGCCGGGTCGAGCACGGTCAGCTTGGCCTCGTCCAGATGGGTGCGGGCGGCCACGAAGGACCGGGCCCGGCAGTAGACCACCACGCCGGCGTTGAAGCACTCGCCGCGCTCCACCCGGGGCACGACGCGCAGGAGCGCGTACTCGAAGACATCGCGATCGGTCACGTGGTGCTGTCCTTGCCGGTCTCGGTACGGTCCTTCTCGACGGCCTGCGGCCGGGGCGCGAGGCGCTCGGCGAGCCAGCCGGGGGGCTGCGAGGCCCGCCGCTCGGTGCGGGGGCCCAGGGTGATCCGCTCGTGGATCGTCGCGGCGCGCGGCAGCAGCGCCTCCACGTACGCGGCGCGCAGCGCGTCGGTGGCCCCGAAGCCGGGTTCGTCGACCAGCCACTCGTCGGGCACGTCGGCGGCGACCTCTTCGAGGAGCTCGCGGGTCACCAGCGGCGCCAGCTCGGCGGCCGCGGCGGCGACGTCCGGCGCGAACGGGGCCAGGGCGTGGTCCGAGGCGTCGTAGGGCTTCGCGGCGGAGGCCTGCGCGCCGGGCCAGTTGTGGTGCCAGATCATGGTGGCGCCGTGGTCGATGAGCCACAGGTCGCCGTGCCAGACCAGCATGTTGGGGTTGCGCCAGGACCGGTCGACGTTGTTGATCACGGCGTCGAACCAGACGACCTTGCCGGCCTCCCTCGGGTCCACCTCGTAGGCGAGCGGGTCGAAGCCGAGCGAGCCGGGCAGGAAGTCCATGCCGAGGTTGAGCCCGCCGCTCGCCTTGAGCAGCTCCTGCACCTCCTGGTCGGGCTCGGAGAGCCCGATGACCGGGTCGAGCTGGAGGGTGACCAGCTCCGGCACCCGCAGCCCGAGGCGCCGGGCGAGCTGCCCGCAGATCACTTCGGCGACGAGGGTCTTGCGCCCCTGTCCGGCGCCGGTGAATTTCATGACGTACGTGCCGAGGTCGTCGGCCTCGACGATCCCGGGGAGCGACCCGCCCTCACGCAAGGGCGTGACGTAACGGGTCGCCGTCACCTCTGTAAGCATGGTCCGAGGCTGTCCAATCGTTTCGCTGCCGCTGGGGCTTCCGCCACCACCCTAGGCGGCGTGATCGTCCGGCCCGGACCCGCTCGGCGCGGCGGGCGGCGCGCCCCGGCCGCCCGGCCGCCCGGCCGCCCGGCGCGCCCCGGACCCGCGCCCGGCCGCGCGTTAAGGTGCGGGGTGCTCCTGAGAACCCCTCCCGCCCCGCCCGCGCTCGCCGACGCTCTCCTGCTCGGCCACGAGGAGGACGGCCGACGCTGGCCCCTGCTGGTGTGGGCGCCCGGACCCGGCACCCGGATGGTGTCGAGCGCCGTCCTCGGCGGCGGCATCGGCGCCCGCGACTGGGTGGTCAACGCGCAGGTGCCCCCGGGGTACTCCCGCCGCGACCCCGTCGCCCACCTGGGCGCGCTGGCCGCCGGGGCGGGACTCGTCGGCGCCGGGGTGGGTCTGATGACGGCCGCGTCGGTCGGCGACCGCCGGTTCGCGGCGGACGGCGGGGCCGAGGCCGTGGTCACGGCGGGCATCGGGGTACGGGGCTGGGCGGCCGTCCCGGACGCCGGGGCGGTCGGCGCGCCGCGCCCCGGCACCATCAACATCATCGTGTCGCTGCCGGTGCCGCTCACGGACGCCGCTCTGGTCAACGCCGTCGCGACGGCCACCGAGGCGAAGGTCCAGGCCCTGGTGGAGCTGGGCGCGGACGCCTCCGGCACGCCCACGGACGCGGTCTGCGTCGCCTGCCCCGCCCCCGGCGCCGGGGCGGCGGCCGAGCCGTTCGCCGGCCCCCGCTCGCTCTGGGGCGCCCGGCTCGCCCGCGCGGTGCACCGGGCGACCCGGGAGGCCTGCGCCGGCCTGCTCTGAGGCCCGCCCCGCCCGGGCCGGCGGGCACGCCCTCGACGAGGACGTGGTTCCGCTCCGGGCACCCGGTCCCGCCGGGTCGTCCCCTTTTCCGCCCGGTGAACCGGCACCAACCGTGGCGGGTGGCCGCCTTCTTCGGGAAACATGGCGCGGGTCGTCCGGGAATCCGGGGAGCGGCGGATCACAAGGGGTGAGGCATGAGCGGTGTGGGGCGCAGGACAGTGGTGTCGGCGGCGGGCGGCGCGGGTCTCGTCGCGGCCCTCGCGGCCTGCGGCGGCGGCTCCGCGGGCGGGGACGGGGGCGGCGGCGCGGCGGGAGGCACGGGCGGCAAGGGCGACACCGGGGGCGCGGACGCGTCGAGCGGCGCGGACGAGACCGGTGGCACGGACGCCTCGGGCGGCACCCCGCAGACCCCGCCGCTGGCGAAGACCGGTGACATCCCGGTCGGCGGCGGCAAGGTGCTCGCCGACCGGGGCGTGGTGATCACCCAGCCCAAGGCGGGCGAGTTCAAGGCCTTCTCCTCCCGCTGCACCCACGCGGGCTGCACGGTGGCCTCGGTCGCCGACGGCGTCATCGTCTGCCCCTGCCACCAGAGCCGGTTCGACGTCTCGGACGGCAGCGTCAAGGGCGGGCCCGCGCCCAGCCCGCTGGAGCCGACCCCGATCGAGGTGACGGGGGACGCGATCAGGCTGGGCTGATCCCGCCGGGTCCGGTGCGCGGCGCCGGGGCCCGGCGCGGGGCCTTCCAGCAGCCGAGCACCTCGTCGGTGCTCGCGATGGTGGCGACCAGGGCGAGGGTGTTGCGGACCATCGCGGGGGTGTAGTCGGCCGGCACCCCCGCGATGGCGTCGGCCGGCACGACGACGGTGTAGCCGAGGTTGACGGCGTCGAACACGGCGTTGGGGATGGCCACGTTGGCGGAGACCCCGGTGACGACGAGGGTCCGGCAGCCCAGGTTGCGCAGCAGGGCGTCCACGTCGGTGCCGGCGATCGGCGAGAGTCCGTGCAGCCGCCGTACGACGAGGTCCTGGTCGGCCACCTCGATCGGTTCGGCGATCCGTACCGCGGTGCTTCCGCTGTGCTGCTGTACGGGGAGCCGGGCGGCGGCGCGGAAGAGCCGGGCGTTGCGGTTGGCGCCGCGCCCGTCGGGGCGCCGTTCGGCGACGGCGTGCAGCACCTGGACGTCGGCCCCGTGCGCGGCGGCGACCAGCCGGGCCACGTTGCGCAGGGCGCCCGACGAGCGGGCGACGGCGGCGAGTTCGGGCAGCGCGCTGTCGCGGCCGACGACGCCCTGCTGGCATTCGACGGTGAGCAGCACGGCGCCGTCGGGGGCCAGCTGTTCCCTGAGTTGTTCCGCGTGCCCCACGGTCTCCTCCTCGGTTCCGGCTCGGTCCCGGTCCGCTCCGCGCACTCCTTGCCACGGGGCGACGGGACCCCCCATGATTTCTGACACCTCATCAGAAATCCAGAAGGGTGCGGACGATGACCGTCGCACAGCGCCGTGGACGCCGGATCATGATGACCCCGGCGGAGCTCGACAGCTTCCTCGCCGAACAGCGCACCTGCCGGGTGGCGACCGTGTCGGCCGACGGCAGGCCGCACGTCAGCGCCCTGTGGTTCGCCTGGGACGGCCGCTCGCTCTGGCTCTACTCCCTGACCCGCAGCCGCCGTTGGGCCGAGCTGCGCGCCCGGCCGCGGATCGCGGTGGTGGTGGACGACGGAGTGGAGTACGGGGAGCTGCGCGGGGCGGAGCTGTCGGGCACCGTGGAGTTCGTGGGCGAGGCCCCGCGCACGGGCGAGCCCTGCCCCGAACTGGAGCCCGTCGAGCGGCTCTTCGCGGCCAAGAACTTCGGCCTGGACGCGATGCCGCACGACGGCCGGCACGCCTGGATGCGCCTGACCCCGGAGGCGGTGGCCTCCTGGGACTTCCGGAAGCTGGGGTAGCCGCGGGGGCGGCCGGGGCAGGCCGCCCGACGCGAGCCGACCGCCCCCGCGGCGCTCACTCCCCCAGCGGGCCCGCCGCCTCCCGCAACGCCTCGACCACCGCGCGGATGGAGGGCCGGCGGCCCGCGTCGGTGCGCCAGGTCGCGTAGATGTGCCGCCGCACCGGCTGGCGTACGGGCACGAAGGCGACGCCGTCCATCGCCGCGGGCCGGCCGAGCCGGGGCGCCACGCAGATGCCGAGCCCGGCGGCGACGAGGGCGAGCTGGGTGTGGTGGTCCCCGGCGACGTGCGCGATGCGCGGCTCCACGCCCTTGGAGCGGAGCGTGAACATCAGCCAGTCGTGGCAGAACTCTCCGGCGGGCCAGGAGACCCAGTCCTCGTCGGCGAAGTCCTCCAGCTCGACCGCCGCCCGCCCGGCCAGCGGGTGGTCGGCGGGCAGGGCCACGTCGGCGGAGTCGTCGAGCAGACTGACCCGCTCCAGGCCGGCCGGGACGGGCGCCCGCTTGTTGTTCCAGTCCAGGACCACGGCGAGGTCGCTGTCGCCGCGCAGCACCTCGCGGACCCCCAGGTCGGGCTCCAGCTCGGCGGTGTGGACGCGCAGGTCGGGGTGGGCGGTGCGCAGGGCGCGGATCGCGGTGGGGAAGAGGCCGCGCATCGCCGTCGGGAAGGCGGCGATGCGCACCTCGCCGACCACCTGGCCGCGCTGCGCCTCGATGTCGGCCTGGGCGAGCTGGACCTGGGAGAGGATGCGCGAGGCGTGCTCGGCGAGGAGCAGCCCGGCGTCGGTGAGCCGCACCCCGCGCCCGTTCTTGGCGAGGAGCTGCTGGCCGACCTCCCGCTCCAGTTTCGACAGCTGCTGGGAGACGGCGGAGGTGGTGACGTGCAGCCCGTCGGCGGCACCGCTGACGGAGCCGTGCCGGGCGACGGCGTCCAGGGTGCGCAGGCGCTCCAGATTCCACATGTAAGCAATGCTAAGACAACAGGTCCAGGAATTCTCACTTGTACTAAGAGATGGGGTCGGTCACGCTGAACCCCATGAGCAGCCCCGCCCTCCCGTCCCCGTCCCGCCGCCGGCCCTCGCTCGACTGGCGCGTCCGCTTCGGCGTACTGGCCCTGATCTGGGGTTTCAGCTTCCTCTTCATCAAGGTCGGCACGGAGGGCTTCGCCCCCTTCCAGGTGACCTTCGGCCGCCTCCTGTTCGGCACGGCGGTGCTCGCCGTCGCCCTCGCCGTGAAGCGGGACCGGCTCCCGCGCGGCGCCCGCACCTGGGGCCATCTGACGGTGGCGGCGTTCCTGCTGAACGCCCTGCCGTTCTCCCTCTTCTCGTACGCCGAGCTGACCATCCCCTCGACCCTCGCGGGGATCTGCAACGCCACGACTCCGCTGTGGGGCATGCTCCTGTCGCTCGTCGCGCTCTCCGAGGACCGTCCGACCCGCGTGCGGGCGGCGGGCCTGGGCATCGGGTTCATCGGCGTCCTGACGGTCCTCGGCGCCTGGCAGGGCTTCTCGGGCCTGGACGTGACGGGCACGGCGCTGGCCCTGCTGGCCTCGTTCAGCTACGCGGTGGGCTGGATATACGTCCGCCGCACCCTGTCAGGCACCGGCGCGTCGAACCTAGCCCTCGCGGGCTCCCAGGTCGGCCTCGCCGCCCTCCAGCTCGCGGTGGTCACCCCGCTGTTCACCCGCCTGCCGACCCACGTCGAGGTGCTGCCGCTGCTGGCGGTGATCGCACTGGGCGCCCTGGGCACGGGTTACGCGATGCTGCTCCAGTACGGGGTGGTGGCCGAGGTCGGCCCGACGACGGCGTCCATGGTCACGTACTTCATCCCGGTGATCGCGACGGCCGCCGGTGTCGCCCTGCTCGGTGAGCACCTCGCCTGGAACACCCCGGTGGGCGCGGTGATCGTCCTCGCGGGCGCGGCGCTCACCCAGACCCGCGGCCCGCGCCGCCGCGGCACGGCCTCCCCCACCGCCCCGACCGCGGCGGCCCGCCCCATGACGGCCGCGGGCACCACCGCCCCTGGCCCGGCGGCCACGGTCCCGAGCCCGGCGGCCGGGGCCGCCGTGGCTCCGGTCGCAGGCTCCGCGCCCGAGCCCGCGGGGTCCCGGCCGACCGTCTCCTGAGTCCGCCCGGACGGCCGTCCCGGGGGCGGGGCCCGGGCCGGCCGCGCCCCCGCCCCCGGGACGGCCGTCACCCCCAACTCCTGGCCGGCGCGGGCCCCGCCGCGTACGCGACGGCGTCGGCGAGGGGTTCGAGGTCGGCGGGCGTGAGCCCGGAGACGGTGACCCGGATCGCCGGGCCGGTCTCCATGCGGAAGCGGGCACCGGGGGCGACCGCCCAGCCGGCGGCGAGCATGCGGGCGACGGCGCCGGTCTCGTCGGCGACCGGCACCCAGACGTTCATGCCGCCGCGGCCGTGCGCCTCGACCCCGCGCCGGGCGAGCGCCCGGACGAGGCCGTCGCGCCGCTCCCCGTACGCCGCCGATACGGCCACCGGGTCGACGGCCCCCGTGGTCCACAGCCGCACGACCGTGCGCTGGAGCAGCCGGCTGACCCAGCCGGGGCCGAGCCGCTGCCGCCCGAGCACCCGGTCGACGGTCTCCGGGTCCCCGGTGAAGGCGGCGATCCGCAGGTCCGGCCCGTAGGCCTTGGCGACCGACCGCACGAAGACCCACCGCCCGGCGCCGGTGGCGAGGGGGTGCGGCGGCTCCGCGACGATCCCGTGCCCGTGGTCGTCCTCGATCAGCAGGACGTCCGGGTGGGCGGCGAGGACCGCGCGCAGCTCCGCGGCCCGCCGCTCGCCCACGCAGCCGCCGGTCGGGTTCTGCGCCCGGTCGGTGACGATCACCGCCCGCGCGCCGCCCCGCAGCGCCCGGGCCACGGCGTCCGGCAGCGGCCCCTCGTCGTCGACGGCGACCGGCACGGGCCGCAGCCCGAGCGCCGGCACGAGGTCGAGGAGGCTGCCCCAGCCGGGGTCCTCGACGGCGACCGCGTCTCCCGGCCGCAGGTGCGCGGCGAGCACCCGCTCGATGGCGTCGAGGGAGCCGGATGCGACGCCGACGGGTCCGGCCGGCACGCCGTCCGCATCGAAGGCGGCCCGCGCGAGCCGCGCGAACTCCTCGTCGACCGGGGCCTCCCCGTACATCGGCGGCCGCTCGGCGTAGCCGCGCGCGACCTCGGCGAGGGCCTCCCCGAGCGCCGGCAGCAGCGCCGGGTCCGGGCTGCCCTCGCTCACGTCCCGCACGCCCTCGGGGGCCTCGACCCGGATCGAGCCGCGGGCCGTCGTCGCGGGCGCGGACCGCACCCGGCTGCCCCGCCGCCCGTCGGTCTCGATCACCCCGCGCTCGCGCAGGGTGCGGTAGGCGGCGGCGACGGTATTGGGATTCACCCCGAGGGATGCCGCCAACTCCCTCATGGGCGGGAGCAGTTGTCCGGGGGCGAGGAATCCGCCGCCCACCCCCCGCTCGACGCTGGCGGCGATCTCCGATGCGCGGCGGCCTTCGATCCGATACTCTCCTAGCACAAACACCACTATGCACTAGTGCAATGGAGAACGCAATGCCGGAGACGGACACCCAGCCGGGTCCCTACACCCCCACCGACCGCACCGTCCCCACCCGCTCCGCGCAGCGCGCCTCGTACGACCGCGCGCTGGTGCACTCGATCCTCGACGAGAGCTACGTCTGCCACCTCGGCTTCGTCCGCGACGGCGCGCCCGTCGTGCTGCCGACCCTCTACGGCCGGATAGGCGAGCGCCTCTACGTCCACGGATCGACCGGCTCCCGCCCGCTGCGCATGGCCGGGCGCGGCGAGACCGCCCCCGGCCTGCCGGTCTGCCTCACCGTGACCCACGTGGACGGCCTGGTCCTCGCCAAGTCCGCCTTCCACCACTCGATGAACTACCGCTCCGTCGTCGTGCACGGCACCGCCCACCCGGTGACCGACCCGGAGGAGCTGCGCACCGCCCTGGACGCGCTCGTCGACCACGTCGTCCCCGGCCGCTCGTACGACTCCCGCCCCGGAAACGCCAAGGAGCTCGCCGCGACCGCCGTCCTGCGCCTCGACCTCGACGAGGTCTCGGCGAAGGTCCGCACCGGCGGCCCCAACGACGACCCGGAGGACGCCGCGCTCCCCCACTGGGCGGGCGTCGTCCCCGTCCAGCGCCGCTACGGCACCCCGGTCCCGGCCGCGGACCTCGACCCGGCCATCGCCCTGCCGGACTACCTCGCGGCGCTGTGAGGGGACGACCGTGCTGATCCACCCCTGGGACTCCCCGCGCGGCGACGCCGAGTGGCGCACCTGGCTGTCCGCCCACGACTTCGGCCAGCTCGCCGTCAACGGCGCGCCGGGCGAACCGCCGTGGGTGCAGCCGACGCACTTCCGGTACGAGCCGGAGCCCGGCCCGCACGGCCGGGTCATCACCCATCTCGCGCGCCCCAACCCGCTCTGGCGCGACCTGGAGCGCAACCCCGCCGTGCTGCTGAGCGTGGTCGGCGACCACGTCTTCGTCCCCGGCCACTGGACCGCCCCCGAGGGCGCCCCCCGCGGAGCACGGCACCCCCACCTCGTACTACGCGGCCGTCCAGCTCCGCTGCACCGCCCGGATCGTCGACGACCCGGCCGAGAAGGCGGAGCTCCTCAACCGCCAGGTGGCGCACTTCCAGCCGGAGGGCGGCACCGCCGAGGTGCGCCCCGGCGAGGCGCCCTTCGGGCGGATGCTGCCGGGCCTCCGGGTGCTGTGCCTGGACGTGACCGAGGTGCGGGCGAAGTTCAAGTACGCGGGCAACAAGCCCCAGGAGGTCCAGGACCGGGTGGCGGCCCGCCTCGCCGAACGCGCGGGCCCGGGCGACACCGCCGCCCGCACCCACCAGCTGCGCCGCCGCGCCCCGGAGGCCTGACCCGCGGGCCCGCCGAGCCCCGCGGGCGGCCCGGCGCGCGGCCCGCACCCCGCGGGGCGCGCAAGCCCGCACCCCGCGGGGCACCCGGCTCGCCGCACGGCCGGCCGTCCCCGCCCTCAGCCTCCTGCCGGCACCGCCGCCGGCACCCGCCGCCTGGCCACCGCCGCCGAGCGGGCCTCGGCGAAGGCGAGTCCCGTCACCGCCGTGAGCAGCAGCAGGGTGCCCGCGACGGTCGCGGCGGTGAGCCGTTCGCCGAGGAGGGCGACGGCGATGACCGCCGCGCTCACCGGCTCGAGGAGCATGATCACGGAGACGGTGGCGGCGCGGACCACGGCCGCCCCCGCGAAGTAGAGGGCGTAGGCGAGCGCGGTGGGCACGGCGGCGACGTACGCGAGCAGGAGCAGCACCTGGGCGGGGGCGCCGGTGTGCGGCACGAGCCCCTCGGCCGCGGCGATCGGCAGCAGTCCGACGGCGCCGACCGCGAAGGCCCAGGTGGTGGTCGACAGCGCGTCCGCGCCGCCGCCGTCGCGGCCGAGCCATCGGGTCAGCAGCGTGATCGCCGCGTATCCGGCGGCGGAGACGACGGCGAGCAGCACGCCGAGCGGCCGGACCTCCGCGCCCCCGCCGCCGAGCACGAGGACGGCGAGTCCGGCCAGTGCCCCGGCGACGGCCGCGGCGCCCCCGGCCCCGATCCGCTCGCCCATGAGGAGCCGTGCGCCGACCGCGATGAGCACGGGTCCCGCGCCGAGGGTGACGACGGTGCCGACCGCGAGTCCGGTGAGGTCCACGGCCGCGAAGTAGGCGCTCTGGAAGACGGCGAGCCCGACGCCGGTGCCGAGGATCCGCAGCAGCCGCCGCCCGCGGGCTTCGGGCGTCGCGGGCCGCGGCCGGCGGCGCAGCGCGAGCGCCCCGAGCAGCAGGACGAGCCCGCCGACGCAGCGCCAGAAGGAGAGGGCGAGGGGGCCGATGTCGCTGACCCGGAAGAGCAGCGAGGCGGCGGCGCCCGCCGTGCCCCAGGCGATTCCGGCGACGATCAGATAGACGAGGCTCCGGCCGGTGGAAGGACCGGTCGAGGGGCCGGTCGAGGGACCAGAGGAAGGACCGCCCGACGGACCGGTGGAAGGACCGCTCGACGGACCGGTGGAAGGACCGGTGGAAGGACCGCTCGACGGACCGGTGGAAGGACCGGTGGAAGGACCGGTCGAGAGAGGGGCCGGGCCGGTGACAGGGGTGTTCGACACGTGGTGCACTCCGCGAGGAAGACGGGGAAGAAGGGGTCGCCGAGGTCCGCGGGCGGGCGTCGACGACCTGCTCGGGGGCCTGTGTCGGCCCGCCCGAGCCCGGTCTTCGTCGGGGAGAGTCTCGCCGCCCGCGCTAGGCGGCGGGAGGCGGGAGGACGGTCGCGTGCATGATCGGCACCCTAGGGGGCGGACCGCTCGGCCGACAACCGGCTTTCGTCGCCGCCGGAGGCGCGCCCGGCGGAGACCCGCACGTCGTCCTCCGCACCACCGTGACCGGCGCCCGCCCCGCCCCCCTGGGCGACCGCCCCGGAGGGCGCCGCCTTGGGCGTGGCCGACTGGGCGATGAAGGCGCCCACCAGGACGACCGCGCCGCCGATGATCTGCGGCGCGCCCAGGTGCTCGGCGAGCAGCACCCAGGCGAGGACGGTCGCGATGACGGCTTCGAGGCAGGCCACCACCCCGGCGACCTGCGGGGAGAGCTTGCGCACCGAGACCACGCCGGTGGCATAGGCGAGCACGGTGGCCACGAGCACGATCCAGCCGAGCAGCAGCCAGGCCGGGGCGGCGGTGCCGTTGAGGTCGGCGGTGCCGCCCAGCACCGCCCAGTCCATCTGCCAGGGGCGGGCGAGGACGGTGAGGACGAGGGCGCCGACGAGGAGTCCGTACGCGATGACGCCGATCGGGTCGACCGGCTCGGCCTCGTCGCTGCCCTGGTCCGCCAGGACGAAGTAGCCGACCTGGCAGCAGGCCGCGGCCAGCGCGAGGAGCAGCCCGAGGAGGTCGAAGGTGAGTCCGGACCAGACCTGGACGACGCAGGCGAGCCCGCCGACGGCCAGGACGACGCCGAGGGCCGCCCGCCGGGTCACCGGCCGTCGCTGGACGAACCGGACCCAGCCGAGGACCAGCGCCGGGGCCAGGTACTCGATGAGCAGCGCGACCCCGACCGGGATGCGGGAGAGGGAGGCGAAGTAGAAGCCCTGGACGCCCGCCACGGCGAGCAGGCCGAAGCCGGCGAGCAGGGCGGGCTTGCGACGGACGAGGTCGCGGTGGCGCCAGGCCACCGGCAGCATGACGAGGGCGGCGCCGGCCACCCGGAGCCACACCACGTGGAGCGGGTCGAGTCCCGCCTCGATGAGCGGCTTGGCCGCCACTCCTGAACCACCGAAAGCGAAGGCGGAGACCAGGGCGAGTCCCAGGCCAGCGCTTTTCTCCTGAGACGCGTGCATCGGGCCATCATGACAGGACGCGGTCAGGTGCGTAACCCCCGTCACACCTGTTGAGACGGCTCCCCGATCCGGACGGCCAGATCGTGGCGGTCGACGCCCGCCCGGCGGAGCACCTCGGCGGCCCGGCCGGCGGGGTCGGCGGCGAGCGCGGCGAGCAGATCGAGGCCGCGGACCCGGTGGTCCCCGCGCAGCGCGGCCCGTTCGAAGGCCCCGGCGAGGGCGGCGGCCGCGGCCGGCGACCAGCCCGCGGCGGCGGCCTCGACGCCCCGGAGGACGGGCAGCTCCGACCCGGTGTCCTCGACGGAGCGCTGCCAGCGCAGCCCGTACCCGATGGAAAGCTGGACGAGATAGCCGAGCACCCGGGCCTGCTCTGCCGGGCCGCCGAGGGCGGCGGCGCTCTCCGGGTCGCCCTCGACGAGGGAGTGCAGCAGATGGGCGGTGTCGACCTGCCGGTCCCCGTCCCGCAGCGCCCGCCGACGGGCGCCCGTCACCGCGGTCACCAGCTCGGCGGCGAGCCCGTCCTCCAGCTCGGCGCGGCGGGTGGCGGGCAGCCGGGGCAGCGAGGGGCCGGGCAGGGCGCCGCGGGGCTCCGGGGCACGACGGGGCTCCGGGGCACGGGGCTCCGGGGCGCGGGAGCCGCGGGACACGCCGGGCGCGGGGGTCGGGAGGGACGGGAGATCGCACCCTCCCACCTCATCAGCCCCGACAAGCCGGGGCATCCCCGGCGAGAAGCATGTGCACATCCCACCGGAGTTGGGCACGGGCGATCGGTTCCTCCTCCTTACGGATGAGATCGCGCGAGTTCTCCCCCAGGGGCGCGCGCCGCCTTGCCATACGCCCCGTACGCAACCACGGGACCGTCCCGTATCGTCCTCCAGGCATGTTCTGGATGGTGGCTCTCCTCGCGCTCGACGGGCGGCAGTACGTCTACCGCGTGTACGCACCGCGGGCGGCGCTGCCGGCCGACCTCTTCTGGGCCGCCTTCCACTGCCACGACGAGAGCGGCGGTCCGCGCGTCTCCGACCTCTTCGACTCCGCGCAGATCTGGTGGATCGGCGACGAGACAGCAGAACTGACGGTTCATCAGTATTGAATGTTGGCGCCGCTGCGGCTACGTTCCGCGACACCGAAAGCCGACTGGTACGCGTGAAGGGGTGGTCGTATGGCCGAAGTCAGCGCGGAGGCACGGATCGAGGCGCCGGCCGAGAAGGTGTGGGCGCAGCTCACCGACTTCGCCTCGTACGGGGAGTGGAACGCCACCCACACCAACTTCCCGAACGGCGGCCCGGCCGCGCTCGAGGCGGGCGCCACCTTCGCCGAGAACATGAAGCTGATGGGCTTCCCGGCCGAGGTGACCTGGACGGTCGAGGAGCTGGAGACGGGCCGGGTGTTCGCGATCCGCGGCAAGGGGCCGATGGGCGTGATCGTCGGGACCCGCTACTCCCTCGCCGCGGACGGCGGGGCCACCACGGTACGGATCGACGGGGAGTTCACGGGTGCGGCCGTGTCCCTGATGGCGGGCAAGCTCAAGGACTCGGCCACGGCGGCGCTGACCGAGTCGCTGCGCAAGCTGGCCGGCCTGGTCGCCTGACCGGCGCGCTCCGTACGACGAGGGGCCCCGCGGCGCGTCGCCGCGGGGCCCCTCGCTCCTGCCGCCCCGGTCAGCGCTCGTCGGCCAGGATCAGGTACAGCTTCTTGCGGGCCTCGTTGATGACCTCGACGGCCTTCTGCCGCTGATCGGGCGTGCCGGTCTTCCAGACCTGCCCGAAGGCCTCCATCAGACCGAAGCCGGCCTGCCGGATCTCGTTCACGGCCTCCCAGTCGACGCCCCGCCCGGCCTCCTCCCACGGGGCCTCGGGCCCCGCCTCGGCCTCGGCGCGCCCGGCGTCGGTGAGCGTGAACAGCTTCTTGCCGCCCTCGCTCTCGCTGGCGATCAGCCCCTCGTCCTCCAGCATCTGGAGGGTCGGGTAGACCGAACCGGGGCTCGGCTTCCAGGCCCCGCCGCTGCGCTCGACGATCTCCTGGATCATCTCGTAGCCGTGCATCGGGCGGTCCTTCAGCAGCGCCAGGATCGAGGCCCGCACGTCGCCCCGCCGGGCCCGGCCGCGGCCTCCGCCGCGCCCCCGCCCGCCGAAGCCGCCGGCACCCCAGGGGCCACCGCCGCCGAACCCGGGCCCGAAGGGCCCGAAGGCGGCACGGCGCCCTTCGAATTCACCACGAGGTCCGGGTCCGCAGTCTCCGCGCCCGCCTCCGTGGCCGTGTCCGTGCTCATGTCCGTAGGTACGCATCGCAACGCTCCTTCCATCGAGATTCATCGTTGAACTGTCGCGATGCCTCAACGATATATCGGAACAGTTCGTCGAGCAACACCCGAACGAAAGGCGGCCCCCCTGCGGCCCCGACCAGGGGCCCTTGCCGGCCGGGCGGGGTCCGTACGCCGCGAGCCCCTCCCGACCCGGCCTCCCCTCCCATCCCGCCCCGACCGGTCCAGTGCTCCGGGATTGGCCTTGGCCGGTGCTTCCGCGGCTCCGGTACGGTCCGGCTCATGCGGATTCGTATCGTCGACGCCTTCACCGACCGGCCCTTCTCCGGCAACCCCGCCGGAGTCCTGCTCCTCGACTCGTTCCCGGAGGACGCCTGGCTCCAGCAAGTGGCCGCCGAGGTCAACCTCTCGGAGACCGCCTTCGCCCACCCGCTGCCGCCGGGCGGCGAGGCGGACTGGGCGCTGCGCTGGTTCACCCCGACCACCGAGGTCGACATGTGCGGCCACGCCACCCTGGCCACCGCGCACGTCCTGCACACCACGGGCACCGCCACCGGCACGGTCCGCTTCGCCGCGCGCTGCGGGATCCTCAGCGCGACCGCGGAGCCCGACGGCACCCTCACGCTGGACTTCCCGACCTCATCGCTGACCCGGGTGGACACCCCCGAGGGCCTGGCGAAGGCGCTCGGCGCCGAGCCCGTCGCGGTCCACGACACCGCCTCCCACATCGGCGACCTCGTCGTCGAGCTCCGCGACGAGGGGACCGTGCGCGCCCTCGCCCCCGACTTCGCCGCCCTCGCCGTCCTCTCCGGGCGGGGGATCATCGCCACCGCGATCGCGGACCGGCCCGAGGGCGCCTACCAGTTCGTCTCGCGCGGCTTCTTCCCCGCCGTGGGCATCGACGAGGACCCGGTGACGGGCAGCGCCCACACCGCCCTCGCGCCCTACTGGTCCGCCCGCTTCGGACGCGACGAGCTGACCGGCTTCCAGGGCGGCGCGCGCACCGGGATCGTCCGCACCCGGCTGCGCGGCGACCGCACCCTCCTGAACGGCCACGCGGTCACCGTCATCGACGGCGAACTGCACGGCTGAGCCCGGACAGGACAGGGCCGAGAACACGAGGAGGGGCGCACGGCCGATGCCGTACGCCCCTCCTCGTGTCACCCGCCGCACGCGGCCGGGCTGCCGCCTCACGGGGTCGGCAGCCACCCCACCTTCCCGGCGAGCAGCCCGTATCCGACGAAGGCCACGATGTCGAGCAGTGCGTGCGCGACCACCAGCGGCCCCACCCGGCCCCAGCGGCGGTACAGCCACACGAAGACCACGCCCATCACCATGTTGCCGATGAAGCCGCCGATGCCCTGGTAGAGGTGGTACGAACCGCGCAGCACCGCGCTGGCCGCCATCGAGGCCCGCGGCGACCAGCCCAACTGGTCCAGCCGGCGCAGCAGGTAGCCGACGACGACGACCTCCTCCAGCACGGAGTTCTGGATCGCCGACAGCACCAGGACCGGGTACTTCCACCACACGTCGGGCAGCGACTCGGGCACCACCGTGAGGTTGAACCCGGCCGCCCGGGCCCCCAGGTAGAAGGCGAGGCCCGCGCTGCCGATGCCGGCCGCGACCAGCGCCCCGCGCCCCAGGTCCGGCCACGGCCGGGTGCGGTCGAAGCCGATCGCCCGCAGCCCGCGCACCCCGGCGCCCTCGCGCAGCAGCAGATGCGCGACGAGGACGACCGGGACCAGCGCACTGGCGATGCCGAAGAGCTGCCAGGCGAGGTCGAGCCAGGGCCGCCCCGGCGCGTACGAGCCGTTGAGCGTGGCGGCCTGCTCCTTGAGCGCGCCCGGCTTGGTCAGCGAGCCGATGAAGCTGATGAGGGCGGAGACCCCGCTCGCGCCGAGCGACAGCGCGAGGACGATCAGCGTCTCGTCGCGCAGGACCCGGCGCGGCAGCCCGTCCGGGGGCAGGGAAGCGTCCACCACTCGTTGCTCAGACACCACACCTGTCTCCCATTCCCCACGGCGATCCGGGTACGGGAACCCTACCTACGAGGCGGCCTCCACCCCCACCGGCCAGCTGTGCACGGGCTCGCCGGTCAGCATCAGCTCGCGGTAGCGGCGGGTGGTGGCCGCGAGCGCCGCCTCGCGGCCGAGGCCGGAGTCCAGCGCCCGGTGGAAGGTGTCGGCCTGCCACGAGGCCCCGTTGACCCGCCGCCGGCAGCGCTCCTCGATCACGCCCAGGTAGAAGTCGCGGTCCCGCGGCTCCACGTGCCAGGCGTCGAGCCCGGCGGCGGCCAGCGGCAGCAGCTCGTCCAGGACCAGGCGCACCGCCGGTACGGTCGCGAGGCCGCCCGAGCGGCCGGAGCGGGGCCAGCGCAGCTCGGCCTCGATGCCGTGGCGGCACGCGGTGTCGAAGTTGTGCTCGGCGTCCTGGAACGCCATCCGCCTCCAGACCGGACGCGAGTCGTCCGCGAGCGCCCGGACCAGCCCGTAGTAGAAGGCCGCGTTGGCGACGACGTCGGTGACGGTCGGCCCGGCCGGCAGTACCCGGTTCTCCACCCTCAGGTGCGGGACGCCGTCGACCCAGCCGTACACGGGCCGGTTCCAGCGGTAGACGGTGCCGTTGTGGAGGACCAGCTCCTGGAGCCTGGGCACCCCGCCCTCGTCCAGGACGCGCAGCGGGTCCTCGTCGTCGCACAGCGGCAGCAGCGACGGGAAGTAGCGCAGGTTCTCCTCGAAGAGGTCGTACGCCGAGTCCACCCAGCGCTCCCCGAACCAGGTGCGCGGGCGCACCCCCTGGGCCTGGAGCTCCGGGGTCCTGGTGTCGGTGGCCTGCGTGAACAGCGGCGGCCGGGACTCCCGCCACAGCTCCCGGCCGAAGAGGAAGGGCGCGTTGGCGCCGACGGCTATCTGGACCCCGGCGATGGCCTGCGCCGCGTTCCACACCGCCGCGAAGCGGGGCGGGGTCACCTGCAGGTGCAGCTGCACCGACGTGCAGGCCGCCTCCGGCACGATCGAGGACGAGGTGCAGAGCAGGCGCTCCACCCCGTGGATGTCGAGCGTGAAGTCCTCGCCGCGGGCGGCGAGGATCTGGTTGTTGAGGAGCAGGTAGCGGTCGGCGGCGGAGAGGTTGTCGAGCACCGCGTCGTCCCGGGTGAGGGTCGGCAGTATGCCGATCATGACGACCCCGGCGCCGAGTTCGGCGGCCTTGCGGTCGGCATATCCGAGCCCGGTCCTGAGTTCCTCCGCGAGCCGGTCGAAAACATGGCCGCCGAGCCGGTGCGGAGTGATGTTCACTTCCAGGTTGAACAAACCGAGTTCGGTCTGGAAATCCGGGCTCGCGATACGGTCGAGCACCGGCGCGTTGAGCATCCTGGGCAGGCCGTCCTCGCCCGCGAGATTGAGTTCGATCTCCATGCCCATGAGATTGCGCGGCCGGTCGAATCGTTTCTCCGCCAGGAGCCTCGCGAGTCCCGCGAGACACTGCTGCAGCTTTCGGCGGTAGCGCTGTCGGTCGGACGGGCCGAACCCGTCCGTCACGACCTTCTCCCCCATCGAAGGGTCCCTCCCCGAGTGGGCAGCCGCCACGACGGCCGCGAGCGTCACGGACGATGATGCCCACCCGACTGATCCATAACTCCTGCGGTACGGATGGGTTGGCGGATAGTCTGGACCGACTCTCCAGCGGCAGTACCCGAGAGCAACGGGCAATCGACATATACCAATGTCATATTGTCCGGCACCGGGGGATCGGGATTCGGCCGACCGCCTCCCGCGAGAAAGTGCAGGCAGGCGTTCCGCCGGACGCGGGCATTCCACCGAATCGCCGTGGAAATACGACCGAATGACTCCTTGTCAGGAATATCGGCGCCGTCTAGCGGAAACACTGTGTGAACACGTGTCGTATAAACTCCGCGAACGAGGCAGAGTGTTGGCGCCCGGCCATGGCCTCATGGCCCCCCCTCTCTGACCCCGCCGCCGACAGCGCCGTCGTACCTGCCCATGCGTCACCGTGTCTCTTGAGTGAGAGGCGACCCACCATGCTCCGACCCTCCCCGGCCCCCGCGCCGGCCCTTCGCAGTGTCCTCACGGCCCTCGGCTCGCCGACGGCCGTCTGTGAGGCCCGCACCCCCGCACTGCGAGCCGCGCAAGGACCGCTGAGCCCCGAACTGCCCCTGCCCGTGCACGTGCTGGGAGTGGCCGGTGCCACCGGTCCGGCGGGCCGGCCCCGCACCCGGCTGGCCGGGTGGCGCTTCCTGATCAGGAGCGGGGACCGCGCCATCGCCGCCGCGGACACCATGCTCACTCCCGACGGCTGGTCCTTCTCCCACTTCTTCGAGGGTCCCTACGTCTCCTCCACCGAGCGGGCCCTGATCCAGGCCGAGGCGCTGTGCACCGCGTACCAGCCGCGGCTGCTGTCCGTACCGGAGCTGTACATGCTGACCCTGTGGCTGCACGCCGACCCGGACGCAGACGGCCACACCACCGTCCCCGGTCCGGCCGACCTCCTCGTGCCGCTCTCCCCCGCACCCCCCGGCATCGCGGCCAACCACCCCTACCGGGTCGCCGACCTCCTGCCCGTGCTCAGCCTGCGCCTCGCGCCGCCGCCCCTGCTGGGCTCCGCGGCGCCCGCCTGATCCACCGCACGCGCAGCCCGCGCCCCGGGACCCGACGGTCCCGGGGCGCACTGCTGTCCGAGCACCCCTCCCGTTCGGACTAGCCCGCTCGGACCACCCCGAACCCCCCGAAGAGACCGTGCAGTTGACCTGAACCGCCCCTGAGGGTGATGCGTCTTCCCAGGAGAGGACGAGCTGCCGTGAAATACCTGCGGAAGGCCGTCCATGGGGCAAGACTGGACCGGAACCGAACCGACCGACGGGGGCGGCGATGCATCCGAAGAGCCGCAGGACATCCACCACGACGCAGCGAAAGAACCCACCCATGTGCCAGCACCAGCCTGCCTGTCCCACCGCCCACTCCGCCGACCGTGAGGCGGCACGACTCGTGGCACACCACCCGGAGCAGGGCTGGAGCCTGCTGTGCAACGGGGTCCTGCTCTTCGAGGACACCGGTGAGCTGCTGCCGGACGGCCAGATCATCGCCCCGCACCGGCCGCTGACGGCGGCCAGTGTGACGACGGCGGCCTGAGCCACCCTGACGAAACGCCGAGGGCCGGCCCGGAGAATGCTCCGGACCGGCCCTCATGCCGTGCTCAGGGTCGTGCTCAGTTGTCGTACTCGTCCAGCGGCGGGCAGGAGCAGACCAGGTTGCGGTCGCCGAACGCGCCGTCGATCCGGCGGACCGGCGGCCAGTACTTGTCGGCGGCCGAGACGCCGGCCGGGAAGACCGCCTCGTCACGGGTGTACGGGTGGTTCCACTCGCCGCCCAGCGCCGCCGCGGTGTGCGGGGCGTTGCTCAGCGGGTTGTCCTCCAGCGGCCACTCGCCGGAGGCCACCTTCTCGATCTCCGCGCGGATCGCGATCATCGTGTCGCAGAAGCGGTCGAGCTCGGTCAGGTCCTCGGACTCGGTCGGCTCGATCATCAGCGTGCCGGCCACCGGGAAGGACATGGTCGGCGCGTGGAAGCCGTAGTCGATCAGACGCTTGGCGATGTCGTCGACGCTGACACCGGTCGCCTTGGACAGCGGGCGCAGGTCCACGATGCACTCGTGGGCCACCAGGCCGGCCGGACCGGTGTAGAGCACCGGGAAGTGCGGCTCCAGACGCTTGGCGATGTAGTTCGCCGCGAGGACGGCCACCTGGGTGGCGCGCTTGAGGCCCTCGCCGCCCATCAGGCGCACGTACGACCAGGAGATCGGCAGGATGCCGGCCGAGCCCCACGGGGCCGCCGAGATCGGGCCGACGCCGGTCTCCGGGCCCGCGGTGGGCTGGAGCGGGTGGTTCGGCAGGTACGGGGCGAGGTGCGCCCGGACGCCGACCGGGCCGACGCCCGGGCCGCCGCCGCCGTGCGGGATGCAGAAGGTCTTGTGCAGGTTCAGGTGCGAGACGTCGCCGCCGAACTTGCCCGGCTTGGCGAGACCCACCAGCGCGTTGAGGTTGGCACCGTCGACGTACACCTGACCGCCGGCCTCGTGCACCTCGGCGCAGATGTCCGCGACGTGCTCCTCGAACACGCCGTGCGTGGACGGGTAGGTGATCATCAGCACGGACAGCTCGTCACGGTACTGCTCGATCTTGGCGCGCAGGTCCGCGACGTCGACCTCGCCGTCGTCGGCGGTCTTGACGACGACGACCTTCATGCCGGCCATCACCGCGGAGGCGGCGTTGGTGCCGTGGGCGGAGGACGGGATCAGACAGACGGTGCGCTGCAGGTCGCCGTTGGCGCGGTGGTACGCGCGGACCGCGAGCAGACCGGCCAGCTCACCCTGCGAACCGGCGTTCGGCTGGATGGAGACCTTGTCGTAGCCGGTGACCTCGGCGAGGCGCTCCTCCAGCTCGGTGATGAGCGTGACGTAGCCGCCGGCCTGCTCGATGGGGGCGAACGGGTGGATCTGGCCGAACTCGGGCCAGGTCACCGGCTCCATCTCGGTGGTCGCGTTCAGCTTCATGGTGCAGGAGCCGAGCGGGATCATGCCGCGGTCGAGCGCGTAGTCGCGGTCGGAGAGGCGGCGCAGGTAGCGCAGCATCGAGGTCTCGGAGCGGTGCGCGTGGAAGACCGGGTGGGTCAGGAACGCGTCCGAGCGCAGCGCGTCGACGGGCAGCGCGTCCTCGGTGGCGGCGTCCAGGGCGTCGATGTCGGCGGTGACGCCGAAGGCGGCCCAGACGGCGGCGAGCTGCGCGCGCGTCGTGGTCTCGTCGCAGGACAGCGAGACGCGGTCGGCGTCGACGCGGTACAGGTTGACGCCGGCCTCGCGGGCGGCGGCGACGACGGCGTCGGCGCGGCCCGGCACGCGGGCGGTGAGGGTGTCGAAGAAGGCGCCCTGGACCAGCTCCACGCCGCCCGCCCTCAGACCGGCGGCGAGGATGGCGGCGTACCGGTGGGTGCGGCGGGCGATGCCCTTCAGCCCCTCGGGACCGTGGTAGACGGCGTACATGCCGGCCATGACGGCGAGCAGCACCTGGGCGGTGCAGATGTTGCTGGTGGCCTTCTCGCGGCGGATGTGCTGCTCGCGGGTCTGCAGGGCCAGGCGGTACGCCTTGTTGCCGTCGGCGTCGACGGAGACGCCGACCAGGCGGCCGGGGAGCGAGCGGGCGTGCTTGTCCTGGACGGCCATGTAGCCGGCGTGCGGACCGCCGAAGCCCATCGGGACGCCGAAGCGCTGGGTGGTGCCGACGGCGATGTCGGCGCCGAGCGAGCCGGGCGAGGCGAGCAGGGTCAGCGCGAGCAGGTCGGCGGCGACGGTGACGATCGCGCCGAGCTCGTGGGCCTGGTCGATGACCGGCTTGATGTCGCGCACGGCGCCGGAGGCACCGGGGTACTGGAGCAGCACGCCGAAGACGCCGCGCTCGGCGATCTCGGCGGGGATGCCGGCCGAGAGGTCGGCGACGACGACCTCGACCCCGGTGGGCTCGGCACGGGTCTCGATGACGGCGATGGTCTGCGGCAGGGCGTCGGCGTCCACGAGGAACACGCCGTTCTTCACCTTGCCGACCCGGCGGGACAGCGCCATGGCCTCGGCGGCCGCGGTGCCCTCGTCGAGCAGCGAGGCGCCGGAGGTGGGCAGACCGGTGAGGTCGGCGACCATGGTCTGGAAGTTCAGCAGGGCCTCCAGGCGGCCCTGGGAGATCTCCGGCTGGTACGGGGTGTAGGCCGTGTACCAGGCCGGGTTCTCCATCACGTTCCGCAGGATGACCGGCGGGGTGAAGGTCCCGTAGTAGCCGAGCCCGATCATCGGGGCGAGCACCTGGTTGCGGTCGGCCAGCTCGCGGAGCTCGGCCAGCACCTCGGCCTCGGTGCGGGCGGCCGGCAGGCCGAGCGCCTCGGCGTTCTTGATGACGTCCGGCACGGCCGCGGCCGTCAGCTCGTCGAGGGAGCCGTAACCGACCTGGGCGAGCATCTTCGCCCGCGCCTCGGCGTCGGGCCCGATGTGCCGCTGCTCGAAGGGAATGCCCTGCTCGAGCTCGGAGAGCGGAATGCGGTTGGCGGTCATGCTGCGGGGGCCTCCTGGTCGTCACGACCTGCGAGGGGCACCACGGCGCGGGTGCCCGGACGGCCTCCCCCTCTGTCATCTCAACCTGAGAGCTTCACCGGGCATGCCTGACGGCAGGACCGGCTTTCACCGTCGGTGAGAGCGGATGCCGTCGACGCCCGCCCTGCTTTCCAGAGTGACCTCGTCCGCGCGGTACGGGGGCCTGAGAGATTCCGGGGAGGATTTGCTCCTTCGGCGCCTCCGAAAGGTTTCTTCGGAGGACTCTCCCGCGCAGGGTCGACAGCCACAGCCAGCCTACCAGCGCGGTTGAGCCTGCAGTCGCTCAAGTGGCCGACATCCCAGTTGTGCACTTTCGTAGGGGTGTAGAGCAGTTGCGACCAGTTGGAGGGACCGTGCAGACCGACATCGATCCGCGCAGCCTGATCGGCCGCAAGGCGTTCGACCGGAACGGACACAAGATCGGGACCGTGGACGAGGTGTACCTGGACGACGCGACGGGCGTCCCCGAATGGGCGGCGGTGCGGACCGGCCTGTTCAGCCGCGACGCGTTCGTCCCCCTGGAGCCGAGCGAGCTGGTGAACGACGGCCTTCACATCCCGTACGAGCGCGCCCTCATCAAGGACGCCCCCGACTTCGGCGTGGGCCGCCATCTCTCCCCCGAACAGGAACTCCAGCTCTACCGCCACTACAGCCTCGCCCTCCCGCCCCCGCCCCCGGACACCACCCCCCGGGACTTCGGCCGTCTGGCGGGCCAGGAGGACGCGTAGCGTCGGCATTCCACGGGACCACCCGCACCTCCGAGCACCGGCGGCTCGACGGGCGCGGGTGGGGTACCCCCTGCCCGGCCGAAGACCGGGAGCCCCCGCAGCCCCTCAGGCCGCCGCGCCCGTCACCCCGCCCGGCACCAGCGGCAACGGGTCCGAGGGCTCCAGCTCCGGGTCGTCCACGGAGAAGGTCCGCACCCGCCCCGGCACCACCGCCCCCGGCTCCTCGAACCGGACGGTGACCCGCCCGACCCCGCTCCCCTGCACCCAGCCGGCCCCGTACTCCGCGTGCCGCACGTCCCGCCCGGGCGCCCAGTGCCGCTCGGCGCTCTCCGCGGCCCCGGCCCCGGGCGGCGCGGGCTCGGCGGGCTCGGGGCCCGCCTCGGCCTCCGCGACGGCCTCCGCCCGGGCCTCCGCCTCCGCCTGGGCGAACAGGTCCTCCTGCGTGTAGTCGGCGAGCCCGCTCACCCCGACCCCGAGCAGCCGCACCCCGCCCGTGGTGTCCACCAGGTCGAGGAGCCGCGCCGCCGCCTCCCGCACCACCACGGGGTCGTCCGTGGGCCCCCGCAGCGTCTCGGAGCGGGTCAGCGTCGAGAAGTCGTACCGGCGCACCTTCAGGACGATGGTCCGCCCCGAGTGCCCGGAGCCCCGCAGCCGCGCCACGCACCGCTCGGCGAGCCGCTCCACCTCCAGCCGGATCCGCAGCCGGTCGTGCAGGTCCACGTCGAAGGTGTCCTCCACGGAGACCGACTTCGCGTCCCGCTCGGCCACCACGGGCCGGTCGTCGTGCCCGAGGGCCATCAGGTACAGCGAACCCCCGTGCGCCCGTCCCAGCAGCCGTACGAGCTCGTCCTCGCCCGCCTCGACCACCTCGGCGACCGTCGTGATCCCGGCCCGCCGCAGGTGCTCCCCGGTGGCGGGCCCGACGCCGGGGATGATCCGCACCGAACGCGGTCCGAGCAGCTCCCGCTCGGTGCCGGGCTCGATGAGCATCAGCCCGTCCGGCTTCGCCTCCTCCGAGGCGATCTTCGCGAGCATCTTGGACCCGGCGAGACCGACCGACCCGGTCAGCCCGGTCGTCCCGAGGATGTCCCGGCGCAGCCGCTCCCCCGTGGCCCGCGCGCTCGCGCTGTCGTCGGCGAGTCCCCCGGCCTCCAGGTCCACGAAGGCCTCGTCCAGGCTGAGCGGCTCGACGAGCGGGGAGAGCCGCCCGAGCAGCTCCATGACCTGCCCGCTGATCGCCCGGTAGAAGGCGAAGCGGGGCACCAGATAGGCCGCGTTCGGCGCGAGCCGCCGCGCCTGCGCCATGGGCATCGCCGAGTGCACCCCGAAGCGCCGCGCCTCGTACGAGGCCGTCGCCACCACCCCGCGGGGCCCGAGGCCGCCCACGACGACCGGCTTCCCGCGCAGGCTCGGCTTCGACGCCTGCTCCGCCGCGGCGAAGAAGGCGTCCATGTCGAGATGCAGGATCGTGGGCGCGGCTCTCACGTCTCCGATGCTGCCCTACGCCACTGACAACGCCCCCGCACGCGCGCCACGCGTCCGTCCCGACCGGAGCGACGGGCCCGCCCGGAGGCGGACGGCCCCGCAGACGGACTCAGACCGCCCGGTCCCGCCGCCGCCGCGCCAGCTCGTCCGCCGGATTGTGCCCGATCAGCGTCTCGCCCGTGTCGATGCGCTCGCCGTGCAGCTGCGACAGCGCCGCCTCGACGTCCCGCCACACCACTCCGACGGCGATGCCGAAGACGCCCTGGCCGCCCTGGAGCAGGTCCACGACCTCGTCCGGCGAGGAGCACTCGTACACGGTGGCGCCGTCGCTCATGAGCGTCATCCGCTCGAGGTCGCGAAAGCCCCGGGCGCGCAGGTGCTGCACGGCGGCCCGGATGTTCTGCAGCGCGACCCCGGTGTCCAGGAAACGCTTGACGATCTTGAGGACCACGACGTCGCGGAAGCTGTACAGCCGCTGCGTGCCGGAGCCGTACGCGGGCCGCACGCTCGGCTCGACGAGCCCGGTGCGCGCCCAGTAGTCCAGCTGCCGGTAGGTGATGCCGGCCGCCGCACAGGCCGTGGGGCCGCGGTAGCCGACGTCCTCCGGGCCTGCGCTCACGTCCCCGCCGAGGTCGCCCACACTGCCGTGAAGCGGATACGGGCCCTTCTCCCCGGGGGCACGCCCCAGGAAGCCCCCTGCCGTACCGTCGCCGCTGCTCATCACGCCGACCCTCCGTCCTTGACCTGCCCACTCGAAGGTAGGCAGTCACTCGGGGTGCGTCAACGATCGCCACACTCGGCACGCCGAGTGATAATCACCCTGAGAGTGGTTTCACGTGCCCCTCTCCGGGGAAAGGCTACTCGAATGCGCCGAGGGCGGCCCGCGGCCACGGCCGCATGGGGCCTACTGGTTGCCGGTCTCGAAGTCCTCCGGCGAGATCTGGTCGAGGAACTCGCGGAACTTCTCCACCTCGTCCTCCTGCTCGTCCGGAATCGCGATCCCCGCGTCGTCGAGCACCCCGTCGCTGCCGTAGATCGGCGTCCCGGTGCGCAGTGCGAGGGCTATCGCGTCGGACGGCCGGGCGCTCACCTCGACGCCGCTGGCGAAGACCAGCTCGGCGTAGAAGACCCCGTCACGCAGATCCGTGATGCGGACCTCGGTGAGCTCCTGCCCCACGGCCTCCAGCACGTCCTTGAAGAGGTCGTGCGTCAGCGGCCTGGCAGGGGCCATGCCCTGCTGGGCGAAGGCGATCGCGGTCGCCTCTCCGGGTCCGATCCAGATGGGGAGGTACCGATCGCCTCCCACTTCACGCAGGAGCACGATCGGCTGGTTGGAGGGCATTTCCACCCGGACACCCACAACGTCGAGCTCGTTCACACAGCAACCCTAGGACGTGCCCGACCGGTTTGGGTAGTCGGGCCGTCCGCGGATCACTGCAGCCGCAGTCCCAGGGCGGTCTGGACCAGTGCCGCGTGGAGGCGTACGGAGAGCCCGGCGAGCTCCTTGGCGGTCGCCTCGGCATGGGCCCTGGTCTGCGGATTGCGGTGCCGGCGCAGCGGGGCGACCATCTGTTCGACCAGCCCGGCCTCGCGCTCCGCGGCCGCCTTGACGGCCCTCAGATGGCGGGGTTCCAGGCCGAATCTCCCCAGATCCGCCACCAGTTTGGCGACGGTGACGGTCTCGGCGTCGTACCCGCCGCCCTCGACCGGCGCGATCAGGCCGTACGACTCCCACTCGACCAGCTCCGCCTCGGTGACCTCCGCCGCGGCGAGCAGCTCCGAGCGGCCGATCCGGGCGGCGGTGGGGCGCTCGCCCTCCGTCTCCCAGGCCCCGTCGAGCAGGTCCCGCTGCGGACTGGGCGAGGGCAGCTTGATCTGCTCACCGCGCTCCAGCGCGTCCAGGTGCTCGCGGATGACCTTCAGCGGGAGGTAGTGGTCCCGCTGCATCCGCAGGATCTGAGCGAGCCGCTCGACGTCCCGCGGGCTGAACTTCCGGTACCCGGAGGCCGTGCGCTGGGGCTCGACGAGCCCCTCGGCCTCCAGGAACCGGATCTTGGAGATGGTCACTTCGGGAAACTCGTCGCGCAGCCGGCTCAGCACCGTACCGATGCTGACCAGCTCGCCCGCGGCGGCGGTGCCGTGTCCGGCACCGCCCGTCGGTGTTCGCAGCATGGACCTTCCCTGAAGGTTCTCCGGGGCGTCACACGCCCCGCTGGCTCGCGAAGAACACGAGCCGGTACTTGCCGATCTGCACCTCGTCGCCGTTGGACAGCACGACCGAGACCGACTCGATCGGCTCCCGGTTGACATAGGTGCCGTTGAGGCTGCCGACGTCCGACACCTGGAAGGTGCCGTCCGGCTGCCGACGGAACTCCACGTGGCGACGCGAGACGGTCACGTCGTCCAGGAAGATGTCGCTCTGCGGGTGACGGCCGGCCGTGGTCAGCTCGCCGTCCAGCAGGAAGCGGCTGCCCGAGTTCGGGCCGCGGCGCACGATGAGCAGCGCCGCACCGCCCGGCAGGGCCTCGACCGCGGCCAGCGCCTCGGCCGACAGCGACGGGAGCGCGGTCTGTCCGGTGACCTCCGAGTCGTAGGCCTCGAGACCCGAGATGGAGATCGTCGAGGTGGTCTCGGAGGCCCGCTCCGGAGCCACCCCGCCCCGCAGCGGCGCACCGCAGTGGGAGCAGAAGCGGCTGTCCGCCGTGTTGCGGTGACCGCACCTCGTACACACCGGCATGCCGTCCTCCTGTCGCGGCTGCCCCGCGGAGGTCTGCGTCGCGTACGGATCGGGCGCAAACCCTCCACCCGTACCTGAGGTTGATGGTTCTCCGAAACCTATGCGCGCGGCACCGGCAGGGTCAACAGACGACGCGCCCTGTGCGCCCGGAATGTCACCGCCCCGGCCGCCGACCTCGTCGCGGAAGAGCGGGCGCTCGCCGCCCTGTTCCTCGCTCTGGGCGTGGCGCGGCGCGCGGTGCCTGGCGTTGCCGCCGTCCTCGCTTGCGCTCTTGCCGAACAACTTCGAAAACCACTTCACGGGCGATTCCCCTTGACCGAAACAGACCCGCCCGTGGGGCAGGACGAACCCTGACTCAACACACCTGCCGACCCGGACATCTTCACAACGTCCGTAACCACTCGACAGTTTCCACCACGCACCACCCTTGTGGTGCGGCGACCCCCCGCAACGTCATGCCCTTGCCGCGTGACCGTCATCGCCCCCCGCCTCACTGCGAGGACGACTGAGCGTAGTCAGGCCGCTTCGCAGGCCGCAAGGCGTCGACGACGATCTTCCCGGAACGCTGCACCGTGGCCGTGGCCTGCTCCTTCTCCAGTGTCTGGACGACGCCACCGGGGATGTTGAGCGCGGGCTCGAGATCCTCCGGCTTGCCGATGACCTTGAAGACGTACGGAGCGGCCACCTTCGTTCCATCGATCCGCATGTCGCTTCCACTTCCTGAGAAGTAGCTGTCCGCGACCACCCGGACGCCGTTGACCTGGATCGCCTCCGCGCCCGCGGCGCGCAGCTCCTGGATCGCGTCGAGGAGCATGTCCGACTCGATGGCGCCCGTGGAGTCCGTGATCGTCAGGGTGATGCCGGGGCCCTCCGCGGCGACCGTACCGGCCAGGATGCCGAGCTGCTGCTGCTTCTCCTGGGTCTGCTTGCGGGCCTCCTCGGCCTGGTCGGAGCTGGACTCCAGCTCCGAGCGCTGGCTGTCGAGGCGGGTCTTCTCGTCCTCGAGGCGCTGGGTGCGGTCGTCGAGCTCGTCGAGGATCCGCACCAGGTCCTCCTGGCGGGCGCCGCGCAGCGCGCTGTTGTCGCTGGTGGACCGGACCTGGATGGCCAGCCCGAGACCCAGCACGAACAGCAGCAGCGCGACCACCAGTTGGGCCCGGGTCACCCGCGGCGGCCACAGGCTCGCCGCGAGCCGCGCCCGTCCGGACGCCTCCGGCCGGGACGGAGCCGCGGAGGATGCGGAGGGCGCCGAGGGTGCGGATTCGTCCCGCGGTCCCCCGCCCTCGGCCCCGAGCGGCCGTGCGTCCGGACCCGGGACGACCGGAGCCCCGTCGGCCCGGTCGGCGCCGGCCTTGTCGGCCCGCTCCTCCCTGTCGGCCGGGTCGTTGCCCTCGTTGCCCTCGTTGCTGTGGTTGTCGCTCATCGGCCTCACGCCCGGAACACGTGCCGCCGGATGGCGGCGGCGTTGGAGAAGATCCGGATGCCGAGGACGACGACCACACCGGTCGACAACTGCGCGCCCACGCCCAGCTTGTCGCCGAGGAAGACGATCAGCGCGGCCACGACCACGTTCGACAGGAACGACACCACGAAGACCTTGTCGACGAAGATCCCGTCGAGCATGGCGCGCAGGCCGCCGAAGACCGCGTCCAGGGCGGCGACCACGGCGATCGGAAGATAGGGCTCGACCACCGCCGGAACCTCGGGCCGGACCAACAGTCCGACCACGACTCCCACGATCAGGCCCAGTACGGCGATCAAGATGTGCCCTTCCCTGTATCGGCCGTGGCCCGCCCGGTGGCCTTGGCCGCCCCGGCTCCCCTCGGCTCTGCTGTACGTACGATCAGGCTCGGCGCGGCCGGCAGACGGACGTCGCCCTCGGCCGAGATGCTCGTGCGGATCCCGAAGTTCTCCTGCAGCGCGTGCAGGTACTGGCCGTCGGCGCTGTCCTGGAACGCGGTGCTCAGCCGCTGTCCGTCGCCCACGGCGAGGACGGTGTACGGCGGCACCAGAGGCTTGTTGTCGACCAGTATGGCGTCGCCCGCGGCCCTGATCGCCGACAGCGCGGTCAGCCGCTGCCCGTTGATCGAGACGGCCTCCGCGCCCGACTCCCACAGCCCGTTGACGATCCGCTGCATGTCGCGGTCCCGCACCCGTCCGGTGTCCGAGAAGCCGGCACTCTCACGGGGACCGCCGCCACCCGAGTCCGCGCCCTTGGCGTCGTCCACGACCAGCTTCACCCCGGGGCCGTGCACGGGGGTCGCCCCCGACAGCAGCGCCACCACTTCGCCCTGGTCGCCGCCGTGCTGCTCCAGCGCCTTGCGCTGCCGCTCGCCGACCTCGCCGCGCAGCCGCTCGACGTCCTGCTCCAGCTTGTCGGCCGCCGAGGTCTCCGACTCGATCCGGTCGATCAGGTCCTGCCGCTCCTTGGCGACGACCGGCGCGGACACCCGCGCCTCGGCCGCGCCCAGCGTCACCACGGCCGCCGCCAGCACCAGGCCGGCCGCGAGACCCAGCTTGGCCCGGATCGTCCGGGGCAGCCCGCCGCCCTCCGCGGCACGACGGGCCGAGGCCTCCGCGTATCCGTCGTCCAGCGCGTGGTCGATCACGTTGTTCAGCAGCGACATGGACGCGTCCGGACGCGGCGGGGGCGATCCTGTGCTCCGAACGGGGGGCTGCTGCGACATGCCGCACATCGTCGCACGTCGCACGGCCTACCGCCGAATGGCCCCTCCGGCGGGCCGGGCGGCGCCCCCAGGCACCTCCCGGCCCGGCGGGCCCGCGCGTCCCCTCTCCCCCTACTGACCTGCGCTGTCGACGACTGCCGACCACTCGTCGAGGAGGGCCTGCGCGGAGGCGTCGTCCGGGCCCTCCGCCCACAGATGGGTGACGGCCTCGGCCGGGTCGGGCAGCACCATCACCCAGCGCCCGTCGGCCTCCACCACCCGGACCCCGTCGGTGGTGTCCACGGACCGGTCCCCGGCCGCCTCCACCACCCGGCGCATCACCAGGCCCTTCACCGCCCACGGCGTGGCGATGTCCCGCTTCAGCACATGGGCCCGCGGGATCCGCGCGTCGATCTGGCTGAGGGTGAGCTGGGTCCGCGCGACAAGTCCGATGAGCCGGACGAACGCGGCCGCGCCGTCGAAGACGCTGCTGAACTCCGGCACGATGAACCCGCCCCGGCCGTCCCCGCCGAAGATCGTCGACTCCTCGCGCCCGACCCTGGTGAGGTCGTCGGGGGACGTCGTCGTCCATTCGACCTGGGTGCCGTGGTACGCGGCGACCTGCTCGGCGATCCTCGTGGTCGTCACCGGCAGCGCGACCCGCCCGGACCTCCGCTCGGCCGCCACCAGGTCGAGCATGACCAGCAGCGCCCGGTCGTCCTCGATGATCCGCCCGCGCTCGTCGACCAGCGACAACCGCTCGCCCACCGGGTCGAACCGCACCCCGAAGGCGGCCCGGGCCGACGCCACGATCTCCCCGAGCCGCACGAGACCGGCCCGCCGGCTCTCCGCCGACTCGGTCGGCCGGGACTCGTCCAGACCGGGGTTGATCGTCAGCGAGTCCACCTGGAGCCGTCCCAGCAGGCTGGGCAGCACGAGCCCCGCACTGCCGTTGGAGGCGTCCACGACGACCTTGAGCCCCGCCTCGTCGATGCCGGTCGTGTCCACGTTCCGCAACAGCGAGCCGGTGTACGAGTCGAAGACGCTGGCCGGGAAGGACAGGTCGCCGATCTCTCCGGGGAACGCCCGCCGGTACTCCTGCCGCGCGAAGACCCGGTCCAGCTTGCGCTGTCGCGCCTGCGACAGGTCGGCACCCCGCTCGTCGAAGAACATGATGTCCACGGAGTCCGGCACGCCCGGCGACGTCCGCACCATGATCCCGCCGGCGCTTCCGCGTGCCGTCTGCTGCCGCGCCACCGGCAGCGGCACGTTCTCCAGGTCCCGTACGTCGATGGCGCTGGCCTGCAGGGCGGAGATCACCGCCCGCTTGAGCGCCCGCGCACCGCGCGAGTGGTCGCGGGCGGTGGTGACCGTCGCGCCCTTCTTGAGCGTGGTGGCGTACGCGCCCGCCAGCCGCACGGCCAGCTCGGGTGTGATCTCCACGTTGAGGATGCCGGACACCCCGCGCGCGCCGAAGAGGTGCGCCTGGCCGCGCGACTCCCAGATGACGGAGGTGTTGACGAAGGCACCGGCCTCGATCGTCTTGAACGGGTAGACCCGGACGTTGCCCTGCACGATCGATTCCTCACCGATCAGGCACTCGTCGCCGATGACCGCCCCGTCCTCGATCCGGGCCGCCCGCATGACATCGGTGTTCTTGCCGATGACACAGCCGCGCAGATTGCTCTGCGGCCCTACGTAGACGTTGTCGTGGATGACGGCCTTGTGCAGGAAGGCTCCGCTCTTGACCACGACGTTGGATCCGATCACGGTGTGCTCGCGGATCTCGGCGTCGGCCTCCACCTTGGCGTAGTCGCCGATGTAGAGCGGCCCGCGCAGTACGGCGTCGGGGTGGACCTCGGCCCCTTCGGCGACCCAGACGCCCGGCGAGATCTCGAAGCCGTCGATGTCGACCTGGACCTTGCCCTCCAGGACGTCGGCCTGGGCCTTCACATAGCTCTCGTGGGTGCCGACGTCCTCCCAGTATCCCTCGGCGACATAGCCGTAGATCGGCTTGCCTTCCTTCATCAGCTGCGGGAAGACGTCACCCGACCAGTCGACGGGAACGTCCGGCTCGACGTAGTCGAAGACCTCGGGCTCCATGACGTAGATGCCCGTGTTCACCGTGTCCGAGAAGACCTGCCCCCAGGTCGGCTTCTCCAGGAATCGTTCGACCTTGCCTTCCTCGTCGACGATCGTGATGCCGAATTCCAGCGGATTGGGCACCCGGGTCAGACAGACCGTGACGAGCGCGCCCTTCTCCTTGTGGAAGGCGATCAGATCGGAGAGGTCGAAATCGGTGAGCGCGTCCCCGGAGATGACGACGAAGGCGTCGTCCTTCAACGCCTCCTCGGCATTCTTCACACTCCCCGCGGTGCCGAGCGGTTTCTCCTCGTTCGCGTACGTGAGCTCCATTCCGAGCTCTTCTCCGTCACCGAAGTAATTCCGGACGAGGGAGGCGAGAAACTGCACGGTGACGACGGTCTCGTTGAGACCGTGCCTTTTGAGCAGCCGCAGCACGTGCTCCATGATCGGCCGGTTGGCGACCGGCAAGAGAGGCTTGGGCATGCTCGAGGTCATGGGGCGCAGGCGGGTGCCCTCGCCACCGGCCATCACGACGGCCTTCATGTCGGAAGCGTCCTCCTTGAAGAGACGACGGTCCTGCCGACTTCACCTGTCCGCTTTCGGCCCTCAGGCGTCCTCGTTCCTGCCGGCGACGCTGCACGGCACGGGACGGACGGGCTCAATCGGCCGCGGTATCCGCCTTCACGAGTCGACGGACCTGGACCACGTAGAGGATCCCTGCCCACCAATACAGAGTTGTACCCCATCCGGCGAAGGCCCACCCGAAAACTTCAGCGAGTGACGAAAGCCAGCCGGTTCCGTCACTGAGCAGCAGCAACGGGAACGCGTACATCAAGTTGAAAGTGGCAGCTTTCCCGAGGAAGTTCACCTGCGGCGGCGGATACCCGTGCCGGCGGAGGATCGCCACAGCGACCAGCAGCATCAGCTCACGCGCCAAAAGGACGGCGGTCAGCCACAGCGGAAGGATCTCCCGCCAGGTGAGGCCCACGAGCGTGGAAAGGATGTACAGCCGGTCGGCGGCGGGGTCGAGCAGCCGGCCGAGGTTGCTGATCTGATTCCAGCGCCGGGCCAGCTTCCCGTCGAGATAGTCGCTGACACCACTCAGGGCCAGGACGAGCAGCGCCCAGCCGTCGCTGTTGGGTCCGCCGAACACAGGCCGGAGGATCAACCACAGGAAGAGTGGCACGCCGACGAGGCGAGCCATGCTGAGGATGTTGGGGATGGTGAGGACCCGGTCCGTCTGAACGCGAGTCTCCTGGACCTCCACCCGGGGGCCTCCTGTGGGAGCAAGTTGACGATGTGCCCCATGACCTTACCCTCAGCCATGGCCACCGGATGCACAGGGGTGGCCCGTGAACGCAGAAAAGCCCCGCACCATAAGGTGCGGGGCTTTCCCACAATGATTGTTCGGCGGCGTCCTACTCTCCCACAGGGTCCCCCCTGCAGTACCATCGGCGCTGAAAGGCTTAGCTTCCGGGTTCGGAATGTAACCGGGCGTTTCCCTAACGCTATGACCACCGAAACACTATGAAGTTGAACTCAAGCCGCACCCCCATAGGAGGGGCGAGTTCGTTACTTCAGAACTAACACAGTGGACGCGAGCAACTGAGGACAAGCCCTCGGCCTATTAGTACCGGTCAGCTCCACCCATTACTGGGCTTCCACATCCGGCCTATCAACCCAGTCGTCTACTGGGAGCCTTACCCTCTCAAGGAGGTGGGAATACTCATCTCGAAGCAGGCTTCCCGCTTAGATGCTTTCAGCGGTTATCCCTCCCGAACGTAGCCAACCAGCCATGCCCTTGGCAGGACAACTGGCACACCAGAGGTTCGTCCGTCCCGGTCCTCTCGTACTAGGGACAGCCCTTCTCAATATTCCTACGCGCACAGCGGATAGGGACCGAACTGTCTCACGACGTTCTAAACCCAGCTCGCGTACCGCTTTAATGGGCGAACAGCCCAACCCTTGGGACCGACTCCAGCCCCAGGATGCGACGAGCCGACATCGAGGTGCCAAACCATCCCGTCGATATGGACTCTTGGGGAAGATCAGCCTGTTATCCCCGGGGTACCTTTTATCCGTTGAGCGACGGCGCTTCCACAAGCCACCGCCGGATCACTAGTCCCGACTTTCGTCCCTGCTCGACCCGTCGGTCTCACAGTCAAGCTCCCTTGTGCACTTACACTCAACACCTGATTGCCAACCAGGCTGAGGGAACCTTTGGGCGCCTCCGTTACCCTTTGGGAGGCAACCGCCCCAGTTAAACTACCCATCAGACACTGTCCCTGATCCGGATCACGGACCGAGGTTAGACATCCAGCACGACCAGAGTGGTATTTCAACGGCGACTCCACCATGACTGGCGTCACGGCTTCAAAGTCTCCCACCTATCCTACACAAGCCGAACCGAACACCAATATCAAACTGTAGTAAAGGTCCCGGGGTCTTTCCGTCCTGCTGCGCGAAACGAGCATCTTTACTCGTAGTGCAATTTCACCGGGCCTATGGTTGAGACAGTCGAGAAGTCGTTACGCCATTCGTGCAGGTCGGAACTTACCCGACAAGGAATTTCGCTACCTTAGGATGGTTATAGTTACCACCGCCGTTTACTGGCGCTTAAGTTCTCAGCTTCGCCCTGTCGAAACAGAGCTAACCGGTCCCCTTAACGTTCCAGCACCGGGCAGGCGTCAGTCCGTATACATCGCCTTACGGCTTCGCACGGACCTGTGTTTTTAGTAAACAGTCGCTTCTCGCTGGTCTCTGCGGCCACCCCCAGCTCACGGAGTAAATCCGATCACCAGTGATGGCCCCCCTTCTCCCGAAGTTACGGGGGCATTTTGCCGAGTTCCTTAACCATAGTTCACCCGAACGCCTCGGTATTCTCTACCTGACCACCTGAGTCGGTTTAGGGTACGGGCCGCCATGAAACTCGCTAGAGGCTTTTCTCGACAGCATAGGATCATCCACTTCACCACAATCGGCTCGGCATCAGGTCTCAGCCTTAATGTGTGACGGATTTGCCTATCACACGGCCTACACCCTTACCCCGGGACAACCACCGCCCGGGCTGGACTACCTTCCTGCGTCACCCCATCGCTTACCTACTACCACCTTGGGTCAGCGGCTCCACCACTCCCCTTTGCCCGAAGGCTCCGGGGCGGCTTCACGGCCTTAGCATTAATGGGCTCGATATTGGGCGTTTCAAAGCGGGTACCGGAATATCAACCGGTTGTCCATCGACTACGCCTGTCGGCCTCGCCTTAGGTCCCGACTTACCCTGGGCAGATCAGCTTGACCCAGGAACCCTTAGTCAATCGGCGCACACGTTTCTCACGTGTGTATCGCTACTCATGCCTGCATTCTCACTCGTGAACCGTCCACAACTCGCTTCCGCGGCTGCTTCACCCGGCACACGACGCTCCCCTACCCATCACAGCACCCGTTGGGGCTTATTGCTGCAATGACACGACTTCGGCGGTACGCTTGAGCCCCGCTACATTGTCGGCGCGGAATCACTTGACCAGTGAGCTATTACGCACTCTTTCAAGGGTGGCTGCTTCTAAGCCAACCTCCTGGTTGTCTCTGCGACTCCACATCCTTTCCCACTTAGCGTACGCTTAGGGGCCTTAGTCGATGCTCTGGGCTGTTTCCCTCTCGACCATGGAGCTTATCCCCCACAGTCTCACTGCCGTGCTCTCACTTACCGGCATTCGGAGTTTGGCTAAGGTCAGTAACCCGGTAGGGCCCATCGCCTATCCAGTGCTCTACCTCCGGCAAGAAACACACGACGCTGCACCTAAATGCATTTCGGGGAGAACCAGCTATCACGGAGTTTGATTGGCCTTTCACCCCTAACCACAGGTCATCCCCCAGGTTTTCAACCCTGGTGGGTTCGGTCCTCCACGAAGTCTTACCTCCGCTTCAACCTGCCCATGGCTAGATCACTCCGCTTCGGGTCTTGAGCGTGCTACTGAACCGCCCTATTCGGACTCGCTTTCGCTACGGCTTCCCCACACGGGTTAACCTCGCAACACACCGCAAACTCGCAGGCTCATTCTTCAAAAGGCACGCAGTCACGAGACATAGCAAGCTATGTCCGACGCTCCCACGGCTTGTAGGCACACGGTTTCAGGTACTATTTCACTCCGCTCCCGCGGTACTTTTCACCATTCCCTCACGGTACTATCCGCTATCGGTCACCAGGGAATATTTAGGCTTAGCGGGTGGTCCCGCCAGATTCACACGGGATTTCTCGGGCCCCGTGCTACTTGGGTGTCTCTTAAACGAGCCGCATGAATTTCAGCTACGGGGGTCTTACCCTCTACGCCGGACCTTTCGCATGTCCTTCGCCTATCCATACGGTTTCTGACTCGTCTCACAGCCGGCAGACTGTGAAAAAGAGATCCCACAACCCCGCATGCGCAACCCCTGCCGGGTCTCACACGCATACGGTTTGGCCTCATCCGGTTTCGCTCGCCACTACTCCCGGAATCACGGTTGTTTTCTCTTCCTGAGGGTACTGAGATGTTTCACTTCCCCTCGTTCCCTCCACATGCCCTATGTGTTCAGGCATGGGTGACAGCCCATGACGACTG